>JBELLC010000128.1:0-7366 GCA_042088965.1 Nisaea sp. | reverse complement strand
CATGTTCTGGTGCCAGAGACGGGTTTTTTCTCAACCTATTGGGCCAAGTTGTGCCGGTCTCTTGGGTTGGAAGTGGAAACCATCCCCGGTGACTGGCAAGACGGGATGGACCTTGCGGCGTTATCAGAGGCGTTACAGGCAGATCGCGATGGCCGCTTGAAAGCTGTTTGCGTGGTCCAAAACGAAACATCAACGGGTGTCACCAATGATGTCGCCGCTGTGCGCGCCGCCCTTGATGCCGCAGGCCACGATGGCTTGTTGTTGGTCGATACCATTTCCTCCCTTGGCTCGATTGATTTTCGGATGGATGATTGGGGCGTTGATGTTGCCGTTGGCGGTTCTCAAAAAGGCTTAATGCTGCCGGTAGGGTTGAGCTTCACCTGTGTCAGTGAGCGGGCCATGTCGCAGCGCCGTAATGGCCTGATCCCCCATCATTATTGGAGCTGGGAAGAATATGCCCCGCAAAATGGGCGTTTTATTTTTCCAGGCACCGCACCCACACAGATTTTTGAAGCTATGACCGTAGCCCTTGATATCATTGAAGAAGAAGGCTTTGAAAATGTGCTGGCCCGCCATCACCGGTTAGCGTCCGCCACCCGCGCGGCGGTCAACGCATGGTCGGCTAATGGGGGCCCAAGATTTTTTGCCCGCCACCCCGAACGCCGATCCGATTCCGTGACCGCTGTCGAGATGCCAGACGGTCATGATGGTGAGGTTTTCCGCCAAGCCTGTGCCAATGAGGGCAATCTTGCCCTTGGTGGTGGTCTTGGGCCCTTGAATGGCAAGGTTTTTCGGATTGGCCATTTAGGTGATCTTAACGAAGCAATGTTGTTCGGTGCGCTCGGGGTCATTGAGATGCAGCTCAACCGCCAAAACATTCCCCATGGCGCCGGCGGCGTACAAGCGGCCATCGACTTTCTGGCACAGCGTTAGACTGCACAAACCGGATGACATCTCAGCAATCGCGCGATTGGCAGCCAAGCCTGTTTGACCAAATTTTGGCGATGGTCTTTATGACCTTGTCCGTCACATTGGCATCCATGACGTCGCTTTGGTTGCCGTCGATTGCGCCAAAAGTTGCGGATGATATGGGCATCACAGCCTCGTTGATCGGCTATCAAGTGTTGATCGTCTATCTTGGCGCGATGACCACAAGCCTGATGGCGGGTGGTTTTGTCAGTCGCTGGGGACCGTGGCGGACCTGCCAAGTCAGCTTAGCGATGTTCCTGATCGCCATTGCGATGCTTGCCAGCGGACAGTTAGCGTTGATTGTTCTGGGCTCGTTCATTGTGGGCCTTGGCTATGGCCTTGCAAACCCACCCGCGGCAGCGATTTTGACCAAGATCGCCAGCCCCAAAAATCAAGCGCTGATTTTCTCCATTCGGTTTACCGGTGTTCCCTTGGGCGGCGTCATTGCTGGGCAACTTGGCCCCCGACTGGCCCTTGATTGGGGCTGGCAAAGTTCCTTCCTGGTGCCGCTGGTGCTGGTCGCCGTAACGGTTTTGCTGATGCAACCGCCGCGGGCGCGCTGGGACCGGGAACGCCAACCTGGGGCGGTGATCTGGCGTCCCCCCCTCACTGATGTGCGCCTTGCGTTCAGCTATGGCACCGTCAAATGGCTGTGCTTTTCAGGTTTGTTCTTAGCCGCTGTTCAGCTGTCACTGACATCCTTCACGGTCACTGTTCTGGTGAAAGAAGTTGGCTATGATTTGATCGCCGCGGGCGACGCCCTATCGTGTATTCTGGTCGCAGGTGTTATCGGTCGGATCACCTGGGGCTGGCTTGCAGACCGCAGCCGGTCGGCTTTTACCATCATGCTGACAACCATTTCCATCATCATAATTGGGGCGCTGATACTGACCCAATTGTCAGCTGATTGGCCGATTCTGTGGGTCTATGGGGTTTACTTTGTTTTGGGTTTCACCGGCATGAGCTGGAATGGGGTGTTTTTCAGTGAAATGATTCGCCATGGGCCAAGCGGTCGCGCCTCAAATATTATCGGTGCCGGGCTATTTGTCACCTTTAGCGGCGTCATTGTTGGCCCCGCTGCCTTTGCTTTATTGGTGCAGTTATTTGGCGATTACACCGCCACCTACTATCTGACCGCCGCATTGGCCGCCGCCGCTGGCATCACCACCTGGTTAGCGCGCCGACATGTAAAACCAGCCCCGTGAGTGCGGCGATTTAGCGAATATATTCACCATGGGGATGGAAGGCGAAAAACACAAAGGCAAAGGTCACATCATAGCTAACATCTGCTAACTGGCCGTCGGTGCGGCGCTGAACCGTCACACTGCCAACATCACGCCCCGCGCTGATCGCGCGGGTATCCAAGGCAGAATTTTGCCCTGGCTTCCAACTCAGGACCAGGTCCTGATAGTCGACCCGGCCTTTTTCCCGCAGATAATCTAATTTCCAGGCCCGTCCATCGACCACGACCACCCGCGCCAAGGGGAACACAAACTCTGGCACCTGACCTTTGAATAAAAATGGAAAACCGGAGCTGTCATAACCAACATAGGGATTAGCGCCGTAATCCCTGAGATCTGGATTATTTGGCACCAAGATTTTCCCTTCAGGGAAACGGCCTTTGAAATCGGCAAAAGATTCCAACCGCGCCGGAATGGTTTCCAGCACCTGCCCGAGGCTTTCGCCAACAATGGCTTCACCACTAAACTGCTGCCACCAGCTTTCTGTTTGGCGGTCATACATAATCAAGTCTGAATGCCGTAATTTGCCCGTGGTCCCAAATTCCAGCACCGTGCCCCCGACCCGCCGGTCAAAGACAATCGCTGCGTTACAGAGCGGGCAATAGGTGACCGCGACAGGGACGCCGCCAACAACGTCATTAACGATCTCGTGCCAGGTGAGAATCCCCAAGGGATAAGCCCGTCGATCACCATTAATTTCCAAACCAATCACAGGCTCTGTGCCTTCATAGCCCGCAACCTTGCGCAACGCGTTGAAGCGCGGTCTATCAATGGATGGAATGCCATCGCGGGGCGGGCCACCGCCAATTATTTCCTCAAACGCAACGCTATGTTTGCTGAAATCCGTATCGGGCCATTCGGCACGCCAGGACGCGGGATCTGCGGCCGCTGGCAATACCACCAGAACGCCCACGATCGTCAAGATTACTTTCAGGATTGTTCTCGGCATTTCGACGACCTTTCTCTGTCACATCGCTGTTTATGAGTCTCTGTCATTTATCGTAATCCATAAAGTCACAATAACGTGAGAGAGCGAACCAGCAGGATGATTGCCGATTAGGTCAGAGGCGCGCATACTTGCTCATAAGATGTTGGTTAAGGGATATTGCTTATGACGGGCTTGGGCCTTGTGCTGATCATCGGCGTTGTCGTGGCGCTGGTTTTTGTTGCCGTGCGGCGGCACTTAAACGCGGCCACCACAGAGGAAGGGGTTACCGAAAAGCTATTTGGCATTGAACAGCTTGGCGGCGATGTCACCGAATTAGCGATTACAGATCAAAGCCATATCGATGCCGGTTGGCAGCAGGTGCGGTTTCCCGCCGAGTCCAGTCGCAGCGGTGCGCCAAGCTTGCAAGGCGAGCGTCAATGGCTGGCGGAGCACTGCCAGGGGCGCTGGCGGGTTGAATCAACCAGTCTCAAAGAAACCATATTTTGGTTTGAAAACGCCGCTGATGCAAAAGGCTTTGCAATGACTTGGTTTCCGATCAAAAGCGGCTGAAACCGCGCCAATAATGATCTGTCCTTCACCCATCTGCGTATCTCGGTTAGGAGGATTTAACATGCACCAATTGACAGCCATTCGACGCTTTTTCTGTGGCGTGATTATTTTGATGGCCGCCCTTGCTTTACCGCCACAAGCTGGGGCGAAAAATCTCACCACCGATGATGCCGCAGCCTTTCAGACAGTTATTAGCGCGCAAGTGACGGCCTTTCAAAACGACCAGTGGGATAAAGCTTTCTCGTTCGCCGCGCCCAACATTCAAAGCATGTTTGGCAGTGTCCAGCGCTTTCAAGCCATGGTGTTGCGCGGTTACGAGTCAGTCGCCCGCCCGAAGGTTTTTGAATTTGGCGAAACAACAACCGTCAATGGCCGCCCCGCACAAATGGTTTATGTGGTTGGCCCCGATGATCTGGCCCGCAAAGCGCTATATTTCATGGAACTGCAAAGCGACGGCAGTTGGCGGATTTCTGGCGTGGTTCTAAAGCGGATTGCAGACCTGAGTTCCTAGCCAAATTAATCTATACGGCAGTCATGGGGAGCGGTAGGATTACGATCCCACCAGAAAAGAGCTGTTCCCAATGACTGCCACATCCGCCTTTCAAGATATTCTCATCGCCCGTTTGCATGCCGCTGGCGTGCGCCGTCTATTTGGTGTGCCAGGGGGCGGCACCAGCCTTGATCTAATGGTCGCTGCAAAAGCAGCTGGTATTGAGGTAATCATCACCGCCCGCGAGGATGCCGCTGTTATCATGGCAGGCGTCAGCGGCGTTTTAGCGGAAACCCCAGGGGTTGCTTTTGCCACCCGTGGACCTGGCTTGGCATCGGCGATCAATGGCGTCGCGGCGGCCACCCTCGACCGTTTCCCAGCCTTATTGGTGGCCGAAATTGCGGCGCCCGCAGAATACGCCTATGTCAGCCATCAATTTATTGACCAAGCTGCGATGGTGCGGCCATTAATGCGTCAAGAGGGCGATCTGCTCGCGGCACATCCAAACTCTTTAGATGCCTGGTTACAACAGCAGCCATCGCCGCCCCGGCGGCCTGCAACCTTATTTCCAACCGTCCGGGATTTCAGCCAAAGCTTTGCAAACACACCCGAACCAGCGTTGAAACAGGCGGTTAAACCTGACAACAGCGTGATCAATCAGGCCGCTCTACAAATTGCAGACGCCGAACGGCCGGTCTTTATCATTGGTTTGGAAGCGGCCCGCGCGGGCCTTGTGGCACCGATCCGCGACGTGATCACCAGAAGCGGCGGCGGCGCGCTCACCACATATATGGCAGCGGGCACGATTGCCGCCGATGACCCACATCAAATCGGCCTGTTCACAGGCGGCGCGCTTGAGCGACCAGCGGTTGCCAGCGCTGATTTAATCGTCCTCGTGGGACTGGATCCGGTGGAGTTGATACCGCAGCCCTGGGCCTATTCAGCGCCTGTAATCGACCTGGCAGAAGAAGCCCATCAACCGCATTATTTAACACCAGATCTGCAAATCATTGCCGCCTTGCCGGAAACCTTATCCGCCCTTCTGGCCGCATTGCCAAGCGATGCAGCGGATAAAGGTTGGTCAACTGACGATCTGCTGGCACACCAGAGCCGCATGCGCGCAGCCTTAGAGGGGGGCGGCGGCGATGGCCTGACCCCAAGTGCGGCAGTTGCGATTGCCGCCGACAGCTTTGCAGGCAAACCACGCCTCGCGGTGGATGCAGGCGCGCATATGTTCACCGCCTGTGCCTTCTGGCCAAGTAAAGCGCCGCGAGACTTGCTCATTTCAAATGGCTTGGCAACCATGGGTTTTGCCATCCCCGCAGCGATTGCAGCCGCCCTGCATGATCCCGTTCGCGGGGCGCTGGCCATCACCGGTGATGGTGGGGCCTTAATGTGTTTGGGCGAGTTGAAAACCATTGCCCAATATCAGGCTAATGTCTGCATCCTGTTGTTCAACGATGGTCGTTTATCGCTGATTGATATCAAACGCGAAGCGCGGCAAATGGCCGATCTTGGCCTCAGTTGGGAAGCCCCTGATTTTGCCATGATGGCGGCAGGTTTTGGTTTTCAGACATGGACAGCAGACAGCACCGATAGCCTTCACAACGCCTGCCAGCAAGCCGCTGCCAACAGCGGCCCCCGGCTGATTGATGCGCGGATCGTTGCTGACAGCTATCTTGAGCAAATCAAAGCCTTGCGCGGTTAGGGCCGGATGTGAAAGCCAACCGGTCCGGGCGTGCGCAAAGGGGCGGCAAGGTTGGCCCATTCACAGAGCAGCTTGCGGGTATCACGCGGATCAATGATTTCCTCGGCGATAAAGCGTTCAGCGGTGCGAAAGGGCGAGCGGACAGCTTCCAAGCGCCCTAAGATTTCTTCCTTCAAGGCTTCTGGATTATCCGCGGCCTCCAGATCAGACTTATAGGCCGCCTCCAAACCGCCTTCGACTGGCAGCGAGCCCCAATCCCCCGACGGCCAGGCATAACGGTAATGGTAGCGACCCGCGTTCGAGTTTCCGGCCCCAGCAACCCCAAAGACCTTGCGGATCAAGATTGAACACCAGGGGGTTTTCGCCTGATAGACCGCGGACAGCGCGCGGGCACCATGGCGAATGGTCGCCGCCTGCTCCGAGGCTGACCCAATCAAAAAGCCCGGACAGTCAACCAAATGGACCACGGGTAGATGAAAGGTTTCCGCAAGGTCCACAAAGCGGGTGATTTTTTGCGACGCATCCGCCGTCCAAGCCCCCCCATAGACATACGGATCACCGGCCATGATTGCGACCGGCCAGCCATCCAACCGTGCCAAGCCGGTAATAACCGAGCGACCATTATACCGGCCAAGCTCCATGAAACTGTCACGATCAACGACCGACTCGATGATCGGTCGCATTTTATAAACCTTGCGACGATCTTTGGGGACGGCACTGATCAGCCAATCATCACGGCGATTGGCATCATCACGCACGTCCCCACGTTCTGGTAATTCGTGAACCGATTGCGGCAGATATGACAAAAACTGACGGGCTTTCGCAAAAGCTTCTTGCTCGCTGTCGACCTCATCGTCAATCGCCCCATTGCGTGTGTGAATACGGCTACCGCCAAGACCTTCCTTGTCTAAATCCTCGCCAATGCCAGAGACCACAGGCGGTCCCGCGACAAACATTTGCGACAGCCCTTTGACCATGACCGAATAATGGCTGGTCACCGCGCGCGCCGCGCCCAGGCCCGCCACCGGCCCCAAGGCCAAGGAGACCACGGGCACCTGACCCATATTGGCAACCACCCATTCCCAGGCTGGGTTACCCGGGATATAGGTTGCGCCGTCTTGCTCCAAGGTTTTAACCGAGCCGCCGCCGCCAGTCCCCTCGATCAGGCGCACCAAGGGCAAACGATATTCAAAGGCAAGTTGTTCGGCCGCCACCTGTTTACCCTTAATGCCAGCATCATTTGCGCCGCCACGGACCGTGAAATCATCGCCGACAACAACAACCGGGCGACCGTCTAATTTGGCCCGGCCAAAGACACAATTAGCAGGCCGAAAGCCAACCAACTGCCCTGTTTCATCATAGTCCGCAGATCCTGCAATAGCGCCGGTTTCATGGAAACTGTCGCCATCAACCAGGTGTTCAATCCGTTCACGGACATTCAAGCGTCCTGCATTATGCTG
>JBELLC010000010.1:0-39558 GCA_042088965.1 Nisaea sp. | reverse complement strand
CACATCATAACAACGTAATTGTTGCTGTCTATCCGCTGCGTTATTGAATCATTTGAGAAGGGTTTTTTGATGTTAGAAGATGAAAAAAACCAAAAAAAAGCCCTGAAGATTTTTTCAGCAACTGTCTCCCAGGTTTTGGGTGAAGACGACGATATTGCAATGGAAGTGATGCGCGCCGCGGACTCAGCTGATCCCGATGCCCAGAAGGCAGCAGAGGCGGTTTATGACGCGCTGCCGCGCGAAAAACGTGCTGAAATCAATGATTATGCAGTCGAATTGGCACTGGTTGAGCGTCGCCGTAGTCAGCGCCTGAACCGCACGTCAAGCATTGGCGGCCCATCTGAGGAGGATGCCGCCGCTGACGATGCCGCCGCTGACGATGCTGGCGAAGACGTTACTGGCGAAGACGTTACTGATGACGTGGTCGCCAGCGAAGAGATCGTGGATGAAGAGGGGCCTGTGGCGGCTGGCGATGATGCCGCGCTGGCAACTGATGACGACGACGTCACCCCACCGTTTTTGAAAGGCGATGGCGACAGTGCTGAGAGTAGACTGGGATAATCTTAAGAGGGAGTCGCCAACGATAAACTGCCCTTAACTCGGGTGATTTTTGGCGAAGGTTGCGATTTTATCAGCTGACGCTTCAGATTGATATTTCGCCTTCCAGTCCGCGTAAGGCATGCCGTAAACAATCTCGCGCGCGCCCTCATAGTTAATCTCCAGGCCATGGGTTTCAGCCTCTGCGACGTACCATTTCGACAGACAATTACGGCAAAAACCTGCCAAGTTCATCAAATCGATATTTTGCACATCTTTGTTGTCATCAAGATGCTTTAGCAAGCGGCGCAATACAGCTGCCTCAATTTCGGTTTGGGTTTGTGGGTCGATTTCAGGTTTTTCAGACATCAAACACTCCTTCGCTGTTTGGGTAGATATAATCACTGTTTTGGAAATGTCATTAGCTGGCGTCATTTGTCAGGCTGGCGGCCTCTAAACTTTCCTCAACAGCGCCAGCGAATCGTTCCGCCCATGCTTCGGCGGTCCTTTTGGTGGCGACTAAATCTTGGCGAAATTCGACAATAATGGAGGGCCGATGCGGTCGTTCGGCGTGGTGGCTGACCGTAAAGCCTTGGGGGTCTTTGCCGGAATAAGGCTGGTTTTCACCCACCAATAGATCACCGTTTTGGCCCATCGCGGTGATCATATGGCGGCTTAAACGGGCGTCCTCATCGAACAGAAAACCGATATCCCAGGGCCGCTGTTGGCCGTTTATCTCGGGCGTGAAGCTATGTAGTGAAATAAGGATTGGCGTCTGTCCGCGCGCCTCAACCGCTGCAATGGCCGCGTCAATTGCTGTGTGATAGGGCCAAAAAATTTCATCAATACGCTGCTGCCGAGCGGGGCCAGACAGATCCTGGTTGCCCGGGACATGGGTGCCATCTGACACCTCAGGGATGGACGTTACGGCCTCGGGTTGGCGGTTTAAATCAATAACCAGGCGCGAATATCCCGCACAAACCGCCAGAGCGTTAAACCGCGACGCTAAATAGTCGGTTATCCACCTACTGCCAATATCAATGGCGATATGACGATTTAAATCGTTTGCTGGCAACCCAAGATTATTGAGCTTGGCTGGAATTCGATTGCTGGCATGATCAGCGACCAAGATTACGTTACTCTTGGCGTCTGGACTTATAATTTCGAAAGCTGGTTGATCATGGACGGTCAGAAGTTTAGCCATAAATGTGATCTTTCGTGGTGTACGCTTTGGACGGCATTTTGCATGTTCTCTGTCGGCTGTGAAGTCCGCTTGCTGGCAGCATGCTGCTTGCGCCAAATCGAGGCAAATTCTAGGGTCATTAAAGCGCTGATTGGGAAAGGAGATGGCGGTGGATCAACGAGAGTCAATTTTGCGTGAGATTTTTGCAGCCGCTCTCACCGCAGCGGATCCAAAAACCTGTTTGCCGGCCGCGATGGCAGACCTTCTGGCCAATCCACCGGCGGGCCGTTTGGTGGTTGTGGGCGCGGGTAAGGCGAGCGGTGCCATGGCCGCCGCCTTTGAGGCAGAATGGTGCGCGGCCCATCCCGACAGATCGTTAGAGGGGTTGGTGATCACCCGCTATGATCATAAAGTTGCAACCCGCAGGATTGAGGTTGTCGAGGCCGCCCATCCGGTCCCTGATCAGGCCGGGTTGGTGGCCGCTGAACGGATGCTGACGCTGGCCAAAAGTCTGACAGATGATGACCTTATGGTGGCGCTCATTTCAGGCGGTGGATCGGCGCTGTTGTCCTTGCCCGCCGCCGGTGTGAATTTTGCTGATAAGCAAGAATTGACCGATCGCTTGTTGCGCTCAGGTGCCAATATTCATGAAATGAATTGTGTCCGAAAGCACCTCTCGGCGATCAAAGGTGGGCGATTGGCGGCCGCCGCATTCCCGGCGCGCAGCTTAACTTTTGTGATCTCAGATGTGCCTGGTGATGATTTGGCAACCATCGCCTCTGGCCCAACGGTTGGCGATCCGACCACAGTCACCATGGCGGCTGGTATTTTGGCAGATTATCACCTTGAGTTGCCCGCCAGCGTCGCCGCTCACCTTGCCGCTGGCATTGAAACACCAAAACCAGGTGATAACGATCTTTCCCGAAGTGATACTGTTATGGTGGCGACACCGCAAATGGCGTTAATGGCGGCGGCCGCTGTTGCCCAAAAGCATGGCTACACACCGCTGATTTTAGGCGATGCCATCGAAGGCGAAGCCCGCGAGGTTGGTCAAGTGATGGCGGCGATTGCTGCACAAGTGGCCCGCCATGACCAACCTGTGACAGCTCCGGCGGTTTTGTTGTCAGGCGGCGAGACCACGGTGACGGTGCGCGGTGATGGCCGGGGTGGCCGCAATGTGGAGTTTTTAATGGCGCTCGGTTTGGCCTTGGATCAACGTGCCAGCGATTGCCGGTCCCTCGTCGCGGCCTTGGCAGGGGATACCGATGGCATTGATGGCGCGGCCGAAGTCGCGGGGGCGTATTTGCCTGCGGATACCGCGCACCGTGCGAAAGCGGTTGGCGTCGACCTGGCTGCCGCCTTGGCCCGGAATGATGGCCATGGTTTTTTTGCCGCTTTGAAAACCACTGTTGTTACGGGGCCGACCTTAACCAATGTAAATGATTTACGCGCCATCCTGATCGATAAAGTAAATTCACCGTGAGGGCTGTCCGCAGGTCCTTAAACTCTGTCTTACTTAAACACTGATTCTCAGGTACAAGCGGAGATATGAGAAGAATCCGTAACACTAAAATCGTCGCCACTTTGGGGCCTGCTGTGTCGAGCCAAGCGGAAATTGCTGCTTTGTTTCACGCTGGTGCCGATGTTTTTCGCCTCAATTTCAGCCATGGTGCCCATGAGGAGCACCGGGATCGTTATCAAGCGATCCGCAGTATTGAGCAAGAGACGGGCCGCGCAATTGCTGTGATGGCCGATCTTCAAGGGCCCAAATTGCGGATTGGGACGTTTGCGAAGGACGGTATTGAGTTAACCGCAGGGCAGCGCTTTGATCTTGATCTGAATGCTGATGCGGGTGACATGGGGCGGGTGAATTTACCGCATCCTGAAATTTTCGCAGCCGTAAGTGTTGGCACCGAATTACTTCTTGATGATGGCAAAATCCGGCTTCGCGTTGAGGATTTATCCAAAGATCGCTTGACCACGACTGTGATCACAGGCGGGCCCTTATCCAATCGTAAAGGCGTTAATGTGCCCAACGCTGTTTTGCCGATTTCCTCGTTAAGTGACAAGGATCGTGCAGATCTTGAATTTGCCCTCACGCTCGGGGCAGATTGGATTGCTTTATCTTTTGTGCAGCGGCCAGCTGATGTGCTTGAGGCCCGCAAGTTGATTGGTGATCGTGCATCGATCTTGATCAAATTGGAAAAGCCAGCTGCCATGGACCATCTTCCAGAGCTGATTGAGATGAGTGATGCGGTGATGGTGGCGCGCGGTGATCTGGGGGTTGAGATGCCGCCGGAAATGGTGCCGATCCTGCAAAAACGGATCGTTTCCATGTGTCGGGAGCGCGGCAAGCCGGTGATTGTGGCCACCCAAATGCTTGACTCCATGGTAACAGCCCCTGCGCCTACGCGCGCTGAAGCCTCGGATGTTGCGACCGCTGTGTATGACTCAGCGGATGCTGTCATGTTATCAGCAGAGACTGCCGCCGGTGACTATCCGGTTGAATCTGTGGAAATGATGAATCGGATTATCATCGAAGTTGAGCGTGATAGCGGTTATCACGCCATCATCGCGGGCAGCCATTCAGACCCCGAGGCAACGACCTCGGACGCCATTACCCTGGCCGCGCGGCAAGTTGCAGAAACCATCTTAGCGACCTGCATCATCACCTATACCACCTCTGGCTCAACCACCATGCGGGCGGCACGCGAACGGCCAAGGGTGCCAATTTTGTGTATTACCAGCACCGATCGCACGGCCCGCCGTCTGGCCATGGTGTGGGGCGTTCATGCCATCCACATTGCCCAAGAACAACGGTTTTCGGCGGTGGTCATGCGGGCAACAGAGTTGGCCCGCCAAGAGGGTTTTGCCAGCAGCGGCGATCAGGTGGTGATTACCGCAGGGGTGCCGATGGGCACACCAGGGTCGACCAATGTGCTGCGCATTGAAACCATTCCCTGAGAGGGGTTAATCGCGGTTTAAAAAGCGGTCCGTTAAGCGGCGTTCTCGTTTGGTGGGGCGGCCACTTCCAGGCGTGCGGGCGGCAGGTGATGCCTTTGTCGCCATTTCAACGGTCGTTTCGGTGGGTTTATCCTGCGGCGGCGCTAAATCTTTGTATAAAGTTTCTGCCTCACTCGCAGGACCCCGGCGGCGCGCCAGGGCGACAACTTCAATAACGCGAATATGAGGGCCTTGCGGAAAAGTCAGCACATCGCCAATGCGAACCACTTGATGAGCTTTTGAGATCACCCGTTTGGACAGCCGCAAGCGCCCACTTGCCAATAGCTTAGCCGCCAAACTGCGCGATTTGGAAAACCGCGCGTACCACAACCATTTGTCGAGCCGTTGCGCCACTGCATCCGGGTCAACAACGGCGTTCATTACTTCAACTTTAGGCGCGCCAAAACAGCAAAAGGCGAATTGGGGTCAATCTTTGTTTCTGCACGTGTCTTAGCCTTTGGCTTGGCCTGTGTCTTAGCGCGGGGCGGTTTGGCATTATTATTATCTTGACGATGGGGTTTAGGCTTCGTGTTGCGGCGTTGCTTTGGTTTCTCCGCAGACGTGCCGCCCGTTTCACGGGTGTCGCCAGAAGGTGAGGCTTCCGGCGATTTTTCGCCGCCGTCTTGTGCCGCGACAGTGCTCTCGGTGCGATCTACCGATGGCGTGTTAGCCGTATCTGTAGGTTTCTTGTCGGCACGTTTTGGCCGTGGCCGCTGTTTGCCGCGTTTTTGAAACAGCGGTATCTCGGTTTCGTCTTCCTGGCCGGCTTTGTTGTATCCAAGGTCGACCAGGATAAGGGCCATTTCGGCATGTGTCGCGCCGAGCAAAGACAACATTTCTTCGGTAATTTTAAAGCGCCCTTCGCGGGCGGCCTTGCGCGCGGCGGCGGCCACGCGCTCCAGCATGTCAAGGCGGATCGCTTTGCCGCCAAGCCGGGCATAGCCGATGGCAAAATCGAAATCGGCAGAGATTTCTTTTTCGCGATCAACAGACACACGGCCATCAGGCGGCAATGGATAGCTGGCACCATGAAATGCTGACCAGAGTCGGGCGCATATGGCAACTGCTTTTGGTTTTAAAAGATCGCTGACATAGAGTGTTTCTGTGCCGAAACGTAAACCGGCTTGACTCAAGGCGCGGCGCTCATCGTCACCCAACCCCTTGATCAACTCAACAACATTTTTATAACTGACAGCCCCTAAGTTCTCCAAAGCTTGATAAATGATACCTCGGCCACTACCCGCGACGTTTTCGCCATTTGCGGCCTCGTGCAGTTGCATGAGGCGGGCGGCGTCGCTGCTGATGCGTGATTTTACCCAGTGTAGCAAGCGCTGCTCAAGGCGTTCGCGTCGCTCTCCTTCCAACAGTTCAGAGCAGATTAAGTCAACCCGGGGGTTGAGCATGTCGTGACCGGCGATCAGGCGTGCGATCCGTGCGCCTTGCCAGACCAAGCCGTCGGTATCGTCAAAATCAATGACACCATCTGGGGCGTCTAGCAGGGTTGCGACTCGCCGGTCCAGTTCTTGCGGCAGGACTTGCCGGGCGGCTGCCAGAACAATCTTGTCGCGGTCATTCGCGCCGTCATCAGGGAAAAACACCAGGCCGCGCATTTCGCCAACCCGGTGCCCTTCGACGATTACTTCACCGTCGTTCTTTATTGCCGCCACCAAATCCTCACGTTCTGTCAATTTCTGGCTTAGAACCGCCGCCCGGCGATCGACAAAACGTTCGGTTAAACGTTCGTGCAATACGTCGGAAAGCCGATCCTCAATGGTCCGTGCTCGTTGTTGTAACTCTATGGGATCATCGACCCATTCGTTGCGATGACTAATATAGGTCCATATGCGGATCTGGGATATTCGATTAACTAAGGTGTCGATGCCACCGTCGGTTCGGTCCAGACCGCTCATCTGATCATTCACCCAATGGCTTGGCAATTGTTCGGCACCAGAGGCCAGATATTGGAATACTTGGGCCAATAATCGTGGGTGGCTATCGGTCATGTTTTTATGAAAATCTGGGATTTGACAGACATCCCATAACAAACGAATGCGGGCGGGTGACTGCGCCAATGCCACAACCTCGGGAATCCGCGATAGGCTGTCCAGGGCGCGTTGATCCTCAGCCTCACGCTTGCGGATCAGGACGGCCTCGTCAGGGCGGTCATCAAGGCTTTGTTGCAGGTCACGGATAGAGTTAAACCTGAGATGTCGATTGCGCCAATATAAGCCTTTAATGGGATCAAACTCATGCGCTTCAATCGCCATCACAAGCTCTTCATCCAAGCCGGATAGTTCAGCCGTGACCCCAAAGGTGCCATCATTCATGTGGCGGCCTGCACGGCCCGCAATTTGGGCGAGCTCAGGGGCTGTCAGGTTGCGCGGGAAACGGCCATCAAATTTCCGGTCAGCAGCAAAGGCAACATGGTCCACATCCATGTTCAGGCCCATGCCAATTGCGTCGGTGGCGATCAAATAATCAACCTCACCGGCTTGATACATAGCGATTTGTGCGTTCCGTGCTCGCGGGCTTAACGCCCCCATGACAACAGCGGCCCCGCCGCGTTGGCGGCGGACCATCTCGGCCAAGACATACACATCCTGCACTGAAAAGGCGACGACGGCGCTGCGCCGGGGCAGGCGCGTGATTTTGGTCGCGCCATTATAGAGCAGGCTGGAGAACCGTGGCCGGGTGATGACAGATGCTGTTGGCACAAGCTTTTGCAAGATGCCTCTAATCGTGGCTGCTCCCAGAAACATTGTTTCCTCGGTGCCACGGGCATGTAAAAGCCGATCGGTGAATACATGCCCGCGTTCTGGGTCGGCAGCCAATTGGATTTCATCAATCGCTAAAAACGCAACACTGCGGTCAAGCGGCATCGCCTCAACGGTGCAAATAAAATAACGGGCCTGCGGCGGAATGATCTTTTCTTCGCCGGTGATCAAGGCGACCAGACTGCGGCCTTTGGCAGCGACAACCCGGTCATAATTCTCCCGCGCCAATAAACGCAAGGGAAACCCAATCATGCCGGTGCTATGACCAAGCATCCGCTCAATCGCGAGATAGGTTTTGCCCGTGTTCGTGGGACCAAGAACAGCGGTAATTCTGGATTGTGAATCCGACATAGCCATCTTTCAGAAGTAGCCTGTGCGGCAGGTTGGGGCAAGGCTTGCGATCGTTTTAAATTATATTTTGACATTTTTCGTGAATTGGTTCATCTCCTTATTCAGCGCCGATTTGAGATCCAGCTTGCGGGCGCTTTATAAGTACGGCTAAAGAGGGGTTTAAAGCCCCAAGCGTATATCTGCGGTGGGGCTTTTTTATGCCCATTGGCTGATGCACTTATGGGTTCTCCATCTTTAGCTGTTTGTTAACCCGAACCCGTGCAGGGTTCCGCTAAAGAGGAAATGATAATGACTGTTGAGAGCACAAACCCAGAGACTTTGGCCCTTCATGCGGGCTATCGCGCAGACCCGGCAACCGGGGCGGTTGCGGTCCCCATTTACCAGACAACCAGTTACCAATTTGAAGATAGCGCCCATGCTGCGGACCTTTTTGGCCTGAAGCAATTTGGCAACATTTATACCCGCATTATGAATCCAACCTGCGACGTGCTGGAAAAACGTGTTACCGCGATCGACGGTGGCGCAGCGGCGCTGGCCGTGGCGTCAGGTCAGGCAGCGACGGCATTGGCGATTCAGAATATCGCCCGTGCCGGCGATAACATCGTTAGTTCCACCAATCTCTATGGGGGGACTTGGAACCTGTTTGCAAATACCCTGAAGGATCAGGGAATTGCGGTGCGTTTTGTTGACCCGGCCGATCCCGAGGCCTTTGCCCGTGCCACCGATGCTCGAACCCGGGCCTATTATGCAGAGACTCTGCCGAACCCGAAGTTGGAAGTGTTTCCGATTAAAGAGGTTGCAGATATTGGTCGGGCATTTGGGATTCCGTTGATTGTCGATAACACGGCGGCGCCAATTCTGTGTCGGCCATTTGATCATGGGGCGGCTGTGGTGGTCTATTCGACCACCAAATATATTGGCGGTCATGGCACCTCGATAGGTGGCCTGATTGTCGATGGCGGTAACTTCCCATGGGCGGAATTTGCAACCCGGCAGCCGACCCTGAATGCGCCTGACCCGTCTTATCATGGTGTCGTTTGGACCGAAGCGGCGAAACCGCTTGGCCCGGTTGCCTATATCATCAAGGCGCGCACCACTTTGTTGCGTGATCTGGGCGGCGCGCTGTCGCCGTTTAATGCCTTTCAGATCATTCAAGGGCTAGAGACCTTGCCGTTGCGCATGCGCACCCATTGTGAGAATGCCGTCAAAGTCGTCGACTTTCTGAAAGCCCATCCAGCGGTTGAAAAGGTCATCTATCCAGGCGTGCAAGATGGCGAATTGAAGCGTCGGGCGGAAACCTATCTGAAAGGTGGCTTTGGCGGCTTGGTTGGCTTTGAACTGCGTGATGGCTATAGCGGCGCGCACTTTATTGATGCCCTGAAACTGTTTTATCATGTTGCCAATATCGGCGATGCACGGTCATTGGCCATTCATCCCGCAACCACCACCCACAGCCAACTCTCGGTTGAAGATCAATTGGCCAGCGGGGTCTCGGAAAAATACGTCCGCTTGTCGATTGGTATTGAGCATGCGGACGATATTCAATCCGATCTATCGCAAGCGTTGGAAGCGAGTTCTGCCAAGGCGGTGGCGGCAGAATAAGCGCGCAATACACGCACCACCGGCGGCCAAGGTCGCCGGTGCGTTAGCCCTCTGGGGTGACAAATTTAATCGCCGTTGGCGCTCGCAGCAGCGATGGTGTCTGTCTGCAAGACTGGCGGCGTAAACGCCCGATCATGGGTCAGCGAGGGGATTTTGCCACGGGCCTTGTCGACCGCTGCTAAATCAATTTCAGCGGTGATCACCCCTGGCGCATCGCCAGCATCTGCCAAGACGTCGCCCCACGGGGCAATGATCACGGAATGGCCGTAGGTTTTGCGGCCTTCAGCATGTTCGCCTGTTTGCGCCGCAGAGATAATATAGCAGCCGTTTTCAATGGCGCGGGCACGTTGCAAGACATGCCAATGGGCCTGTCCTGTGACCTTGGTAAAGGCAGCGGGTGCTGTGATCATTCCCGCACCTGCTTGCGCCAAACTGCGATATAAATGCGGAAAGCGGATATCATAGCAAATTGTCATCCCAAGCGGACCCCAGGGGGTGTCCGCTAAAACCGCCGCTTTCCCTGGCTCATAGGTGCTTGATTCCCGATAGGTTGAGCCATCGCCAACTTGTACATCAAACATATGGATTTTCGCATAGCGGGCGACAATTTTGCCATCAGGGCCAATCAGATAGCTACAGTTGGAGAGCTTTTCAGCGCTGAGTTTGATGGAAATTGAGCCAATCAGGAGCCAGGTTGATAGCTCCGCCGCCAGCGCTCGAAAGGCGGCAAGGACTTCATGGGTCGCCTCTGGTTTGGCTGTCTGCAGCGCCAGAGTGCGTTTCGGCTCAAACATGCCAACGATTTCAGGCGTGGTGATCAAATCAGCACCGCGCGCTTTCGCCTCGCGGATCATTGGGCTGATGTCCCGGATATTGTCTTCCGGCAGGCGTTTGGAATTTGTTTGCACGCAGGCGACGGTTAGCTTGCTCATTCGGTCCTCCGATATCGCTTAAAGCGGCGCTGAGCGGCTGACGTTCAACAGTTTATCAAGCTTACCTTCAGCGTTTAAAGCGGCCAAGTCATCGGAGCCGCCAATATGCTGATCATCGATAAAGATCTGCGGGACGGTCCGGGCACCATTGCTACGCTCCAGCATTTGCGGGCGCAGTCCCGGCTTTTCATCAAGATCATATTCGGTGAAATCAGCGCCCTTTTCCGTCAACAAAGCTTTGGCACGAAAACAGAAGCCACAAAACATGGAGGTATAAATCTCAACTTTAGCCATCGATATTCCTTCTACGCCTAAATGGGCCAGCCTAAGTTAAATAAAACGTCAGGGCATAAGTAAGCATTTCTGAGCCCAGCGTCCAGTTTGCTGTGATGACCGAGATCAGCTTTGCACAGCCCGTGCGAGGGTCAATGCTGAAACTTCTGCGGCGCCAGCCTGGTTTAGCGCGACGGCGATGGTGGATAAGGTTGCACCAGTGGTATGCACATCATCAATGACCAATACGTTTCGGTCTTTAATCAACGCGTGGCCTGCTGCTGTGAGGCCAAAAGCGCCCCGGACATTACGATAACGCTCTGCGCGGCGCTGGTGACCCTGTGAGGGTGTTGCCCGCAGACGCTTTAACACAAGGTGATTGACAGCCAATTGATGGCGTCGCGCAATCGCATTGGCAAGCAGCGCGGCCTGATTAAACCGCCGTTGAAATAACCGCTGTGGGTGTAATGGCACAGGCAGTAGCAAATCACATTCAGCAAGCAAGGGCGCGCCTGCTTGGGCCATCCATGTGGCCAAGGTTTCGGTCATATGTGTTTGATCGCCATGTTTAAAACCGAGGACGAGGGGGCGGCTGGCGTCATCATAGACAAGGGCGGCACGGGCATGGGAAAAGGGCGGTGGCTGGCTGATGCACGCGGCGCAGATTTGCGTGTTAGGGGGTGTCAGCGGGTCGGTGAATGCGAAAGGCAGGCCGCAGCGATCACATAGCGGTGGCCGGATGAAGCGTTGTCTTGTCCAACATTCTGGACAGAGGCCGTCGCTGCCTGTGACAAGGGTTCGGCACAGTAAGCAGCGCGGCGGCAGTAAAAAATTACCAATGCCTATCGCCAACTGGGTAAGCTGCGTCCTGATTGCAGATCGGTGTAAATGAACCATCTCTAGACTATGGACAGTGGAAAACAGTTTTTTCAAGACCGAGGGTATGATGCAGCCACCAAAGATTTTTGATCGTGGGCTCTTGCGCCGCCGTTTGCGGCGGGCGGCGAAGGATTGGTCTGCCCATGACTTTCTGCGCTGTGAAATGGTTGATCGGCTGGCTGACCGATTGCTTGATATTGACCGTGATTTTGGCGTTGGGGTTGAGCTTGATGCCCGCGATAGTGTGCTGGCCAATCATCCAGCGGTACGCCGCCGGATCAAAGACTTGCATCAATTCGCGCCGGTCCCTTTAACGCCAGCTGTGGGACTCACGCCGCCACCATTATTGGCTGTTGCTGACAGCGAAATGCTGCCGGTTGCGGATGCTAGCCAAGATGTGATTTTGGCGGCCTCTGGTATGCATTTGCTGAATGATTTGCCTGGTAGTTTGCTGCAAATTCGCCGCGCGTTGCGGCCTGATGGGTTGTTCCTAGGGGTCATGCTGGGCGGTGATAGTTTGGTGGAATTGCGACAAACGCTGATGGCGGCAGAACTGGAAATTGAGGGCGGGGTGAGCCCGCGGGTGGCGCCCAGTATCGAAATTCGTGATCTTGGCGGTTTATTGCAGCGCGCGGGCTTTTCCTTGCCAGTGGTCGATACGGATCGGTTAACGGTGACCTATGACAGTGTTTTTGGACTTTTTGCTGATCTACGCGGCATGGCAGAAACCAATATCTTACAAGAACGCCGCCGATGTTTTAGCCGCCGTCAAACCTTTGCCCGCATGGCCGAGCTTTATCAGCAGCGCTTTCAAGCAGAGGATGGCCGTTTGACGGCGAGCTTTGAATTGTTGTTCATGACGGCGTGGGCGCCGGGCGCGGGGCAACAAAAACCGCTGAAGCCAGGATCGGGGCAAACCCCATTGGGGGATGTGTTACGGTAATTTCAGGAGACGGTAAATTTGCGACCCAAGATGGTGACAAGCGCGTATGATGGGCGTAAGCTTTGCTATGTTGTCAAGCGCTTGGCCCGTGACCATATGCCTGAAATGCGTGAGATTGGTTATGGTAACGGTGTTTTTGCAATCTTGGCGTATAGCAATCTGGCGTTGAATAAGTAGATCGTGTGATGATCCTGCCAATTGATCTTATTTTTCAAATCCATGGGATATTTGGACTTGCCGCCATCGCGCTTGCTGGAATGGCGGGCTTGTTGGCGAAAGGCCGTCGCCCCCATCGCTTGGCGGGGCGCGGGTTTTTGATTGCGATGACTGTTTTCTTTCTGGCTGGGATGACCATCGCCGTCGACCGCAGTAACATTTTCATGATGTTAATAGGGATTTTGGCGTTTTATCTGGCGCTTTCTGGCTTTCGGATTCATGCCATCGCGCACGCTGGGCAATCTGATCGGCTGGCGGTCTGGTCGCGGGTGGGGCCCATCGATAAAGGCAGCGCGCAATTTGTCCTGATTGCCAGCGCAGCCGCCACCGCGTGGGGCATTGAGGCCTGGACAAATGAGCCGCGTGCTGTCGGATTGATCCTGTTTGGCCTGTGCGGCGCGACCCTGGCAATCGGTGATCTGCGACGGTTTCGGCGGGGAAAATGGCACCGGTCAACGCGTCTGCGCCATCATGGTGGGCGGATGGTTGCTGCTGTTTTGGTAATGGCCATTGGTTTTACCTCGGTGACGTTGACACATGGGGCGTTTTGGCTGCGGCTGCTGGCGGTTTCACTGCTGGCGGTGGGTATCTTGCTCATGCTGGATCGATGGCTGAAACGATGGGCGCAAGAGAACACCTATCTGCCGCAAGACAGTTCATAAAAACAAAAACAAGGGGGAAAGACGTGGTGACCATGACGGAAGATAATTTGCAGGAACGACGACGACAGTGCATCGCTGCAACCCTCTCTCGGGTGCGCAGCCTGGACCCTGGGGCTGAAGCCGCGCCCGCCCGGTTGGCGGCTATAAAAAGCGAGCTGATCAACTTGGCCCGCAGTGGTGTTTTCAATACTGACGATTTCCCAATGGCCGCCGATGGCAGCGACCAGACCTATTGCCTGCATATGGATGATGATGGCCGTTTTGGGCTTTACCTGCTGGTCGGACAGCATTGCCATTGGGTGCCGCCGCATAATCATAAAACCTGGGCAGTGATCGCGGGTATTAGCGGGGTTGAAACCAATATTCTTTATGCCCAAGAACAATTTGGCAGCGCGCCGACAGATGTGTGCGTACAAGCGCGCGCCGAAGTGCCGATCCGTGCCGGTTGTGGCTTGGCTCTGGGGCCGCTGGATGTGCATGCAATCCGGCTTGATGGCGGCGATCAGGTAACAATGTCACTGCATCTTTATGGCTTGGCAACCGAACAGCAGGTTGAGCGGGTAAAATATGATGCGGGTGGTTATTTTGATGGCTTTTATGAGTCAGCGGTCGACGCTATTATCCCAGCATTCTCGCCCGCCTAATCTATCGGAGCCCCCATGACACGCCTTAATCATCAGCTTATCGCTTTTAATACAGCTAAAGATTCTGAAAACCGCATGCATGATGATGTCACCGCGCAGCGCTTCGGGTTTGTTGGTGGCTTGGTGCCTGGGGTGGAAGTCTATGCCTATATGACACGTCCCGCTGTTGCTCATTGGGGGCCAGAGTGGCTTGCGCGGGGCTGGTTATCAGCGCGCTTCAACCAACCTGTCTATGATGGTGAGGCGACAGATGTTAACGCCAAGATGGCGGCTGATGGTCAGATGACCATTGAGGTGCGTGTCGGCGAAAAACTCTGCGCCACCGGCCGCGCCGGATTACAGGCCAGTGCCCCAGTGCCGGGCCTCGCGGCATTACCATACCAACCGCTTCCAGCTGGTGATCAACGTCCGCTGGCCAGTTTTGAAAATCTACCCGACGGCAAAGTATTGGGGGCCGTGGACTTTGACTGCACGCCATCAGCCTTGGCTGACTATCTTGGCTGGGTCAGCGATGATCTGCCGCTCTACCAAGGCGGCGGCCATGTCCATCCAGGTCTTATTCTGCGTCTCGCTAATGCGGCCTTGAAAGATAATGTTCTGCTGGGGCCGTGGATCCATGTGGGCAGCAGCGCCCAGCATTTCGCGCCGGCATATTCTGGTGATAAACTCCAGGCACGGGCGAAAGTTGCTGCAAGCTATGAAAAGCGGGGCCATCGGTTTGTTGATCTTGATGTTATTGTCAGCCGTGCGGATGATCTTATCGCGGAAATCTCTCACACCGCAATTTTTGAGCCACGGCAAGCGATTACCTGTTGATTGTCCTGACCGTCACTTAAGATTGCCGCCAATTTAATCCGCGTCTGTTCGGTCGCCGCTGAGGTGATCCAGACAGGCTGCTTCGGCGAAAAAGGTACAGCTGCGATGACAGCATGGTTATCTGAATGGCTGGTCATTGTTGACGTGGCCCCGTTGCCTTTGGGCTTACTGGTTGGCACTGCGGTGTTGGCAGGGCTGGTGCGGGGGTTTTCAGGTTTTGGCGCGGCCATGGTGATGATGCCGGTTCTGATCGCCATTCTGGGTCCGCTGGTGGCCGTGCCGACGCTATCTGTGATGGATACGGCTCTGACCATGCCAATGGCGGTGCGTGCCTGGTGGCGGTGCCACTGGCGCTCGGTCGCGGCCTTGGCGGCAGGCAGTTTGCTGGCCATTCCCATGGGGATTTGGGCCCTGCTTGTGATTGACCCCGGAATCGTGCGCTGGATCGTTTCAGTGTTTGTAATCATCGCGGTGATTTTATTGGCCAGTGGCTGGCGTTATCGCAAGCCTGTCTCCCTGCCCGTGACCACGGCCATCGGCGGTGCGGCAGGCTTTGCCAGTGGAATGATTTCACTGTCTGGTCCAATTATCGTGCTGTTTTGGTTGGCGAGTCAAATGAACGCCAGCGGCACACGCAATAATATTTTGGCTTATTTTGGGATCACGGGCGTGATGAGTTTTGCCGCTTACCTGATCGGTGATTTGATGACCCTGCGGGTGTGGGCGTTGATCCTGCTGTTGGCACCCGTTTATGGCCTGTCGCTTTATCTTGGTGCGCGGATGTTTGTTTTTGCCAGTGAGCGGGTCTACCGCCGCCTTGCCCTTGGCTTGATTTCGCTGGTCGCAATTTCAAGCTTGGTCCTGTAAGAGCGCGGGCGGCGGCGGGTCTGAAGAGGTTACCAGCTGCCGGTATTGCCCATGGATGCCCATGGCTCTGCGGCATCCAAGGCGTCACCTTTTTGCAGCAACTCGACCGAGATACCATCGGGGGAGCGGACGAATGCCATGCGGCCGTCGCGCGGTGGCCGGTTGATGGTCACACCGCTGTCCTGTAATTTCTGACAAAGCGCATAAATATCATCAGTCTCAAAGGCCAAGTGGCCAAAGTTACGGCCCCCGGTGTAGTCCTCTGGATCCCAGTTGTAGGTCAATTCCAAAACCGGGGCTTTGGTTTCAGCGGCATGTTCCGCATCCCCTGGGGCGGCCAAAAAGATATTGGTGAAACGTCCAGGTTCACTATCGTAGCGGCGAATTTCAACCATTCCCAAGGCATCGCAATAGAATTGAATGGCGGCTTTTTCGTCCCGAACACGGACCATGGTGTGCAAATAACGCATGAAGCAAGCTCCTTAAAAAGCAGAATTTAGGTCAATCAGTTAAGACGGTTTTGGCGGTTGTTGATGAGATCTTCAACCACAGAGGGATCTGCGAGGGTTGAGGTATCCCCCAGATTGGAGAAATCGTCTTCAGCAATCTTGCGTAAGATCCGCCGCATAATTTTCCCAGAACGGGTTTTTGGCAGACCAGGGGCCCATTGCAGCCAATCGGGGCTGGCGATGGGGCCAATTTCTTTGCGCACCCATTGCACCAGTTCGCGTTGCAGCGCCTCGTTTGCCTCAATCCCCACATTCAAGGTGACATAGGCATAAATACCTTGGCCCTTAATATCATGAGGGGCGCCGACAACCGCTGCTTCAGCGACGTCATGATGGGCGACCAGAGCGCTTTCGACCTCGGCTGTTCCCATTCGATGGCCAGACACATTGATCACGTCATCGACGCGGCCGGTGATCCAGTAATAACCGTCGTCATCGCGGCGGCAGCCGTCGCCGGTGAAGTATCGTCCGGGGAAGGTTGCAAAATAGGTTTGCACAAAGCGTTCATGATCGCCGTAAACGGTTCGCATTTGCCCCGGCCAGCTATCGGCAATGCATAGATTGCCTTCGGTTGCACCCGATAACTCAACGCCATCAGCGTCCACAATAATCGGCTGAATACCAAAGAACGGACGGCTGGCAGAGCCTGGTTTTAAGGCTGTCGCGCCGGGCAGCGGGGTGATTAAGATGCCGCCTGTTTCGGTTTGCCACCAGGTATCAACAATCGGGCATCGGCTGTCACCAACCACATCATAATACCACATCCAGGCTTCAGGATTGATTGGCTCACCAACGGAGCCAAGCAAGCGCAGGCTGGATCGATCAGTCGCTTTGACAGGGCCGTCGCCTTCGCGCATCAAGGCTCTGATGGCGGTGGGTGCAGTGTAGAAGATATTCACGTGGTGCTTGTCACATACCTGCCAAAAGCGCCGCGAGTCAGGATAATTTGGCACCCCTTCAAACATTAAGGTGGTGGCCCCATTGGCAAGCGGTCCATAGACGATATAGCTGTGTCCTGTGACCCAGCCAACGTCAGCCGTACACCAATAAATCTCGCCGTCTTTATAGTCGAAAACATATTCATGAGTCATTGAGGCATAGACCAAATACCCCCCAGACGTGTGCATGACGCCTTTGGGTTGGCCGGTAGAACCAGAGGTATACAGAATGAACAAGGGGTCTTCAGCGTTCATTTCCGTGACCGGGCAATCAGCATCCGCTGTAGCCATAATGTCGTGATACCAATGGTCACGGCCTGTTTGCATGTCAATGGGGCTGCCGGTGCGTTTGACCACGACCACGGTTTTGCACATCGGGGCGTTTGCCAACGCCTTGTCGGTATTTTCTTTCAAGGGGATTGGTCGGCCGCCGCGCACGCCTTCATCGGCGGTGATCACCATGTTGCTGTCACAATCCTGGATACGGCCTGCGAGGGCGTCAGGGGAAAAGCCACCAAAGACGACGGAGTGAACAGCGCCAATGCGGGCACAGGCCAGCATCGCCACCGTTGCTTCTGGGATCATCGGCATATAAATCGTGATCCGGTCGCCTTTTTTCGCGCCAAGGGATTTAAGGGCATTGGCAAAGCGGCAAACCTCATCATGAAGTTCACGATAGGTGATGGTTTTATCATCACTTGGGTCATCGCCTTCCCAGATGATGGCGGCTTGATCGCCGCGCGTCTCTAAATGGCGATCTAGGCAATTGGCGGCAACATTTAGGGTGCCATCATGGAACCATTTGATGTGCAGGTCATCCGCCGCATATGAGACATCTTTGATCTGGGTATAGGGTTTAATCCAATCAATCCGCTGACCTTGCTTGGCCCAGAAGGCCTCTGGGTCTGCAATTGATGCGGCGTACATTTCTTGATATTTGGCATTGTCGATAAGGGCCGTCTCGGCGATTGCCGATGGGACTGGAAATAAATGCGCGTCGGTCATGATCCTCTCTCCCCTATATTCACGTTATCTTTTTAGTATTCAGTAGCCATATTTCCGCCGAACTACAAGCCAGCCTTGGCAATCATGGCCGCAAGTGCGTCACAATCGTCATGTTTTATCACCCGCTGTGCCACATCATAGGCAAATCCCGCGCGCGCCAAAGCCGCCAGATCGCGTTGTTGGTTTTCAGCCCGCTTCTCGGCCAAGCGAAAAGGCCCCAGGCGACGTCTTTGGGCTAAGCGGCAGGCAGTGATAAACTCGCTATCCTCGCCATCTGTATCATTACCTTGGTCGACGTAAAGCTGTGCCAGCGCGGCGGTGATATCCTCATTGCTGAGGCCTTTTTGCCGCAATCCCTGGGCGATCATCCGCTTTGAGGTGCCGCGCCGCCGCAAGCTTATCGCCTGTGTTTCTGCATAGCGCTGGTCATCAAGCAGGCCGGTACTGCGGAAGCGTGCAATCAGCTCGGTGACCATGCGCTCCCCATCAGCAGGGTCGCTGTCATGTTCTTTAGCAGATTTAAGCACCCGGCGCATCAATATGCGGCGCAGATTTTCCGCTGAGCTGGCGTAGCGTTGCAGATAATAAAGCGCAATATTGTGCAGCGATTGTGCGCTTATCTTGCGCACCGTGCGGCGTTCGGCTGGTTTTCGTTTACTCGCATGTTCCTCGCTCATTTAGCTATTATTGCAGTAATGGGCGACGGCGACTATGGTCCGCAAAATCAAAACCAAGGATTTGGATGGCGATGGCTGCACATGACGACAACGGGATTGCCAATTGGCAAATTGCGGTTCGCCCAATTGGGCGGGTCAATTGGATCGGCTTATGGACGCTATATCTGCGCGAGGTGCGCCGCTTTTTCAAAATGATTTTGCAAACAGTTATGGCACCGGTTGTGACCAGTCTGCTGTTTTTGGCGATTTTCACCCTCGCCTTTGGCCGTCAAATTGGTATTGCTGGGCTGTCCTATGGGGAGTTTCTGGCCCCTGGGCTGATTATGATGGCGGTCATGCAGCAAGCGTTTGCCAATTGTTCCTCGTCATTGATTGCCGGCAAGGTGGTTGGCAGTATCGTTGATACGATCATGGCACCGATTGGTCCGACAGAAATGCTGGTCGCTTATGTGTTAAGTGGTATTACCCGTGGCTTTATTGTCGCCCTGGGGGCGGGCGTGGCCCTCAGTATTTTTGTCGATTTTCCAAATTTTAATTGGTTGTGGGGCGCTTATTTTATCGTCATGGGGGCGATGGTGATGGCGTCGCTGGGAATTATTGCTGGTCTGTGGGCAGAAAAATTTGATCATCTTTCCACCGTGACCAATTTTTTAATCACGCCGTTGGCGTTTATGTCGGGGACATTTTATTCAGTGGAACGCTTGCCAGGGTTTTGGCAAGACTTGGCGCATATTAACCCGCTGTTCCACATGATTGATGGCTTTCGGTTTGCTGCCATTGGCTGGTCTGATGGGGCGCCGTTGCAGGCCGCTATCGTGGTCGCTGTGACCGCTGTCAGTTGTGCTGCATTGTGTTTCAGATTGTTGCAAATTGGGTATAAACTGAAATCATGACTGACATGTCGTCGCCAGGAAACGCAGCGGTCGCTGCCCGCACCACGGGAATTTTGCCGAGCCAAGTTCTGCGACAGATGATCGCGCGCGCAGAGATTACCGCAGCTGTTGCGATTGACGAGTTGCAAATTCAACCCGCATCCATTGATTTGCGCTTGGGCAATAAGGCCTACCGGGTGCCAGCAAGTTTTTTGCCGGGACCGGACGCAACAGTGCTGGAAAAATTGGCTGAATTGTCGATGCATGAGATTGATTTGCGTGACGGTGCCGTGCTGGAAAAAGGCTGTGTTTATATCGTTCCTGTGCTTGAAGAGCTTGCCCTACCAGCGCGGGTCTCCGCCGCCGCTAACCCCAAAAGTTCAACAGGTCGGTTGGATATTTTTACCCGCTTGATCTGTGATCATGCGATGGAATTTGAAACGGTCGCTGCGGGCTATTGTGGGCCGCTATATACCGAGATTTCGCCGCGCACTTTTTCGGTTTTGGTGCGCACCGGATCGCGATTGAACCAGTTGCGGTTGCGGCGTGGCACGCCTGCGGCATCTGACAGCGCCATGCGGCGCTTGCAGAACGAGGTTGGCTTGGTGCATGGCGCAGATGTGGATATCCGCGAAGGGGTTGCGGTGTCCGTTGATTTGCGGGGCGTTGATGGCCTGATCGGCTATCGGGCAAAGCCGCATGCGGGCCTGATTGATGTTGATCGACCTGACAGCTATGCGGTTGATGGATTTTGGGAGCCGCTGCATGCCGGTAAAAGCGGCGTCGGCGGGGCCGATGGCCTGATTCTGAACCCCGATGAATTTTACATCCTGGCCTCAAAAGAATTTATTACCGTACCTTTGGATTATGCCGCTGAAATGCGTGCCTATGATACCAAGGTTGGCGAGTTTCGGGTGCATTACGCAGGCTTTTTTGACCCTGGTTTTGGGCATGATCAGGTCGATGGCGCGGGCACCCGTGCGGTCCTTGAAGTGCGCGCTCATGATGTGCCTTATTTGATCGAAGATGGCCAAGTGGTCTGTCGTCTGGTGTACGAGGCTCTGACCATGGTGCCAGATAAACTTTATGGCAGTGCTGGCATTGGCTCCAACTACCAACGCCAAGGGCTGAAACTTTCAAAACATTTTAAGACCTAACGCCGATTCGCCTGGAAGATTGACATTTGGTGTCAGGCCATGGAGTATCCGGCCTTCGTCAATGCGCTGGTGGGAGAGCCGCCAGCGCTAAAACTGTTTAAAGGAGAGGAATTGTGGTTACCACGGTCATGCCAACGTATGGGCGGATCGACATTGCGTTCGATCGGGGAGAAGGCTCTTACCTCTATGCGACCGATGGCCGACGATTCCTTGATTTCGCCAGCGGTATCGCGACCAATTCCTTGGGCCACGCGCACCCCCATCTGGTGAAGGAAATACAAGACCAGGCAGCCAAATTGCTGCATGTCTCAAATCTTTATCATATTCCCGAGCAACAACGTTTGGCGGACCGACTGGTGGAAAACTCCTTCGCCAACACCGTCTTCTTTTGCAACTCTGGTGCTGAAGCAATGGAAGGCGCGTTAAAGCTGGCGCGTAAGTTTCATTTCGCCAATGGCGAGCCTGAGCGCGAGCGCGTTGTGTGCTGCACACGGGCCTTCCATGGTCGGACTTTGGCAACGCTATCGGCGGGCGACAATGCCAAATACCGAGAGGGCTTTGGCCCACGTCCCGAAGGCTTTGACCATGTTGCCTTTGGCAATGTGAATGAGCTGCGCTCTGCCATGGGTGATGATGTGGCGGCGATTGTGATTGAGCCCATTCAAGGTGAGGGCGGAATTTTCCCTGCCGATTATCGCTATATGCATGCCCTGCGGGACGCTGCTGACGAATTTGGCGCTTTGTTGGTTTTTGATGAAGTGCAGTGCGGCATGGGCCGCAGTGGCAAGCTATGGGCCTATGAATGGGCTGGGGTTGCGCCAGATGTTATGGCACTTGCAAAAGGCCTTGGGGGCGGTTTCCCCGTCGGTGCGGTGCTGGCCAGTGAACGGGCGGCATCGGGTATGGTGCCTGGGACCCATGGGTCGACTTATGGGGGGAACCCGCTGGCATGTGCGGCGGCGAATGCGGTCCTTGATGTCATGCTCGAGCCGGGATTTTTGGATCAGGTGATCGCCCGTGGTGATTATTTGCATGCGCAATTACAAACGGTGGCCGATCGTTTCCCCAACTTCATTGATGAGGTGCGTGGCCAAGCTTTGATGGTTGGTATGAAAACAATCGCCGCCAATATGGATGTTTGGACGCGCTTGCGCGCCCATGGCTTGTTGGTGGTTGGTGCCGGTGACAATGCCATCCGCTTGCTGCCACCCTTGACCGTCAGCGAGGCCGAGATCGACGAAGCTGTGGCGGCAATTGCAGCTGTCGCCAGCGAAATGGAGACTGCGGCATGACCGCCCTTGATATTGTGCGCAATGATGCTGGTGGACCGCGGCATTTTTTAGACCTTGACCAGTTTCCAGCTGCGACCCTCAGGGCAATGTTGGAAGATGCGAAGGCCATGAAAGCGGGCCACAGCGAGCGGCCGCTCGCGGGTAAAACCCTGGCGATGATCTTTGAAAAGCCATCGACACGTACCCGGGTTTCATTCGAAGTTGGGATGAAGCAACTGGGCGGTGATGTGGTGATTTTGCAAAGTAGTGAGCTGCAATGGGGACGGGGCGAAAGTGTTGCTGATACGGCCCGCGTGCTATCGCGTTATGTGGATGGCATTATGATCCGCACCTATGGTCATGAAACGCTTGAAGAGCTGGCGACACATGCATCGGTTCCGGTGATCAATGGCTTAACCGACCGCACCCACCCCTGCCAACTGATGGCAGATGTGATGACCTTTGAAGAGTATATGGGGCCGATTGCGGGCAAAACAGTGGCCTGGAGTGGTGATGGCAATAATATGGCCAGTTCGTGGATCCATGCAGCGGTAAAGTTTGACTTTACCTTGAATATTGCCTGCCCAGCTGATCTTAGTCCGCCGACAGATGTCCTTGATTGGGCCGCGCGTCTGGGCGCCAAGGTCAATGTTACCAATGATCCAGAGATGGCCGTGCGGGGTGCGGATTGTGTGACCACAGATACCTGGATATCCATGGGTGATCATGACCAGGATCGTCATAATCTTTTGGCACCCTTCCGGGTCGATGACAGTTTGATGGCAAAGGCCAAGCCAGATGCTCGTTTCATGCATTGCTTGCCCGTGCACCGCGGCGAGGAAGTCACCGCAGCGGTGATTGATGGGCCGCGATCAGTTGTCTGGGACGAGGCGGAAAACCGTTTGCATGCGCAAAAGGCGGTCTTGAAGTGGTGCCTTTCCTGACGATATTGGCTGTATGACAAGCATCGACATTTATGCGGATAATCGCACAGACAATATCATTCTGCCTTTTCAGGTTGAGCCTTTTGGTCTGCGGGGGCGCTCGGTGCGTCTGGGGGCGGTGGTTGATGAGATCATCGCTCGCCACGGCTATCCTGAAGCGGTCAATCGGCTTTTAGCCGAAACAATAACTTTGGCCAGCTGTCTTGCGGGGGCGTTGAAATACGAAGGAATTTTTACACTCCAAGCAAAAGGCGCAGGGCCGGTGCGCACCATTGTTGCCGATGTGACCAGCAGCGGTGATATTCGCGCCTATGCCAGTTTTGATGCTGAAAAGTTGGCGACAGCAACCGTCGTCGCGGGTGATGGCAATGCGTCTGTTCCTGGCTTATTGGGCGAAGGTTATTTGGCCTTCACGGTCGATCAGGGCCAACATACCGAGCGCTATCAGGGTATTGTCGCCTTTGAGGGCGATACCTTGACGGAGTGTGCCCGTGCCTATTTCCGAGAGTCTGAACAGATTGAGGCTGGCTTGCATTTGGCGACAGCTGTGCCTGTAAACGGCAGTGGCTGGCGGGCCGCAGCGATGATGGTGCAGCGACTGCCGTTTGAAGGGGGTGAAGGCCTGCCCGCAGACATTACTGTTGAAGACTATGAAGATGGCTGGCGACGCGCCATGGTCATGATGGCCAGTGCCAAGGCCAGCGAATTACTTGACGTGGACTTGCCAGCGGACCGGTTGCTCTATCGGTTGTTTCATGAGGATGGCGTGCGCGCCTATCCAGCACAACCCTTACAGCACGGCTGCCGATGCTCCGCCGCCAAGGTTGAGAATGTTTTGGTGTCGCTGGTCCCAGCAGAGCTTGCTGATTTGCTGGTTGATGATCACGCAGAGGTGACTTGTGAGTTCTGTAAAAGAAGTTATCGTTATAGCGAGTTGGAAATCGCGCAGATGCGCGCTGAACGTCAGATAACGAGATAGATATGAGGCATTTAAGGAAGTGTTTGTGGCGCAAGAGCAGCGGCCTGCTGATGCTGTCGGCATGTGTTCTGCCAATACTGCTTGGCTGCACAATGAAACCAATTGCAACACCGGATGTGGCGCTGACCTTTGCCAATCGACCGGCGATCAACTTGGATGTGGCCAAAATTGACATCGTCAACGCTTATCGCATGCCCCTTAAACCACCGCAGGTGGAGCATTTGATGCCAATCGCCCCCGGCGCGGGTGTTGAACGCTGGGCTCTTGATGTGCTGCGCGCGGCCGGCATTGGGAATACAGCTGTTTTAACCATTCGTGATGCCAGTGTCACAGAAGTCGCCTTGAAACAGCCGTCAGGTCTGAAAGCCTTGCTAACGGTTGATCAGGCATATCGCTATGATGGGCGGGTGCAGGTATCGCTGGCCATTCTTGATTCCAGCGGCCAGCAACGCGGTCAGGTTGAGGTTGAGGTTACCCGCAGCCAATCGGTGCCAGAGGACATTACCCTGAATGACCGCAGCACTGTCTGGTTCAAAATGGTAGAATCCTTACTCGCTGATTTTGCCAGTCAGATCGACGCCCAAGCGCGTCAAGATTTGGGTGCATTGGTTCGCTGAAATCGACGCTGACCCGGACCGTTACGACATAAAAGACAGCATTCGGGCAATATCGAAAATATTATTGGCGCGAAAAGTAACTGTTTCGGGGCCGGTTTGCGCAGCGCCGGGATAAAAGCCGTTGCGGTAGGCTTTGGCATGATTGTTAAAACGAATCGCCAGTTCGAAATCATCTGGCAGTGTTACCGCACATGCCGCCGGGTCAGCGGCCATCGCTTTGGTGATGCCATCGGCAATCGCAGCGCGGGCACGGTTTGGATGAAGGCCGGTGTTTGAGGCGCCGCTGCCGCCGCCCGTGATAACGGTGGTCATGGCGGGGTTGGCTATTTTCGCCGTCGCGCAAATGCCGTCATCGCCGCTTATCAAGATGATGGGAACATTGACGCTGGCCGCCAGATAAAGGGAAATGTGAAACTCTGCACAGAGCGCACCATTCAGCCTGGTTTCGGCGAAATACCCTGTAAAGGTATGTGACAGCGGATTGTGAGGATCGGTTGCGCTGCCGTGATAACCCAGTAAAACGGCGGCATCAAAGCTGTCATCCAGGTCCTGCATCATGCCAAAGGGATGACCGCTCCAGCCGCGAATGACGCGGGCTTCGTCGGGCAGTTGATCGTGGATGATATTGCGGCCGCTACCATGGGCATCTTTGACCAGGATATCGCGCGCGCCTGCGGCCACAGCGGCGTGGCAAGCAGCGGCAACATCGGCGGTCATTTGCGCCCGAAATTCTGGGTATTCTGGTTGTTTTTTGCCCGCTTCATCCCAGTGTGCGATCCCCGCAACACCTTCAATGTCAGCACTGATATAGAGCTTCACGTCAACCGATACCTCCGGGATTTCAACGCCGAACAACAGGCGCAGCAGCTTCATGGTATTTGTCACAAGATCCGCATATATTAGGCCCAATCGCCCTTTTTTGAAAGTTTTGTCATGCCCCCTGTTATTGATTACTACCTGACGCCAAGCAGCCCTTGGACCTATCTTGGCTCTCAGCGGTTAACCAAAATTGCCGAAGCTTCCGGTGCGACGGTCAATGTTTATCCCGTCGGGTTTCACAAAATTTTCCCAGCATCAGGCGGCCTACCCTTGCCGAAACGCGCCCCGCAACGCATCGCTTATCGGATGATGGAGTTAAAGCGCTGGGCTGATTATTTAGACAGTCCCATCAAATTTGAACCTGAAAACTTTCCCTCAATCGCCGCCATCCCAAGCCTCGTGATCACGGCGACACGGATCAATGGCGGCGATGCGTTGGGCTTATCAAACGCGATTCTTGCCGCTTTATGGGAAGATGACCGTAACATTGATGATGGGGCTGTTGTGGCCGAGGTCTGCGAGGCGTGTGGTCTGGATGGGGCTGCCCTTATCGCCCAAGCAGAGACCGATGCGATGCACGCGCAATTCGAGGCCGACACTGAAGCTGCCATGGCCGCAGGTGTCTTCGGCGCGCCAAGCTATATCATTGAGGACGAGATTTTTTGGGGCCAGGACCGGGTAGAATTTGTTGCCCGCAAATTAGGCGTCACCCTTTAACGGCTCAAGCGTGGCCAGCTTCGGTTGATAACAGGGATGCGTCGACGCCGATCTTGGCTAAGGCGCGCTCCCACTTATTGTCCAGGTCGTGGTCAAAAATGAGGGCTTCGTCAGCGCTGACGTTAAGCCAAGCGTTGTCTTGAATTTCATCATCTAATTGACCGGGACCCCATCCCGCATAGCCCAGCGCGAGCATCGCTTGTGCTGGGCCGTGGCCAAGGGCAATGTCGCGTAAAATCTCAACGGTTGAGGTGACGGCCATGTGGCCATCGACGGGGATCGAATCAACGGAAATATAGTCAGCGCTGTGCAGCACAAAGCCGCGACCTGTCTCCATCGGGCCGCCAAAATGTATGGCGGGCGGTGACCAGGCCTCGGGCGTGTCTTCGATGCGGATGGCAAGCTCTTCAAGCAGAGCTTCGAAACTAATGGAGCCAATCAGGCGGTTTAAAACCAGCCCCATTGCCCCTTCTTCGTTATGCGCACAGACAAAAATGACGCTCCGCGCAAAACGCGGGTCACGCATCGCAGGCATAGCGATCAGCAGTTGGCCGGTGAGATAATCAGGAAGCGTTTCAGTCATCATCAGACTTCTATATGTCACCTCGCGCGTCGATGCCACAATTGTGACGCTTAAAATACGCAAATTCATGTCTATATAGGGATCATGAGATGGAAAACCGTTGTCAATTTTATCGCCTCCGGCGTGCTGTTGTTGCTTTTTCCCAGCAACCTTGCCGCAATAACGTCGAGTGCATCGCCCTGGGTTGACCGCGATATTGCCAGCATTCGGCTGGTTTCGGCGGCGGTGGCGACAGGTGATCAAAAGAGCGTGCCCATGGGATTGCAGGTGCGTCTTCAAAAAGGCTGGAAAATCTATTGGCGATCACCGGGCGATGCAGGCTTTCCGCCATCACTCGATTGGGCCGGATCAGACAATCTGAAAGCGGCAGAAATACAATTTCCATTGCCAGAACGCTTTTCCATTCTCGGCTTTGAGAGTTTCGGCTACAGCGATGAGGTTATTTATCCGATCAAGGTAACACTTGAGAATGTTGGTGCCCCGCTGACCTTGCGGGCAAAACTGGTAGCCTTGGTGTGCAGCGATATTTGCGTGCCACTTGATGCTGACCTACAGCTTGATTTGCCCGCAGGCCCAGCGGCCCCGTCGGCTGAAGCGCAGGCGATTAATCGCGCCGTGGCGCAGGTGCCTGCTGATTTGCCAGGCAGCGGATTATTGATCACAAAGATTGAAGCTGTTGGGACACCGGCGCATACGATTCGAGTAAGTTTGCAGGCCGATCAACGCCTTGTGGCACCAGAGATTTTCCCTGAAGGCCCGCCGGGAGTGGGGTTTGGTGCGCCAGAGATAAGCCTTGCCGCCGATCGGCATTCCGCTGTTTTTACGCTGCCTGCCGGGGCTGTCGATGGCCAAGATTTAGCCGCTGGACGCTATACCATGACAGTGGCCGATGGTGATCGATTTCGGGTGCAAACGATGCTGGCGAAGGTCGCCGTCGCGCTGCCAACAAGCCCCGTGATGAGCGGTATCGTTGTGATCCTTGGCTTTGCCCTTCTGGGGGGCTTGATTCTTAATCTCATGCCTTGCGTGCTGCCGGTTTTATCGATGAAATTGATGACAGTTGCCAATTATGGGGGCGCTGGATCAGGGGTTATTCGGCGGGGGTTTTTGGCATCAGCCGCCGGTATTATCTGCTCCTTTCTGCTGTTGGCGTTGGCGGCGTTGAGTATGAAACTGGCAGGGCTGTCGGTCGGCTGGGGCATGCAATTCCAGCAGCCTATTTTTTTGCTGATCATGATTGTCATTATTATCGGTTTTGCCGTCAATTTATGGGGCTGGTTTGATATTCCGTTGCCGCGTTTTATCGCTGATGCGGGCGGCCGGATGATGGCTCGCGACCAAGGTCCTACGCAGGCTGGCATCCGTGGTAATTTCATGACTGGGATGTTCGCGACGCTGTTGGCAACGCCATGCTCGGCACCGTTTCTGGGAACTGCGATTGGTTTTGCGCTGGCCCGTGGTCCCTTTGAAATTGTTGCGGTTTTTGGGGTCATGGGCATTGGCTTGGCGCTGCCATATTTGCTGATTGCTGCCGTCCCCAAACTGGTCAGTTGGCTGCCAAAACCAGGACCGTGGATGGTTCGCTTTAAAAAAATCCTCAGCCTTGCGCTGTTTGCGACGGCGGTATGGTTGGGGAGCGTGATGTGGACGCAAGCAGGGTTCATGGTCAATTCTGTATCACCAACCTCGGCGGTTAAATGGCAGCCGTTTGACCAAGCAGCTTTGGCCGGGCGGGTTGCCGCTGGGCAGGTTGTCTTGGTTGATGTAACCGCTGATTGGTGTTTGACCTGCAAAGTAAATAAAGCCTTGGTGCTTGACCAGGGGGCGGTCAATGACTTGTTGACCTCGGGGAAAATCATTGGCATGCGGGCAGACTGGACCAACCCGGATCCAGAAATCTCGGCCTATCTCGCCTCATTTGGGCGTTATGGGATTCCTTTTAACGCTGTTTATGGGCCGGGGGCTGTCGGTGGTATAGCGCTGCCAGAATTATTATCAACTGATCGTGTGTTGGCCGAGATTGCGGCTGCACGAAACCGAAAGTAATCGTAATTTGCCTTTGACACAGAGTGTCAACAGGCAGTTATTAACCACACCGAAAAGCGATGCATGTTTCGCCGATCGCAATTTATTTAAAGGAGCTCAGACTATGACAATTAACGTTGGGGACAAAATTCCAGCCGGTACTCTGCACCACAAAACCGCCGATGGGATCGATGAGATTTCAACCGACGCCATGTTCGGCGGCAAAAAAGTGGTCGTTTTTGCGCTGCCTGGCGCTTTTACACCAACGTGCTCAGCCAAGCATCTGCCTGGTTTTGTTGAGCATGCCGACGCCATCAAAGCCAAAGGCGTTGACACCATTGCTTGTGTGTCTGTTAACGATGCCTTTGTGATGGATGCTTGGGGCAAAGACCAGTCTGTTGCCGATAAAGTTATGATGATTGCTGATGGCAGTGCTGCTTTCACCAAATCCCTTGGTTTAGAGCTCGACTTAGTTGCGCGTGGCATGGGCGTCCGCTCTCAGCGCTATGCGATGATCGTTGAGGATGGCACCGTGACAGGTTTGATGATTGAAGCTGCTGGGGCCTTTGATGTGTCCAGCGCTGAAAACATTCTTGGTAACCTGTAAGATCACGTCACCGATTGTTTCGCTGACCAGCAGGCCGTGTCTTTTGATGCGGCCTGTTTTTTATTGCTGAGGGTTTAGCGAAGGCTGTGAATGCTTGGCTGATCGCCGCAGAGCGGGCATTCTGGATTGCGTTTAAATTTCACCGTCCGAAAACTGCCCGCCAAGCTGTCATAAAGCATGAAACGCCCAGACATGCTGTCACCCAATGCAAGGATTTCTTTGACAATTTCTGTTGCTTGCAGCGTGCCGATAACACCGGCAACTGCGCCTAGAATGCCTGCTTCGTCGCAGCGCGGCACCGTACCAGCAGGTGGTGCAGCGGGGAATAAGCAACGATAACACGGCTCGCCTTGATGGCCGCTGACGCCGCTGCGATAGGTTGAAAGCTGGCCTTCAAAACGCAGCAGCGCGCCGGCAACCAATGTTTTGCCTGCCAAATGACAGGCATCGTTCAGCACATAACGGGTGGCGAAATTGTCTGAGCCATCAGCGATCACATCATAATCGCGGATCAATGCCATCACATTGTCCGCGCTGAGCCTGAGGGCATGTTGATGGACAATAATGTCAGGGTTAACCGCCGCAATGGTTTTGGCGGCGGATTGGGTCTTGGCGGTGCCGACCTGATCGGTCATATGGATGACTTGGCGCTGCAGATTTGACAGGTCCACATGATCATCATCGACAATCCCAATGGTGCCAACACCAGCGGCCGCCAGATACAGCAACATCGGCGCCCCCAGACCGCCCGCACCAATCACCAATACTCGGGATTGCAGTAGCTTTTCTTGGCCCTCATCGCCAACTTCATCAAGGATCAGATGGCGGGCGTAACGCTCAAACTGGGCGTCTGTCAGCTCCATCAAGGTTATCCTGCTGCCTTGTTGGTCGTCCCTGTTGACCCAAAACCACTGGCACCGCGGCGGGTGTCATCAAGGCGCTCAACTTCCTGCCAACGGGCCTGAACAACAGGCGCAACGACCATTTGCGCAATCCGCATGCCGCGGCTGATGTCAAAGGCTGTATCGCCATGGTTAATCAAGATAATGCCAATTTCGCCGCGATAATCAGCATCGATTGTCCCGGGGGCGTTTACCTGTGAAATCCCATCACGCAGGGCCAAGCCAGAGCGTGGCCGGATTTGTGCTTCGTAGCCAGACGGCAGGGCGATTGCCAAACCGGTGGGAATCAATCGCCGCTCCCCTGGGGTAAGTGTCACTGGGGCGTCAATGGCTGCCATCAGATCCATGCCCGCGCTGTCAGCCGTTTGATATTCCGGTAAAGGCAGATCGGCCCCATGGGGCAAGCGGGTGACCTGAACATCCGTCATTGTATCTCTCCAAAAGGGGCTTTATCTGCAAAATGGGCGACGATTCGTTGCGCAAGTTCAGCCGCCACAGCGGTTTTTTGCATTGGTTGCCAGTTTTCATGGCTGGCCTCGGTAATCAGATGGACGGTGTTTTCATCACCGCCAAATATGCCTGTTGTGGGGCCAACGTCATTGGCAACAATCCAGTCACAGCCCTTGCGTTGGCGTTTCTGTTGTGCGTGGTCGACGACCTGATCGGTTTCGGCGGCAAAGCCGATCACCAAAGCAGGCCGTGTCGGCCCTGCTTTTGAAAGACGGGCAAGGATGTCAGGGTTTTCCGCCAGCTCAATCGTTGGCGGCGCGCTATTGCCGGTTTTTTTCATTTTGCCATCGGCCGGCGATTTAACGCGCCAATCGGCGACAGCAGCGGCACATACCGCAATATCGGCAGGCAGGGCGGCTTCACAGGCGGCCAGCATGTCAACGGCACTTTCAATGTGATGGACAGTGACGCCGCGCGGATCAGCTTGCGCGGTGGGGCCGGTGATCAGCGTTGTGGTTGCCCCGAGACGTTGCAGGGCGGCGGCAATCGCATGGCCTTGCTTGCCAGAGGAACGATTGGCGATATAGCGCACAGGATCGATGGCTTCATGGGTGGGCCCGCTGGTGACGATGGCATGACGACCTGCCAAGGGGGCCTGTTTGGCATGCTCAAGCAGGCGTTGATCTGTTTGGTTTAACTGCGCGTTGATGGCCGCAAGAATGGCCATGGGTTCGGCCATCCGACCGGCCCCAACTTCACCGCAGGCAAGTTCACCTGCATCCGGGCCAATTTGCTGAACGCCGCGTTCTGCAAGAATGGCCACATTGGCTTGGACCGCAGGATGTGCCCACATTTGGGCATTCATGGCTGGTGCCATGAGCACAGGTTTATCGGACGCAAGCATCACTGTTGAGGCCAAGTCATTGGCTGCGCCCGTGGCCATTTTAGCCATGAAATCGGCACTGGCAGGCGCGACAACAAGAAGATCGGCCTCGCGGCTCAAGCGGATGTGGCCCATCTCTGATTCTGCCGTCAGCGAAAATAACTCGGTATAGACTTTGTCCTCGCTTAAGGCTTGCACCGACAACGGTGTCACAAACTGGCAGGCACCCGCTGTCATGACCACCCGCACCGCACAGCCGCGTTCCCGCAATCGGCGGATCAGCTCAAGTGATTTATAGGCCGCGATGCCGCCGGTGATCACCAACAGCACACGGCGTCCCGCAAGGTTAACTTGATCCATAAGCGCTTCTTTCTGCCCTTTTGAAGACGCTTAGAGGATACGTGGCCAACCGCGCCCGCGCAAGCGACACTCTGTGCTGTGATGATGTTGCGTTTTGCGATTGCTGTCGGACCTGAAATTGGTCTTGGGCATTTACGACGGATGCAAGTCTTGGCCCAGGCTGTCATGGCAGCTGGCTGTGAGGCGGCCTTGCATGTCAATGTCGATTCAGAGGGTTTGAGGGCAGAGGGTTTGAGGGCTGCCCCCTTCGTGCCGCCACCTGTATTGGCGGCCCGCGATTTGCGCTTTGGCGCCCCCCTCAACCGGTCAATGATTGACGCTAATGAAAGCGATTAACGGCCCTTAAAGGCCGGCGGGCGTTTTTCCATGAAAGCGGTCCGGCCTTCAGCATAATCGTCAGAAGCAAAGCAACCGTCGACCATGGCTTGCAGTTCGTCCAAAGCCCGGTCCGCAGGATCTTTCATGGTTTGGATGGCTGCAAATTTGAGCGCCTTTAACGTCAAAGGCGCGTTCTGGGCAATGCTCCCTGCATACGCCATGACATGATCTTCGAGCCCCTCTTCGTCGACGATTTGCTGCACCAAGCCAACGCGGTGGGCATCATGAGCATCAATCCGGCGCGCTGAAAAAACAATATCCTTGGCAGCACCTGGGCCAATGGTATCGATCAATTGTTTCACCCTCAGGAACGGGTACCCTAAGCCAAGCCGCGCAGCAGGTAGGCCGAACCGTGATTTGGGGGAGCAAATCCGAATGTCACAGCATAGCGACAAGGCCAAGCCGCCGCCAATGCAATAGCCGTTAATCATGGCAATCGTGGGTTTGCTCAGATTGGTGATGCCCTCGTAGACGGCTTTGGTCCGCTGATTGTAATAGGTGACAGCTTCTTCGGCGGCACGTTCTGATTCGAATTTGGAAATATCTGCGCCAGAGACAAAGGCTTTGCCGCCGGCCCCGGTGAGCACGATCACACGGATTGCATCATCGGCCATAAAATCACTCAGGATTTTTTCTGCTGCATCCCACATCTCGAGCGACACAGCGTTGTGCCGGGCGACATTATTAAAAGTCATGACGCCAATTGCGCCGCGTTTTTCAGACAACATTTTATCGGTGGACATTGGTCTTTCCCCCCAGCAATACCCGCGTGTGACATGTCGCACTATAATGCGCTTCTGGATGCGGTCAATCAGCGCGCAACCGGCCCGTCGTCATATGTTGGCTGGACGGGGCTATGGTTTTTCGCCAATATTGAGATGTCTTCGCTCCCGACATTCGTCATGGAGGCCCCTATGCCGACGAAAAACCTTGATGCTGGTGCTGGTTTAACAGCTGAGCTGGCAGACGCTGCTGCGACACTAAAGGCCAGTGACTTAACGCCTGACGCCTTGACCATGGCCCGCCATTGTCTGCTGGATTGGTTCGCTGTGACCATCGCTGGCGCGGCTGAGCCATTGGTGGAGATTCTCAGCGATGAGGTCGCGGTTGAGGGCGGCAATGCACAAGCGCTGATCGTTGGCCAAGGGCGCAGGGGCACCGTGCAGCAAGCGGCCTTGGTGAATGGTGCCGCCTCGCATGCGCTGGATTATGATGATGTGCATAGCGCTATGATAGGTCATCCGACAGTGCCTGTGGCAACGGCCCTCTTGGCGCTGGCATCTGAACGGCCAACCAGTGGAATGGATTTACTCACCGCATTTGTCGCCGGTTATGAAATTGAATGCCGGATTGGGCGGTTAATTCAGGGCGGTCATTACGGGCGCGGCTTTCATTCAACGGCCACCATTGGCACCGTTGGGGCCGCCGTTGGGGCGGGCCACCTGCTTGGCCTGGATAGCGCCCAAATGGCCACCGCGATTGGTATTGCGGCCACTCAGGCGGCAGGACTGAAATCGCAGTTTGGAACCATGTGTAAACCACTGCATGTTGGCAAGGCGGCGAGCAGTGGGCTGCTTGCGGCACGTCTGGCGGCGCGCGGGTTTACCGGCCGCAGTGACATGTTGGAAGCCGCTCAAGGTTTGGCGGACGCGATGAGCGATGACTTTGATCCAGATGCCGCCCGCGCCGCGCCGCCGCGTGATTTCTACATTCGAGAGAATTTGTTCAAATATCATGCCGCGTGTTACCTGACGCATTCAACAATTGAGTTAAGCCGAGATATCGCCGCGGACGCCTCGTTAACAGCTGATGATATTAAAGCCGTTCAGCTATCGGTTGACCCGGGTCACTTGAAAGTGTGCCACATCCTCGAGCCGGAGGACGGCTTGCAGACAAAGTTCAGCCTGCGGCATACGGCGGCGTTTGCCATTGCTGGCGACGATACAGCACAAATCGACACCTATAGCGATGCCAACGCGGTTCGCCCAGATTTGGTTGCACTGCGACGTAAAGTCACGGTGGTGGAAAATGGCGGGCCGTTCACGATGGCCAGCGCCGTTATTGAAACGACCACCGGGCAACGCTTTGAAAAGCAGTTTGACGTGGGTGTGCCTGCCGTTGATTTAGCCGATCAAGAGCGCCGGTTGCGGGCCAAGTTTGATAGTTTAGTACAACCGCACCTTGGGGCAGAAGAAAGTCAGGGATTGCGTGATGAGCTGATGCGCTTTGAGGGCTTGAACAAGGCCAATGCTGTGTTCTCGCGCTTAAGCGGTTGGGTCGCCAAAACAGCATTAATGCACTAGATTATAAAAAATACCGACGAGGGACTGCGGCATATGACCAAAATGACTGACTTTTCAGAGCTGAATATCGACATCGATCAAAATGTGGCCGTGATGGAGATTAACCGTCCGCCGCATAATTTTTTCGATTTTGAGCTGATCAGTCAGTTATCGTCGGCCTGCGAGGTGCTGGGCGCGCGCAGTGATTGCCGGGCAATCGTGCTGTGCTCTGCGGGTAAGTCGTTCTGCGCGGGCGCGAATTTTGGTGATGGGTCTGGCAGCCAGCACACCCGCGACCGCAATACCGCTCATTTATATGAAGAAGCGGTCCGCATTTTCAGCAGTCGCAAGCCGATTATTGCCGCTGTGCAAGGGGCGGCGATTGGCGGCGGCCTTGGTCTGGCGATTTCAGCTGATTTTCGCGTGACCTGCCCTGAAGGCCGTTTTGCAGCTAACTTTACCCGTCTTGGTTTTCACCCAGGCTTTGGCCTGACCACCACCTTGCCAGAGCTGATTGGGCGGCAAAAAGCCGCGATGGTTTTTTATACCAGTCGCCGTTTTAAAGGCGAAGAAGCCTTTGAAATGGGTATGGCGGATATCCTGGTGCCGCTGGAAAAAGTCCGTGAAACCGCGATTGATCTGGCCCGTGAGATTGCCACCAACGCTCCCTTGGCGGTCGTTGCCACCCGTGACACACTGCGCGCGGGCTTGGCCGACCGGGTTGCAGCCGCGACCACACATGAGTTAAAACAACAGCAATGGCTGCAGGCGACCGAGGATTTTCGCGAGGGCGTCAGCGCCACATCTGAACGCCGCCTACCTAATTTTCAGGGTCGTTAAGGCCCAAACACATGTCTAAGACTTGATCACACGCCACAAGTTGGAGCGCCTTAATGAGCGAAATGACAGACATTATCGTCGATACAACCCGCAAGATTTTTGAGGATTTGGGCGATCCACAGACGATCATTAATGCCAAGGATGACTCCTGGCGTGATGCTCTGTGGCAGGCGTTGGAAGAGGGGGGTTTGACCCGTGCCTGGGCCAGCGAAGCGGCTGGCGGTGCAGCGTTATCGATCGCCGATACCTTTGAGATTATCCGTGTCGCTGGAGCCCATGCGGTGGCCATGCCTTTGGTGCCGCACCTGTTGGCGGTGTGGTTACTTGATCGCGCCACAATTGATTTGCCCGACGGCATCATGACAGTTGCGACTGGCCGTCAATCTGCTGCCCTGACAATTGATGCAGAGGGCCGAGTGAGTGGCCGTCTTGCTGCGGTTCCCTTTGCAGAGCATGCACAGGTCTTGGCCGTTTTGGCAGATGGCCCAAGCGGGATGATGGCGGCGACCATCGCCTTGGACAGTGCCACGATTGAGCCTGGCGTTGACCCGGCAGGGGATGGCTCTGACACGGTCATTTTGAATACAGTGCCAGCATTGTCTGCGGTCGCGGTTGATCTGGCCCATGATGAGCTTGAAATGCTGGGGGCAGCGATGGCGGCTATGGCCGTTGCCGGGGCCTTTGAGGGCACCTTAAAAATGTGTGTTGGGTATTCCCAAGATCGTATCGCCTTTGGTCGCCCGATTGCAAAATTTCAGGCGGTTCAGCATTTATTGGCCCGGCTTGCAGAGGAAACAGCGGCGGTCGTTGCAGCTTCTGCATCTGCCGCTTTTGCGCTTGAGCAGGCAAACCGGCCATCAGGGGCGTTTGTAGATATTGCCAGCGCCAAAATCCGCGCTGGAGAAGCTGTAAATGAAGGCGGCTTGATCGCCCACCAAGTGCACGGAGCGATTGGTTTTACAGCCGATCACCCCCTGCATCGCTATGTCCAACGGATGTGGGCGTGGCGTGATCAATTTGGCCGTGAAGCCCAATGGGCCGAACGCCTCGGACGACATTTCGCTGCCCAAGGCGGCGATGCTTTTTGGAAAACCATTACCGCTGCTTAAGGCAGTACGGGAGCTGATACAATGAGCCAAGCCATTCAATTTGATCCCATTCGTCTGCCAGATGCAGCCGAGGATTTACGGAGCGAAGTCAGGGCCTTTTTGGCCGAAAATAGCGATCATATGGACCGCCCCTCACGGCGCGGCTTTGACCATGAGTTTTCGCGCAAAGTGGCGGCCAAGGGCTGGATCGGTCTCACCTGGCCAAAGGAATATGGCGGCCAAGAGCGCAGCTTTTTGGAGCGTTATGTGATTACCGAAGAGTTTTTGGTGGCCCGCGCGCCAAGCCAAGTGTACTTCACCGCTGACCGACAAAGTGGCCCAGTGATCCTGAAATATGGTGATGAGGCATTGAAGCGTGAGGTCTTGCCACGCATCATTGCCGGCGAATGCACCTTTGCCATTGGCATGAGTGAGCCTGATTCCGGCTCTGACCTGTTTGCCGCTAAGGCGCGCGCCGAGCGGACCAACGAAGGCTGGCGGCTGAATGGAACTAAGGTGTGGACCACTGCCGCCCATGAAGCTGATTATATGATCGGGCTGTTCCGGACCTCACCGCCGACCAAAGAAAACCGCCGCCACGGCCTGACCCAATTCTTGGTCGATATGAAAAAGCCCGGCATCAATGTGCGCCCGATCTATTGGCCAAATGGCGATCACGATTTCAACGAAGTGGTGTTCGAAGATGTCGACATGCCGGCCAATCATTTGCTGGGTGAAGAAGATAACGCCTGGGCGCAGGCGACGGCTGAACTCGCCTATGAGCGGTCCGGTCCAGAGCGGTTCTTAGAGACCATTGCGGTGTTGATTGAACTGGTCAATTTGGTTGGGCCAACGCCAGATGCCCGGGCCGCTGAAGGGCTTGGCCGTCTCGTGGCGCAATTATTTACCATGCGGCGCATGTCCATCTCGGTTGCCGGCATGTTAGCGGCAGGCAAAGAGCCTGTCTTAGAGGCCTCAATCGTGAAAGACCTTGGCACTGTCTGGATGCAGAAAATGCCAGGGATTTGCCGTGATCTTGGCAGCTTGATCGATAGCGACCCTGCAACCCGCAGCCGCTTTGAAACCGCCTTGACGAACAACCTGTTGATTGCGCCAAAACTGACCATCCAAGGGGGCACCACTGAAATTCTCCGCGGCATTATCGCCCGTGGTTTGGGCTTGCGGTAAAGGTCTCTGATGGGGCTGTTGTGAACGACCAAAACGACATGCCCCAACGCGATTTTGGGGCCCTATTGCAGCCCCGTCGTTTCGCGGTCATCGGCGCCAGTGACGATACCGAGTCACTGCGTGGCCGGCTGATCGCTGTCATGGACCGCCATGAGTTTACCGCCGAATTAATCCCCATTAGCCGTAGCGCGGCGACGGTTGCTGGCCGTAAAGCCTATGCCTCTGTGGGCGATGTGCCGGGTCCAATTGATATGGCGATTGTGATTGTGCCAGCCCCGCATGTGCCCCTGGTCCTGGATGAATGCGCTGCTAAGGGGGTGCGAGCCGTACAGATCATCAGCTCTGGCTTTGCTGAGGAAAGCAGCGTTGGCGGTCGTGATCTGCAAGGCGAAATCGCCGCCATTGCTGCGCGATCAGGCATGCTGGTCATTGGCCCAAATTCTGAAGGCTTTGCCAATTTACAGAACAAGTTGGCGCCGACATTTTCGCCCGTTGTTGATCTTGATGGTGCCCTTGATGCACCGGAGGGCTCACAAAGTGGGCGTGTCGCCGTCATTGGTCAATCGGGCGGGATTGGATTTTCGTTTCTTGATCAAGGGCGCGCCAAACGCTTGCGGTTTAGCCATGTGGTCACCACCGGTAACGAGGCCCAGGTTGAAAGCTTTGATCTGGTAGACTGGATGGTCGACCGGGATGAGGCGGATGTTTTTATCCTGTTTTTAGAGAATATTAAAACCGCCGCGACGTTTAAACGGGCGGCTGAAAAAGCCTTGCGTGCTGGCAAGCCGATTATCGCTGTCAAAGTTGGTAAGTCGGCGGCTGGCGAACGCGCCGCCCTGTCCCATACTGCGGCCTTGGCAGGGGCCCATGGCAGCTATCAGGCCATGTTTCGGTATTACGGTGTGATCGAAGCTGAAACGCCGGAACAGGCCGTTGATCTGGCCGCTGGTTTTGCCTTTATGGGCGACTTACTGCCAAAAAACGCCAATGCGGCGATTTTTACGGCCTCTGGCGGTGCCGGGGGATGGATGGCAGATAATGCAGTAGCGGCGGGCCTGGAGGTGCCCCTTTTAGATGCGCCGACACGGCAGTCAATTGAGGTCCACTTGCCGGCTTATGGCAGCGCGCATAATCCGGTTGATGCAACCGCCCAGGCAATTCATCATCTTGGCTATGCGGGATTGGTTGAACTGCTGCGTCATGCGCCGGATATTGGCAGCGTCATTGCGGTCGCCTCCGCGCGATTGTCGGGTCGGATCGAAGAAGATCAGCCTGCCTTAGAAGCGGTGCGACGGACGACGGATAAGCCGGTCTTTTTCTGGTCCTATACCTTGCCGCATCCAAAGGCTGTTGCGGTTTTGACAGCGGCCGGCTTTCCGCTGTTTACCAACCCCCGAAACTGCGCGGCGGCGGCGCGGGCATTGTATGACTATGGCCAGCGTCAAAAAACCTTTCACACCGTAGCGTCAGTCCCTGTGCCAATGCCAGCGCAAGCCCGACCGGCGGCGCTGGCGACGGCGGGGAGTCTTGCGGAATATCAGGCGCATGCGTGGTTGCGCCAGAATGGCTTGCCGATGGCAGAAGGGGTTTTGGCTGCCGATCTAGAAACCGCTGTTGCAGCAGCGGCACATATTTCGGGACCTGTGGCATTAAAAGCCCAATCGCCGCGCTTGGCGCATAAAAGTGATCTTGGTCTCCTGGCCTTAAATGTCCAAGGTGAGGCGGCGGTGACACAGCAATTTGAACGTCTGGTATCGGTTGCGCAAAGTGCCGATATGGTGCTTG
>JBELLC010000127.1:4247-7490 GCA_042088965.1 Nisaea sp. | reverse complement strand
GTCATGGCACCGTCGAACAAGTCTGAGATAGCGTCGACAACAGCAGCTTTTTTTAGCCCTGCTGATGTCACCCTGACCGCAACGTTTCTGCGACAGGGATTTGTCATTCAGCCGGTTGCTGATGCAGCAGCTTTAGACCGTATCCGCGACCATTTGGCGGCCACCACAGCCGCCTATTTAGGCCTCGATACGCCCACTGATAGCGGTACTTTTTTAAACAAAATACACGAAAAAGTCAGCGGTGATCAGCTGAACGATCTGCGCCTAGCAGTGATCCAAAATATCAACCAGCAAGACTGGTTGCGGCCAACCTATTTTGCCATCGCCCGTGATACCATCGAAACCTTGATTGGCAATGAGCTGGTGATGCAACGGCGGGTGAACCTGTCCATTCAAATGCCCCATGACGATAAATCTCTGCTGCCAGTGCATGCGGATGTCTGGTCAGGCGATTCGGCGTTTGAAGCTGTCTTATGGATCCCCCTCGTCGATGTTTTTGCGACCAAAAGCATGTACATCGCCTCTCCTGAAACCAATGCGGATATCGAATCCCGTTTCAAATCCTTTGGCAATAAATCTGCCGAAGATCTGTACCGCGAAATCGAATCTCAGGTGACCTTTCTGGACATCCCCTATGGCCATGTTTTGTTGTTCAACCAGAACCTGATGCATGGCAACCGTCTCAACATCGAGGCGGAAACCCGCTGGTCCATGAATTGCCGTTTCAAAAGTGTCCTGTCACCCTATGCGGATAAAAAACTTGGCGAATTTTTTGAGCCGATTACCTTGCGGGCGATGACGCGTATTGGCATGGAACACGCCCTGCCAACTGGCTTTGAGGAGTAACCCGGTGAGCAATGCCAAAGGCTATATTGGCTATAATGGGGCCCGCCCCATCGCCACGGGCCGCGCGCCACAGCATATCCAAAATCTGGTGATCCGCGATTATTGTCACAAACATGATCTGCCGTTTAAATTATCGGCCAGCGAATACGCGATGCCGCATTGCTATATGATGCTCGGTAAACTCCTTGATGAACTTGACGCGCACGACGGCCTTGTCATGTATTCGATGTTTATGCTGCCAGACATGCGAGCCCGCAGACAGCACATCTATCAGCAGCTTTTTGATGCCGGGGCCTCGCTGCATGCGGCGGTCGAAGATCTCTCGTTGCGCACCGTCGAGGATGCGGCCCGCTGGGAAGATATTTTAGCCGTCCATGCCTTGACCCTGAAGAACCCGTTGCCCCCGGCACTCTCTTAGAGCCACCCTCACAAGAAAGGTCAGCAATGGCGCTGGTTGAATTCGTATCTCCTTTGCATAATCGGACCGCCCGCGACTATATCGGCCGGGTCACAGCCCATGACAAAGCAGCCTGCGCCACCATCGCCAAACAATGGGGGCGTGACTACTGGGACGGCGCCCGTGAGCATGGCTATGGCGGCTACAGTTATGACGGTCGCTGGTTGGCGGTCGCCGAGGCAATGGCCGCGCACTACAATCTAAAAGCAGGCGACCGGATCTTAGATGTCGGTTGCGGTAAAGCCTATCTTTTGTACGAATTTACCCGCGTGGTCCCGGGAATTGAGGTGGTCGGCCTGGACATTTCCGAATATGGCTTAAATGACGCAAAAGAAGAGGTGCAGCCTTTCTTACACCATGGCCATGCCCGTGAGCTGCCCTTTGACGACAATCAGTTTGATTTCGTGTTTTCCCTGGCAACCCTGCACAATCTCGCCATTGACGATTTATTTCGTGCGGTGCGTGAAATCCAGCGTGTGGGTCGCAAAAACAAGTATATTATGGTTGAAAGCTATCGAAACGAGCGCGAAAAAGCCAATTTGCTATACTGGCAACTCACCTGCGAAAGCTTTTTCGCCCCCCAAGGATGGGATTGGATTTACCAACAATGCGGTTATGATGGTGACCAAGAATTCATCTATTTTGAATAAACCAATAGAATCCTGCCATGCTGGCTGGGTCCAGTAATGGTGAGCCGTCAATGAGCACAACTGAAACCAAATGGCTGATCGAGGCACCAGAAGATATTTTGGTGGAAGCACTGCAATTTGTCGGGCTTGATCCCAATGCTTTGCGGTCATTGGTTGGCCCTGACGCAGATGCCGCGCTCGTCTACCCGAGTTTTTTTTGTGACTTACCAGAGGAATGGATGGCCACCCTTGCCTATCTGGCACAGCGTAACATCGCGTTTCGGATCTATCTGATTGACACCGATACCGATAACCGCGGCCTTGAAACAGCGCGCGCGCGCGTCTACCCGCGCTTTGATAAAGATATGCTGGGTTTGCTGGAAAGCATTAGCACGCAGGATACAATGACCTTAGATGCTTACGCGCACCGGGTCGAAAAAGCCCTGAATAAGATGCGGCAACATGCTGAAAAAGTTGAGCCCAACTTAACCTCGGAGTGGATATGACGACGACCAAAAGTGATGCCGCCCATGTGTCTGAAGATTTTATCGCCGCAAGTGATGTGCTTGACAGTGCGGTGCTGGCGATTAGCGACCTCAAAGCATCCCTTCTCTCTGACCAAGCAGAGGTCTTTGCGAATGCCATTGATTGCCTGACGGCTGTTACCGGTCGGGTGATCCTCACAGGCATGGGCAAAAGCGGTTACATCGCCCGAAAAATTGCCGCGACCATGGCCTCCACAGGCACCTTGGCAAGCTATGTTCATCCTGCTGAGGCAGCCCATGGCGACCTGGGTATGATCTCCGCAAATGACGCCGTCATTGCAATTTCTAACTCTGGTGAGACGGCGGAGTTAACGGAGATTATTGATTATGTGAAACGCTTTGCGATCCCGCTTATCGGCCTGACCAGCAAACCTGTGAGCACCCTGGGGGAACGCGGTGACCATGTTTTATTTCTGCCGCCGCATCGTGAAGCCTGCCCGATTGGCCTGGCACCAACGACATCAACCACAGCAACCCTCGCGTTAGGCGACGCGATTGCTATGGCTTTGCTGTTGCGCAAAGGCTTTACGGAAGCAGATTTTGGCGTCTTCCACCCCGGTGGCAAGCTTGGCCGTCGCTTTGTTCATGTGCGCGAGATCATGCACCCTTTGGCAGCCGTCCCAATTGTGGCACCAGGTACCCTCATGTCCGAAGTTGTGGTGCGTATTCCCACCGGCCGATTTGGCTGTTGCGGGGTGATGGACCCTGATGGCAGCCTCATTGGCATTATCACTGATGGTGACTTACGCCGCCACATGGCGCCAGA
>JBELLC010000127.1:0-4147 GCA_042088965.1 Nisaea sp. | reverse complement strand
GCCGCCATGCAACCCTCAATATCGCCTTCTTTTGCCCAAAAGCCATTCTCTGGCCGGGCATAGTCGAGCGTTCCCTCGGCCGCAAATCCACACAACAGACACCCTGCCGCCATTGCTTCTAGTGGCGGCAGACCAAGCCCTTCATTGCGCCCAAGGCCAACAAAAATCGTCGACGTCGCCATAATTTCTGCAACTTTCGCCTCTGGCTGTCCATCAATCTCAACCAGCCTGACTTTTTGCCCAAATTGCCGCTGCAATGCGGTGGTTATTTGTGGCCATTTACGCGACATAAAACAGAGTTGATGAGCTTTGTGTCGTGCCGGTTTGAACACCGCAGGGTCAATACCCGGTGAAATCACCGTCACATCCTTAAAGCCCGCCTCGGCAAGCGCCCGGGCGGTGAAATGCGAAACCGCAATACAGGGCGTTTCGACAAACTCTGCCCAGTTTATCTCTGTGTTTGCCCGTAATGCTGTGTGATTTTGGAAAAAGATCACGGCGCGTTTTCCGCGTGATAAAAGCAACTCACGGCGGTGCGCCCCAAAACTATCTGTGGCCACGTAGAGATCCGTAAGATCGATCCGTTGCGGTTGGTTTGCATCGAGAATGACTGCATCCGCTGCCAAGGCGTTATCCTGCAACCAGCTTGGTATGCTCTTTTCGCTCAAAATACAGGCATCAACCCCCGCACGGCACAAGCCACCAACAGCTTGAAAGATTACTTTTATGCCGCCAACGGGACGGTTATCGTTATTGATCATGCCAAAGATTGCACGTTTCATGCGTTGCCTTTTTTTATGCTATTACTCAACATGGCCACCGGCAACGACGGTATCACAAAAGTCCAAATACCTTGCAATAATTTCCAGATTCCGGCATTCACAGATCAAGATATTCACTGATTGAAATTTTACGAATAGGACCGGCCATGCGATTTGAAAAAGTCCTCATTACAGGTGGTGCAGGCTATGTCGGCAGCGCTTTGGTGCCCCAGCTGTTGAGCGTTGGCCATGAGGTCGTGGTCTATGACAGATTTTTCTTTGGTGATGATTTTTTACCAAAGGAAAATCCAAAATTAACTCTGGTGAAAGCCGATATTCGCAATACCGATGATTTTGCCAAGGCCTGCGTCGATGTTGATGCGGTGATCCATCTGGCCTGTATCTCAAACGATCCCAGCTTTGCCCTTGATGAATCGCTATCAACATCGATCAATTTAGATTGCTTTGAGCCGATGGTTATTGCTGCAAAAGCCGCAGGCGTTCGGCGCTTTATCTATGCCTCAACCAGTTCTGTTTATGGCGTGTCTGACGCCCCAGAGGTGCGCGAAGATCATCCACTGATCCCTTTGACCTTGTACAATAAATATAAAGGCATGTGTGAGCCGCGCTTGTTTAAACATCAAAGCGACGACTTTGTTTGTGTTACCATTCGACCCTCAACGGTCTGTGGCTATGCGCCCCGGCTGCGCCTTGACCTGACGGTCAATATCTTAACCAATCATGCTGTCAACAATGGCAAAATTACCGTTTTTGGGGGCGAGCAGATGCGCCCGAATTTGCATATCGACGACATGGTAGATTTATATCAATTATTGCTGTCATTAGAAGACAGCAAGATCGCTGGCGAAACTTTCAATGCCGGATATCGTAACCTGAAAGTCAAAGACATCGCGGCCATCGTAAAGTCAGTTGTTGAAACTGAAATGCCCGAAAAAGCGCCGATTGATATTGTCACCACGCCGTCAGATGATAATCGCTCCTATCACGTCAATGCCGATAAAATTCGTGATCATATTGGTTTTGCGCCAAAGCGATCGGTTGAAGATGCTGTCCGCGACCTTTGCCAAGCCTTCAAGGACGGTAAAATACCGAACAGCTTTGAGGATGACCGCTATGTAAATGTCACACGCATGCAAAACCTCGAGGCCCGTTAACAGCTATGGCAGCAGGATCCCCCTTGCCGATTGCGGTTGTCACCGGCGGTGCTGGTTTCATCGGCAGCCATATGGTCGATCTGTTACGTGCCAAAGGCTATGGCGTGCGCGTTATTGACAATCTGGTCGGCGGCCGAGAGGCCAACCTTGCCCATCATCATGCTGACAATGCCGTCACCCTAGATCGCCGAGATCTCCTAGATATTGCCGCCGATGACGCGATTTTTGCAGACGCGGCCTATGTTTTCCATTTCGCGGGGATTGGCGATATCGTGCCCTCGATTGACCATCCTGTTGATTATATGCGGGCCAATGTTATGGGCACGGTTGCCGCATTGGAAGGCGCACGGGCGGCCCAAGGCGGCAAGGGGGTGCGTAAATTCGTCTATGCCGCCTCATCGACATGCTATGGATTGGCCGCCACACCCACCAAAGAAGATCACCCGATTGATCCGCAATACCCCTATGCCTTGTCAAAGAATATGGGCGAGCAAGCAACCTTTCACTGGCACCAGCTCTATGGCCTGCCAAGCAATTCAATCCGGATTTTTAATGCCTATGGTACCCGGTCGCGGACCACCGGGGCTTACGGTGCTGTTTTTGGCGTTTTCCTGAAACAGAAACTTTCGGGCCAACCCTTCACTGTTGTTGGCGATGGTCATCAAAGCCGGGATTTTATTTACGTGACAGATGTCGCATCGGCGTTTTGGGCGGCAGCAGACACCGCAATATCTGGGCAAGCCTTTAATGTCGGTGCAGGCAACCCACAGTCGGTCAACCAATTGGTGGCGCTTCTGGGCGGCGACAAAGTTCATATTCCAAAACGCCCTGGTGAACCTGATAGCACCTGGGCGGATATTTCAAAAATAAGAGATCAGCTTGGCTGGTCCCCCTCAATTCGTTTTGACGAAGGCGTCGCGCGGATCGTTGAAAATATTGAGTATTGGTCTGAAGCACCGTTATGGACGCCAGAGAATATTGCGCCACAGACAGAGACTTGGTTTAAGTATTTAGACCCCGATAACAACGCTTAAGAGTCAAACAGACCATGCAAACGCTCTCACCTCGGCAGCTGTTCCAAAGCGCTGTATCTGCTGAGCAAAGCGGCGATATTGCGCGTGCCAAACACTTTTATCAGTGGGTCACCCTCTGCGTTCCAGAGGACGCGACCGCGACGTTACGCTTAGGGCTTTTGGCGCTACGTGAAGGCAGCGATGCAGCCAGCGCGTTATTCGCACAAGTGCTGATCCGCAAACCGAATAACTGGATCGCTTTAGCAAGTTATGCAGAGTTTTTAGCCCAGGGCGACAACCACCACGCCACCGTTAACGCCCTTAAAAAGCTACCGCTCATCAATCCTGACAGAGCTGAATTATGGCAGCATCTGGCGACCGCACTGGGCCGCCTTGAGGCGTCATCGGATGGTCTAATGGCAATGCGACGGTCGCTGACCCTTGATCCGGGAAATGATTTCTTACAGAGCCGTTATGGATTTTTGCTGCGCGAAGAGCGCCGCATTTCACCGGCACTAACCGCAATGAAACGGGCCTTGTTGCTGCAACCGGGCAACGATGATTATGTCTTCAATTTTGCCATTACCGCGCCGCTAGCGGGTGCGGCGGCCCTGGCCTTGCCCTGGCTGCGGGCGCATTTAACAATGGTGCCATTGAGTGCCAACAGCTATCAGCTATTAAGTCGCTTTCTGCGGCGACATGGAAATAAAATTGCAGCGGCTAAGAGCGCACGGCAAGCCCTTATTCTTGATCCACAATCATCTATTGCCCATGACGAGCTGGCAGCGTTATTTCGGCACCAGGCAAGCCCTGCTGAAATCCAGTTGCACCGTTGGACCTTGGCAAGGTATCCAGAAAATCTCGGTGCGCTGTCTCGGTTGGGGCAGTTATACGAGGAAAGCGGCGCGTTATTACAGGCAGCCAAGCTGACGCTAAAGGCCCATCGTCTCGCCGATAACCAAGACCCGCTAACATTGCGCCTGCGCCGTTTAAACGCCGACCCAGAGGCCGCCAAACTGCTTGCCGGCGTCAAGCTGACCACCAAATATCAGGACTGGATTGCGGCGTATGAAGGTGCCGACGCGCCCCCCCTCAACGCCGACATTAAAACAGCGCGTAAGCAGCCATTAATCTCCATCATCCTGCCCGTGCATGATCCCGATCCGGTTTTCTTGAGCCAAGCAATCAAATCTGTGCA
>JBELLC010000009.1:37870-40025 GCA_042088965.1 Nisaea sp. | reverse complement strand
AAGCGGTGGTCAATCCAACGCGCCACCGGGTTTGAAATCGTCGACGTGCTCATGATGCTTCCTCTCAGCCAATCCGGATGACGGAATCTGATTTAAATTGATATTCAGGGACAGCCAGGTTTGCTGGCGCGGGGCCTTTTCGGATCCGGCCCGAGGTGTCGTAATGTGACCCATGGCAGGGGCAGAACCAGCCGCCAAAATCACCCTTTACGTCTGTTGCTTTCTGGCCCAATGGCACACACCCCAAATGGGTGCAAACACCAACCATCACCAACCAGTCGGCTTTTTCAACCCGCGCCGAGTCGGCCTGAGGATCAGGAAGGTCAAACAAGCTCACACCTTCCGCCTCCTTAATCTCAGCTTCGGTACGGTGACGAATGAAGACGGGCTTACCGCGCCAAACAACGGTGATCGACTGGCCAACTTCTACCGTCGAAATATCGACTTCGGTGGTCGACAGTGCCAAGGTATCGGCAGCTGGGTTCATCTGATCAATGAACGGCCAGGCGGCGCATGCAGCACCCACTGCTGTCATACCCATCGTTGCCACCTGAAGAAAATCTCGGCGGCTGTCGCCGGAATGTGTTTCGGCCATGAAATTAAACCTTTTTTCTTTAACATTTAGTTCCACAGGAACATGCCGGACCACCGCAGAAAGTCACTGTGACACACCGTCGCGGAAGACGTCACGCTTGTCTGTTTTGCGTTCCCGGTGTACCTCATTTTTAACGGAGTATTAGGAATTTTTAACGTTTTTAAACGAGAAATATCGACCTCATGCGGATTGCCCTTTATCAGCCCGATATACCACAAAATGCTGGCGCGATTTTTCGCCTTGGTGCCTGCTTCGACATTGCAATTGATATTATTGAGCCCTGCGGCTTTCCACTGTCCGATTCTAAACTTCGGCGGGCGGGCATGGACTATTTGGCGCAGGTTACGTGGCAACGCTATCAATCATGGGAAAACTTCCTTGAAAATCGGCCTCCGGGTCGCCTTATCTTAATGACAACGCGCGGGGCCACGGCCCTGACCGATTTTGTCTTCGCCGATGACGATATTTTGGTCATGGGGCAGGAGAGTGCTGGGGTCCCTGACTCAGTGCATGCTGCCATCCCCGACCGAGTCGTCATTCCACTGGCGGCAGGCACACGGTCTTTGAATATGGCCATGACCGCGGGCATTGCCGCCCATGAGGCCCTGCGCCAAACTGGCGGACTTCGCACAATAACAACCGATCTTAAAAACGGAGGATGAAGCGATCATGACAAACACACCAGACAGCAGCCGCAAAGCAACAGCCACAGCTTGGTTCACAAAACTGCGGGATCAAATTTGCCAGAGCTATGAATCAATTGAAGCCGATTACGAGGGCCCTTTGTCCGATCAGCCTGCTGGCAAATTCGAGCAACACGCCTGGCAACGCGATGGCGGCGGCGGCGGGGTCATGTCCGTCATGCGCGGCCGAGTCTTTGAAAAGGTTGGGGTCAATATCTCCACTGTTCACGGTGAGTTTTCCGAGGAATTCCGCGGAAATATCCCCGGCGCCAAAGACGATCCTCGGTTCTGGGCCAGTGGCATTTCCCTGGTGGCACATATGCAATCCCCAAAAGTTCCTGCCGTCCATATGAACACCCGCCATATCGTGACCACCAAAGCCTGGTTTGGCGGCGGTGCCGATTTAACACCGATGCTGCCCTGTGACGCAGATAAAACGCAGTTTCATGACGCGCTGCAGGCAAGCTGTGACCGCCATGGCGATGACTATTACAGCCGATTCTCGAAATGGTGTGATGAGTATTTCTACCTGCACCATCGCGGCGAGCCACGCGGTATTGGGGGTATTTTTTACGACAATTTAGAGACCGATTGGGATCGCGATTTTGCCTTTACCCAAGATGTCGGCAAAACCTTCCTGGAGATTTACCCGCAAATTGTCCGCCAGCACATGAATACGCCGTGGACCGAAGCCGAGCGCGAAACGCAATTGGTCAAGCGCGGGCGATATGTGGAGTTCAACCTGCTGCATGATCGTGGCACCTTGTTTGGCCTGAAAACCGGCGGCAATGTTGAGGCGATTTTGATGTCTATGCCACCAGAGGTGAAATGGCCGTGATTACACGGCCACGCCCGTGATCGCCGCGAGGGCATCAAC
>JBELLC010000009.1:36399-37770 GCA_042088965.1 Nisaea sp. | reverse complement strand
CGCAGGATTGGGGCCATTAAATATTCAAGCATGGTTTGATCACCAGTGCTGATAATTGCCATCGCTGGCATTCCTTGCAAAAGCTCCAGATCGGGTTGGTCAGCTAAGCGCTGCCGATCCAGGATGATTTCGCCCTCGTAATACGGTCCCGCGGCCGGGTCATTGACAACATCTGCTGAAATCCGCACCAACTCGCCTTCAATCGGTTTAAAAGTGCGTTGGCTAAAAGATGTCAAACGCACCATGGCAATGGATCCAATTTTCACCACATCAATGTCCACAGGATCAATGCGGACCTGAATGTTCAAACTGTCGTCAACGGGCACAATTCCCAGAATAACTTCACCTGCCGGGATCACCCCACCAACCGTATGAAACCGCAGTCCATAGACCTTGCCATCATTGGGCGCACGAATTTTGGTGCGGGCCAAATTATCGTTGGCGCTGGTTAAACGGTCTTTTATTTGTCTGATTTGCTCCCGTGCATCCGCCAAGGCAGCTTCAATCTGGGCTTCTCGCTCATCCAGCACGCCGTTGCGTTGGAATGAGATTTCGGCGATCGATTGCTCCGCCCGCGCGACCATCGCCACGCGATTGCCAATACTGCCATCAAGGGCGGCTTGTTGGCGTTGCAGCGCCAGCAGTCGGGGCCGCCGTTCCAGGCCCTTTTCAACCAGCTCGCGCTTTGCATCAATTTCTTCCTCAATCAAAACCAACTGCCGATGATCGGCTGTTTGTTCTGCCTGATGGGCGATGATTTCCTCTCTGGTTTTCGCAATCCGCCGGTCCAAAAGCGATAGCTGGTTGCCGATTCCAGCGCGCCGACTTCTAAACAGGCGGCTTTCACTTTGAAGAATATCGGTCACCTCAGGCGCTGCCGCAGCGGCTAATAAGGTATCTGGAAAGACGATTTTATCAGCTTTGTCACGTTCGGCCTGCAGGCGCGCTTCACGCCCCAAAAAATTCCATAATTGACCTGTCAAAAGGTCAACCTGGACCTGCAATTGTGTGGCATCTAAGTCCACCAAAACCTGGCCTGATGTCACAATGTCCCCATTGCGAACATGCAAGCCGGTGATGATGCCCCCATCTTTGCTTTGCAACATTTTTTGTTGACTGGCGACCTGCACCTGTCCGGGAGCAATTGCGCCACTGCCAAGGGGGGCAACCGCTGCCCAGCCACCAAAGCCACCAAAAAATGCCAATAGCACGAAAAACCCAAGGACAATCACGGGCCGCCAGGTCTTCTTCGCTGGTGTGGTCATTTGCGCCTGCGCGGAGACAGGGGCAAGGCTTATTGCATTTGTTTCACTCATCGCCGCGGCCCTCCGAAGATGGTGTTGGCTTTGACTTTGCCGTCACATTTCTGAC
>JBELLC010000009.1:0-36299 GCA_042088965.1 Nisaea sp. | reverse complement strand
CGCCGCGGCCCTCCGAAGATGGTGTTGGCTTTGACTTTGCCGTCACATTTCTGACTGAGCGTGTCTGCGCACGCACCGACGCGCTCGAATGGGCAGACCCTGCCGCCGATTTTGTCTTCTGAGCTGATCGCGCAGAACGCGGTGATTCAGGTCGGCCCTCAGCAGGCGATGGTGGCGAAAACGACGATGACGGCGGCGACGGTGGTGGCGGCGACGGTGGTGGCGTGCCGCCCGAATCAGGCGGTGGGTTCCCCCCGCCAGCATTTGCTATCCGGCGCCCATCAGGGGCAGCAACGCCCAGATGTGACAAGATTTCGTCACGCGCTCCAAAGCTCTGAACCACGCCATTTTGCAGGATCATCACTTTATCAACCTGCGCCAGACTTTGCGGTCGATGGGTAATCATAATAACAGTCGACCCAGCGGCCTTAATGGCACGAATGGCCTCTGCCAGTGCCTCATCCCCTGAGGAATCGAGGTTTGAGTTCGGCTCATCCAAAACCACAATCACAGGATTGCCATAAAGCGCACGCGCCAAGGCCACCCGTTGCCGCATCCCCCCAGACAATAAGGCACCACCTTCGCCAATGTCCGTGTCATAACCATCCGGCAAGTGCAAAATGAGGTCGTGCAAGCCGGCAAGTTGTGCCGCCTGAATGACGGCCTCTGAATCAGGCTCAGGGTCCAAACGCGCGATATTCACGGCGACCGATCCAGAAAACAGCTGGGTTTCTTGCGGCATATAGCCGATATATTGACCAAGTTCATCACTTGGCCAAGCATACGCGTCCGCACTGTCAAAGCGCACATGGCCAGCACTCGGCCGCTCAATACCAACGAGTAATCTTGCTAACGATGTCTTGCCAGCAGCAGACGGGCCAATAACCCCCAGCGCTTCGCCCGCAGAGAGGCTGAAATTAATACGCTGTAAAATTGGCCGCGCCACATTCCGCGGCTGATAAGTGACATTTTCCACATCGATGCGCCCCGTTGGTGCCGGCAGGCTCATCCTTTGTTGTTCGGCTTGAGCGCGCTCAAGCGCGCCTTCGACGATCCGAAACGCCGCAATCGCCTCGGCCAGAGAGCGGGCCTGATTGATCCCCATTTCAACAGGTTGTAACGCGCGACCCAGAATAATCACCGAGGCAATCATAATCCCAGGCGTCATCGCTGTGGTCGGGTCAAGGATCTGTAGCGCTGCGACGCTCATGATGACCATCTGCACCAGCATCCGCATTGACTTTGAAATGCCTTGAAAGATTGCCGCCCGATCACTTGCCTGCGACTGCATATTGATCAGTTTTTCATTCTGCTTAAACCACCGCCCCAAGGCCCATTGACGCATGCCCATGGCCTCGACAACAGCAGCATTGCGAACCGCTGACTCTGCCTCTTGATAGGATATCGATGCGAAAGTTTGCGCTTCTGTTAACTTGCCGCGCGTGAACACATCATTCAAAATGCCCAGGATCAACATCACCACCGCACCACCAATGGCCGCCGCGCCCATTGCTGGGTTAAACCAATAGATCAGTGCTAAAAATACCGGGACCCAGGGCAAATCAAGCAGGGTCAACATGCCCGGCCCAGTCAGAAATGTCCGAAACGTCGTTAAGGAGCGCATTGCCCCACTTGAGGGGATGCGCGAACGATCAAGCGCATCAACAATGATCGCTGACAACAGCATCAGCCCAATACGGCGTTCGATCCATTGACTGACACGAATAAAGGCATAAGCCCGGATGGCATCTAAACTGGCCTGAATGGCGAGCGCGAATGTAGCCATTAACAACAGCAAAATAAGGGTCGTCTCGCTGCGACTGGCCAGCACCCGGTCAAAAACCTGGAACATAAATAAGGGCAGCGTCAGCATAAGCAAATTAACAGCAAAACTGAACACCGCTGAGGCGGCGAAAGCGCCATAAGCTGAGCGCAATAATTTGTGGATTGTGACTGTTTGGGTGGCTTCGCTCTGCGTAACTGACATCACGACACCTGCCCGATCATTTTGACCTTAACCTTAATCTTCGGTGAATTTTGCCAAATCGATTTCACCATGGCGAAATGGCACCCAGTATTTTGTCTCTGGGTTAAATTCAATACCGTAGATATTGGTGCAAAAGATTTTTTTGGGGGGCTTTTCCGCCTCTTGTTCTGTTCTTGGCACATCGACGAGCTGTGATCCTTTGAATTCCTGCCATGCTGCACTGACGTCGCCGCGTTCCTGTTCTGGAAGATCATTCACTTTCATGGCTAAATCCCATGTCTGCTCAAGGTCATTCCACAAGGCATCTAAGTACTCACCCATAATACGCGGTCCTATCTGTCAACAATTTGGCTGACTATTTTTTACCTAAACAGCTGTCCGCAATCAACAAGTTATTGGCCACGCAAGCACTGTGTCACCGCCGGATTTCTTTGGTATTGAACGGCGGCAACTCAACTACACACGGCGTTGGCCTTATCTGATGGCGATTCAACCATTCCATAACGCGTAATTCATAATCTTGCGCGTATAACTTGTAAAGCCCATAGTTAATTGGATATAGACCTGAAAATCCATTTATTGTTGGAATTCCCGATAACCCCGCCAATATGATCGCATCAGCTTGGTATTTTCGGTTGATATTCGGTATTTCATTAATGCTAGGCTCGAGTGTCGCTGGACCTGGACCCCGCACAGAAAAAAGCGTGCAATCAGCTGTAAGTTGTTTTTCAAGTGACTGGAAATAAGCACGCTGACCTGCCGCAGAGACCCCAAAGCTTCCGGAAATTTGTTCACTCATCACCATCAGACCGAGCGCCAAGACAGGCACCGTCCATGCCCATCGTATTTTACCAGCCGCCGCCCATCCACGTTTAAGACAGGCATCAATTGTCATCGCCAGCATGGCAGCGAGCGGCGCTGTGAGCATCATCATGTAGCGCTGTAATCCCCGCACCGCATCGGCCCCTGGCACAATATGCACAACCCAATCCCAGAGCGAAAAACCACCTGGCCAGCGGATTGCCAGCAACGTGAAACAGCTTGTGGCCAGCACCATGACCGCCAAGATCCATAATTCAGAACGGACCGCCCTGCTGCCACGCAGCAAGGTTATGACGCTCCATGGAAATGCTAAAGCCCAGAGCAGAAGCATCACATAACCAACACCCATACGGCTTTCTTCTGGCACTGCAGGCAACAAAGGTTGCAGCCAGCCCCACAGAAAATTTGCAGACCCCATATTGATCAGATAGGGCCAGCTTGGCACCGTTGGCAAATGCCCTTGGTCAAGGGCGCGGGCGGGTAAATAGAGCTGTAAGAAGGGTAACATCGAGAGGATGAACAGGCCAATCGCTGCCAAAAGAGCAAACCAATGCTGGCGACAAATCGCCAAAAGCCAGGCTTGACCGCGCCCATGCATCAGCAAGACCAGCAATGTCAAAAGAATGAAAAACCCACTGAACCAGGCCAGGTACCAACCAGAGTTGAAAAGTACGGCAAGACTTAACAAGCCGGCGGCCGTGATCGTGAAAACTTTTAACCGGGACGTTTCTGCAATACCTTCTGCCGGCTTTAACAAGAGGCCAAAACACAGCAAAACAACTGGGATAAGTCCATAAACATGCAGCTGATAAGGGCCCATATTCATGGCTTTGATACTGGAAAAGGCGAAAAAACTCGCCCCCACGCTGGTGGCCAAGAGGGATGTTTGAAAAACCTGTCGCAGAAAAAAACCTGCCGCCACATAGGCCAACGCGCTCAGCAGGACAATCAACGCCACCGTGGCATCAAAGAAATCCAGCCCCAGTAAGCGCAATCCCGCATGCAGGACGCCATGACCAAAGACCATATCGGAATACCCCAGTGTGCCTTTGATGGGGTACATCATCATCGGCGATGCCCAGTCAGCCACGCCACTGAAAACCTTCAGCCAATGATCAAATAAAAACATGATCAGGCGGGTATCGCCCATACGTCCTGGAATCAGGTCAAAACCGCTGAAAACCTGCGCCCGGTGCAGTCCCGCAGTGCCGATCATTCCGATCATTAAGAACAAGGCAATCCAAAGCCAGCGGCTGAGACCTTGATCAAAAATAATCCTGTTTATCCATTGTCGCATGCTGTCCCCTTGCGGCGTTAGATTACCCCCTCAAGCTGGGCGGCGCTTCAGCAACCAATCTGCATCAACAGTGGCAATCACCGCATCACGCTCATCAAGGCAGGTGACTTTACAATCAAGCCAGCCACGGCTCGGCTTGCGGCTCTCGCGAGATTTCAAAATCTCAACATGAGTGGTTAAGGTCCCCCCCGCATACAGCGGTTTCAGAAAGCTTAATTGAATCCCGATACCGCTTGGCAAAAAATGCAGCCGCCGCCAAATTGCGCTAATCGATTTGCTATTCAATGCAAAGGTATAGCAACCGGGCGCGATAACATCCTTAAAGCCCATAGCCTGCGCGGCAAGCGGATCCGCATGCATGGGTTGGTTGTCAAAATTGTTGGCGAACCAAAGCAATTCATCGCGATCCACCGGAACCACTTCACCGACAAACGTATCGCCAATGGCCAAGTCTTCAAAATATAATAATTGCGCGCTCAATAATCGCTACTCCAGGGTAAAAAATCATCAACTTGACGGCTTTATAAGCTCTCTAAATAGGGCCTTAATGGCGGCCACATGATCCTGACTCCAAGGCACGGCTGATGTCTCAACCACGGCCAAATTATGCACCCAGGTTGCTACCAACTCACGCAGTAAATGAGCATCTAAATTGGCACCCAAACCGCGTTCCAGTTCAACTGTCGAGGCGGGGTGGCGGTTGGTAATGCTTAAAGGCAGATCAATATACCGCAGCACTGGCGCTTCGCGGGTAATGGTATCTTGCGCCAACCAATGTTGTGCGACTCGGGCAAAATCGTCACGGTGGGCCTGTGCATACTGGCCACGCAGGGCATAGTTATTGGTATAGCAAAAACAATCTTCGCCCCGCCGCTCAAAGCCTTTGCGCAATACCAGTGAGCGCCAAATCACAACCTTGTCAGCTTGTCGGCTATGATGTTTCAGGTGCTCGGCAATATCCGGCGCAAACCAGTCATCATCATCGGTAAAAAGCAGCAAGGCGTTATCGTCATTGAGGGACCGCGCGCTGTCCAAATCGATAATCTGAACACCGTGCATCTGCTGGCGTGTTGCCGTTGCGATATCCTTCAGCCGCGCACGCACCTGGAAAAATGTCAGCGGAAAGGTGGCATCCCAAAGGCGCACATAGTCCACCATCATATTCTCTGGTCGCCCAATCATGCGTGCAAAAGCGCGCATTTCGTCAAAATAACGCGCGTCCAAAGCGGCCCAATCAGGAGATTGCCGCTCAACCACGTAAATTGTTGGCCGCCGACGAAACCAGGTAAACATGCCTATGCCTTGCTCAAACAAAATCGGCGAAATGTGGCCGCATCCGACGAAACCAGATCAGCGAGGCCCAAGCCAAAATCAATGAAATGACTGCATAGATCGCCAGCGCCTCCCAATTCGGCAAGCGGCCCTCCAGCGCAACCGCCCGTAACTCGACAACGATCAAGCTTAAGGGGTTCAAAAAAACCAATGGCCGAAAGGCTTCGGGCAGCGCTTCAATGGGAAAAAATATCGGGCTCATGAAAAGCAAAATGGTCGAAATCAGTGGTACGATTTGGCCAATATCGCGCAAAAACACCCCTAACCCCGCCAAAAACCAGCCTAACGCCAAACCTAAGAAGCATAATGGCAGCATCACCAACGGCACGAAGACAACGGTCCACGGGATCTGACCTAAAATCAGCAATGCACCGGCGAGCATGACGGCAAAGCTTGTGACGGCTGTGAACAAAGCAGAGCCCAGAACCATCCAGGGGAAAACCTCGAGGGGGAAAACCACCCGTTTGACAAGATTGGGAGAGTCTAAAACCAAGCGCGGACCGCGTGTTAGGCATTCTGCCAGCAATCCATGCAGGATCAATCCAGCAAACAGATACACCGCGAACTGCGCTGGGTCGCCGCCGCTATCGCCCCAGCGCGCCTGAAACACATAGCCAAAAACAAAGGTATAAACGGCCAGCATCAGCAAGGGGTTTAAGGCCGCCCAGACCCAGCCCAATAACGAGCCCCGGTAACGTTGCGCCAAATCCCGCATCACCAATTCGCGCACCAGGTCACGGTGGCGGACCAGCGGCGCAAAAATCAGAATTGGTGTCTGCCGCGCCCATTTTCTGAACTGGGTCATAAAGTATGCTCCCTCAGGCCGCTATCACGGCTGGCGATCATAGCCAAACATCTGCCGGGATGGGCCAATGATCGCATCAATCTCAGCTTTTAACCCAACGTCCAAACCTGCCCAACGGCCAATTGTCTCTGGGCGTTGGATAATTCGTGCTGCCGCCTCCAGCCGATCTGCCGATAGGCCAAGTTTCTCAAACAATTCGGCTAACACAACGACTGGCTGGGCACAGAGGTCTTCAAAAACTAAAGGTAGGTAGCGATCAGCCAAATGCTGCCTTGCCCACATTGCAACGTCATGATTGGCCTTTGCCCACAGACGGGCGGCTGTCAAACGCGGGTCGGCGCCCTCTATCACGGCCACGCCAAAAAGCGCCGCCGCATGTTTATCACGCTGTAACTGATTGCCAGCAGTGACCATATCGCGGCCGTCGCGCAGCACATGAATGAACCAAAACTGCGGGAAGACATCAGCGATAAGCGGCAAAAGATACATCGCCCGCGGCGTTTTCCAGCCCCACGGAATGCCTGCTGGCCAGGTCCCTTGGCAATGGATTTCTGTAGCTGCCACAATCGCATCACGGATCGTCTGCGCCAATTTCGGGGGCAAATCAGCGGCCTCATAATCAAGCCCGCCGGTGAGTTGAATAACCTCATTAATATGACGATCATAAAGCCCTTCAAACGCCATCGCATCACCCGTGACATTAACAGCATCGCCCATGAACACGCCACCAACCTCCAAGACCTTTCTCAAAGCCCGGGTTCCAGACCCGCCAGTTGCGCCAATGACCACCGGGTCGGCTCTCCACGTTGTTCGTTCTGGCACGTTGCTTGTCCTGTTTCAGGCTGTGTCAAGGAGGCGGCGCACGGCCATCTCAACAGCAGGGTTAAAACTCTCATCCCAATCAATCGGCCATGCCACCTTGGCACCAGCAACCCGCGCTGGCAGATCAGCGGTGCGCGCTTCAGCCTGCCGCAAGCCGTCTACCACAGCGTCGATTGTCGGTGCCACCGCAATGATATTCGCCGATAGCGCCGCCATCGCCCGATCATCACGCCGTCCATAGGTGGTGGTCACAACCGACATACCCGCAGAAGCCATTTCCAGCGGCGGCACACTTGGATGCGGGGCGTACATCAAGCTTAGGCCAATGTCACAGCCAACCAATTGCTGTGCATATGTCGCTGGGTCAACCCGTGTTGCAATTTCCAAAACCCGACCCTTGCTCAGGGGTAATGCGCCAGACACCCCAAGGGAGCCTGTCGCCACAAAACGCCATTCTGGGCCAAAAACCCCCTCGTCAATGGCTTGCCGCAAGGCCAGAATGCCGATCTCGAATAAGTTCCGTGCGGCATGCGATTCGGGGCGCGCGTAGAAAAATAAGGTATGGGATTCGGGGCGCTTCAGATCATCAATCTTTGGTGTATCAATGGCGGTGATGGCATGGCGATAATTAACCGCGGCAGCATCGCCTTTCGCGCTGCCTGCCTGGTAAACCCCAAGGCCTTCAGCGCGGAAATAATCTTGCAGCAATGCACTGTTAAAAATCGCCAGGTGCGGCAATTGATAAACCTGCTCCGCAATCGCCCGATAGCTGTTGTTTTCATAAAAAATCCGCTCGTCTTCTTGAACAAAAAACACAAATTTTTGACGATTAATCACCTGGCTGGCGTGATGCGCAAGCAGCCCCGTCCAGACAGAAAAGGCGATGAAAATATCCTTGCCGGAAGCACGAATTTCACCCCCGCGCGTGCCCGAGAACGCCATCTCTGAGGCAGCGATGGCTTCAGCCACTCCAGGAAAACGTGATAGTTTAGTGTTCAGCACCTCAAAATCCACATGGTCACTGTCACAGAGAACGATCCGTGTGGCATACCCCCAATCCCGAAGCTTCACGATGAAATTGAACACCGCGATATAACCGCCAAAAACAATGCTGGCGTTTAAGGTTGGTAATAAAATATTGATTACTGCTGGCCGATCATCGTCGCGGACCACGGGTAAAGGGGTCACCCGATGCTCCAGATCCAGCAAGGTTTCCAGGCCCAGAGGGTGCGATAACGGATCATGGCGGCGCGGTGCGGCGGGTTGCAAGCCTTGCGTTAACAACTGCCAAGCGGCTGTTAAATGGCTCACTTCGGTGATGCTTACCTGCGATATCGAAAACCTGCCAAAATGGTCCAGCGGGTCTAACCGCATGCGTAAAATACCCGACGGCAACCAGCAAAGCTTTCCTGTCTGAGCTAAGGCCGTACGCCCCAAATCAATTGGTGGATGGGCGTCAAAGCCGTCACCTGTATCAATGTAAAGCTCTGGGGTTAAATCCCCCATCGCGCTTTCAGCATTAACACGAACCACCGCCCACCCGGATGGTAAGGGCGCGCGTTGGCCTGTTGTCGGGCCGCTTGACAGCAATTTTTTTCGCCCCGGATGATCGCTTGGCTGGATCAAAAAATACGGATCCAGCGATTGACTGAGCCAATCACCATTATCGGCCACGGTTAATCCGCCACCAACACGCCAATAGAAAAACCACTGACGGCTGCATACTGCACGCCAAAATGCGGCCCGTGGCGCGCCCGCCAACCAACCACGATGGCACAGCAGCTCAAGAGCGCTCAAAACCCGAAAAGTGACCGCCTCGAGGCGCAGCTCACCCTGGCCGACGACAGGGTCAAGCCGCATCCGACGTATACCCGCAGGCAGGTAACACAGAACCCGCGCTCTGCGATCAGAAAGCTGATCAAAAACAATCTCTAAGCTGGAGTCAAAGCCCTTGCCAGTATCGACAAAAAGCCTGGGTGCCAACCGTCCCTTCGTGACCTGGGCGCAGATGTCGATTTCCACCCATCCACAGGGATAGGGGCGGTTATTATGGTCACCTACCGCCGCCTCGGCATCGCCAAATCGCATATCTTTGAGCGGATATAAAAAGACAAACGGATCAACGCCATCGCAGATCAACTGCCCCTCTGGCCCCGGACGTAAGTTATTTCCAGGTGACCACACCATCGGCCATCGCCGCGCTATCAAACATCCCGTTAGCGGTCGCCGCCAACCCGACCATAGCCAGCGCACAAGACGATCAGCCGCGCCCAAAGTGGTAATTTCCAATGCATCTAGTTCGAGCTGGCCGGGCCGATCAACCGGATCAAGGCGCAGATTAAACGACGCTTTTGGCGCATCAATAATGACCCAGGGTTGGGATGCGCTGCGCGACAGCGGCGGCATCGGCAGACCATGCCATCCCGCAACCCCACTATCATCGCCAAGATACAGGATCGGATGGGCCGACCCCACGGCCGCCTGACCTTGCAAACGCACCCGGATGAGACCGCCAGGGCGTCGCGGCGTTTTAAAGGTCACCAGCAGCTTGGGATCATCCCCCTGGCTTTCAAAGCAGTGATCACCGATTTCTTTTAGCTGCCCGTCCCCGGGATAGCTTTTAAACGCGGTTGCAAACCGATAGCGCGTCAAGCGCCGCCGCAGTGGGAAAATCAATTTTGCGATCACCCCGGTCAACGATCGTTTTCCCCCTCGTGATGCATTCTGCGCATTCATGACAGCCGTCCCTGATTTCCAGTTTCTTTTTTAAATGCCATCACTTAAAAACATAACGGGGCGACAACCTAACTGCCGCAAACGCGACGGTTACACCTCAACATGACACTATCTTGTGGAATGGCCCGTTGACAAGGCTGGCCCTGCAATGATGACTTAAAAAGCGAGACGAATTGCAATTATGGCAAGCCTTTGGAGCGAAAGCGCATTTGATCCCCGGCTGGACATCTACGCATCAGATAATCTTGCTCGTGTCGCGGCCATAACGCCTGAAGCAGCACCATCACGGCCCCTGAAAGCCCGAACGCCGGGTTTGTCGATTATTATTCTGACCCTTGACCGCTTTGATCTGATGGCACCGCTTTTAGACAGCTTGATCGTCGCCAAAAACCGCCTCAAAGCCACCATAGATATCGATATTATCGTCGGCGACACGGGCTCTACCGAGCCAAATTTATTAGCCCTCTATGATCAACTTACCAGCCAGATATCGGTTGTCCGCAACATGGCCTACCAGTTTTCACGCTGTAACAATGCCCTGTTCGATGCATTGGCAGAAAAAGACCTGACGTTATTCTTGAATAATGACGTGATTTTTCCCGATGCCAGTGACGCGCTGGCGCAGATGGTAGCCCACCTGCGGCAATCGCCGAAAACAGGGACCCTTGGGGCTGTATTACATTACCCCAATGGCAACTGCCAGCACGCCGGCATTGCGATGATTGATGACGGCCCTTTGGCCGGGCTATGTTTTCATCCCGGCCACGCGGCCCCAATGACAGATCATCAAGAAGGTGACATCTGGCCCGTTATGGGCGTCACTGGCGCATGCCTGATGATCCGCAGTGATGTTTTCGTGGCGACCGGGGGCTTTGACGAGGCATACCGCACTGAATGCCAAGATGTGGCGCTCTGCCTGGCGGCCCGGCGGCACGGCTATAGCAGTGAAATTATGCACGTCGGTAAGATTGTTCATTTGGAGAACGCCACCCGCCCTCAAGGCTCTGAAGATTGGCAGGACCGGCAGCGCTTTGTGCGCAAATGGCGCAGCTTCATGGAAGCCATCCGATGACCAAAATATTATTCCTGGCCTATCGTATGGCCCCCGGCTTTGGTGTGTCGGTGGTTGTTGATGCGCTGGCCGCATCGCTTCGCCCGCAGATCGACGTTGAAATTGCCGCCGTTGATATTGAGGGCCAATGGTCGAGCCCGGTTCACCGCATCGCCCCAACGCCGCTCGCGGTTCGTATCTTAGCCAATGAAATTGGTGCCACGCATGTGGTTGCCCACACCTCGCCATTTTTTGAAGCCTTGCCTGAATTGCGCGATCAATTTATCTGTCTTGCCTGGGAACATGGAGACCCAACACCTGCGCTGTTTGATCACGATCGCCAGGAACGCCAACAGGTGATCACGATTAAACAAGACTACATCTATCCAAATGTGGACGCTGTCATCGCCATCTCGCGTTTCATCGCGAAAGATATCGGCTGGCCGCAAGCAACTGTCATCAGCAATGGCACAGACCACGTCAGCCGACCGGAAACGACAGCATGCAAACAGGCAACAGACCAACCGTTTCGAATCGGCACCTTGATGCGCCTTGGCGACGGTGAAGCTTATTACAAAGGCAATAAGCTCTTCTTGGAAACGGTTGCCGAGGCCCGGCGTCAGGGGATCACAGGACAGTTCGAAGTCATGGGCAGGGGCACTGATTTAGATGCCCAAGCTTTCCAGCAACAGGGACTCAAAGTCCATCTCAATGCCAGTGATGCCGCGCGCGATGCCTATCTCAGCGAACTTGATGTGTTTTTATCCTGTAGCCTGTGGGAAGGCTTCAACCTGCCGCTCCTGGAAGCACAGGCACAGGGGACCATTGGCCTTGCCTTTGATGTTGGCGCACATCCCGAAACAACGCCGTTTTTAATGTCAAATCGAGATGACATGGTTGCCCAAATCGCCGCCTATCATCGCAATCCAGAATTATTAGCCGAACACCGCAAAATGGCCCGCGCATTCGCTGCCCGCTTCACGTGGCAGACGGCGGCGGGCCGTTTTATCACACTGCTTGAAAGCCTCCCCACACGACCCAGCCAACGGCCGCGCTATCAGGCAGCTTGGGTGATCCGCCTGCGCGCACGCTTGGGTTTGGTCCGTCATTATGCCATGGTACTTGGGCAGTCGTTGCGCCGCCATGGGCTTTCTGGCACATGGATGCGCATAAAGCGTCGCCTTATTGGCTCTAACAAGCGATAATTAATGAACCGTTATTTTCGCATTCTTGGCCTCGCACTGAGCGATTTTCCAACCTTTTGGAAGCGCCTCTTAGCTCGCCTTAACCAAACGCCAACACGGTCAGATGTCGCGCCCGAAAACGGCTCCACTGCGGTTCATTATTCTGACTGGATTATCGCCCACGACCGCGCCGATTATCTCAACCGCGTGGCCCTTGACCTTGGCCCCTTAGCCGCCACGGCGCGGCAACTTGTGACCCGCAGCGCGGCGGACAAACGTCCCAGCCATAATCACAGACATATCCTCCTGACCTCGAATCATACGGTCCTGCATGACATGGCTGTCTTTGAATTTGCTGATATCATCAACCAACACCCCGGGATCGCCCTTGCCTATGGTGATTATGATCATGTGAATGGCATGGGGGAGCGCTTTGCCCCGGCCTTTTTGCCGGATTGGGACCCGGACCTTTTCTGGTCAACAGGCTACCTGCGCGGCGCTATCTTGGTGCGTGGTGATCTCTGGGATCAGGTCTGCGCCCACGACCCAAGTGATACTTTTGAGAAAATCATCTGCGCGTTAGTTGGCTTAATCCACAATCCAGCCGATGAAATTCACCATATACCGCATGTGCTGAGCCATGTGCCCGATACCGAATGGCGCGACCCAAGACCGCGACTCGATGCCCATTTTCAGGCTGTCAAATCATCGCTTGATCACCTGCCGCCGGGAGTGCAGCCACGCCAAATTGCCCCCCATGGAATCGTTGATCTGAAGCACCCTAGCGCAGCAGTCACACCGACCATCGCCATCATTATCCCCACCCGTGATGGCTTGGATGTGCTCCAACCCTGCGTGCAATCGGTTCGCCAAAGCCCAACAGCGCATCCCTTAGAGATCATCATCATTGACAATGCCAGCACGGATGCTGCGACACTCGACTATCTCGCGCGTTTAAAAGAGGATGATCCGCGGGTCAAAATACTGCACGATGACGCCGCTTTTAACTTTGCGCGACTGAACAATCAGGCGGCAGCCACGACATCAGCCCCACTGCTGTGTTTTTTGAACAATGATACAGAGGTAATCAGCCCCGATTGGCTCGACCGATTGGCCGCAGAAGCGATGCGCCCAGAAATTGGTGCGGCCGGTGCCCGCTTGCTTTACCCAGATGGCCGGGTGCAGCACAGCGGGGTTATTCTGGGGCTTGGCGGGGTTGCGGGACACGGCGATGCAGGTCGGGCGGCGACGGAGCCAGGGCCCTTATACCGCGCCATCGCCTGCCATCGACCAAGTGCAATCACGGCGGCCTGCCTGATGATACGCCGCAGTCTTTTTGAGCATTTGAACGGCTTTGATGCTGACAACCTTGCGGTTGATTTCAATGATGTTGATCTTTGTCTGAGAATTAACGCGGCAGGCTATGCCACATTGATGGTGCCCAGCGTTGAGTTGGTCCATAAGGAATCAATCTCACGCGGGGAAAACAGCGACCCGAAGGCGCGTGCCCGGTTTGCCCAAGAAATCAGCTATATGCGGGATACCTGGGGCCATCACTTGGACCATGATGCCGCGTACAACCCAAACCTATCGATTGCCCTTGGACAGGCATATCAACTCGCCGAAAACCCACGCCGCGAACCGATCTGGAAGAGAATGGCAATATCATGAGCCAAACAGCAAAAAAGCGGACATTGATTCTGATTGTTGGCATGCACCGCAGCGGTACATCTGCGCTCACACGCTTGGTGAATTTGATGGGCTGTGACCTTGGCCCTGCGCTGCTTGCGGCGCGCGAAAATGACAATGAAACAGGGTTTTGGGAGCATAAAGACCTGAATTTGAAGCATGAAGAAATGCTGGTCACACTGGCAAAATGGTGGGCAGACTTTCGGCCTTGGCCAGAAAACTGGTCAACAACGCCGACAGCGCGTCACTTTGCTGAACAAATCGCCACAATCGTTGAGCGTGATTTTGCCAATGTCCCATTGATCGCCATTAAAGACCCCCGCATTTGCCGATTACTGCCCCTTTGGCGGCAAGCCGCCACAGCCTGTGAGATTGAGTTACGAGTCGCTTTTATCCTCCGGCATCCCTCCGAAGTTGTCCAATCGCTGCGCCGACGCGATGGCCTATCAGCAAGCCATGCTGCGCTGTTATGGTTGCGGTATTTGCTCGATGGCGAGCGGTTCAGCCGGGACGTGCCGCGGGCAGCGATCACATATGATCACCTGTTGCGGGATTGGCGCGGGGCCATCGGCCAGTTGGGCCAACAGCTGGGAGTCGCTTGGCCAGCTGATATCAATGCCGTCGCAGCTGAAGCGGATAACTTTTTAAACCCGGACCTGCGCCATAATAAACAGCTCGATCTGGCCCGTCTCGGGGTTGCAGAGGCTGAACGGCTCCAACATCTTTACGCTTTATTCGAAGAAAGCGCTGACGGCAATGGTTTCCCGTCGCAAACAGCCATGGATCACCACGCCGGCGTTATCGAGCCGGCGATGGCCATGCTGGAGCCTTGGTTACGCGAGCAGGATCACGACCTCGCTGTGCTGCGGCAATTGATATCTGCTGAACCTGCGCATTTAAACGCGGTATATCAGGAGGTTGAGCGGTTGCGCGGCGACATTGAAAGCTTAAAAGCCCGTCTGCACGACACAGATTAAACTCTCCAAAACTTGCCCACAAAAACAGTCTTAGGGACGCTCGCGCTCCGGGGCCAAGGTGTAGCTTTTAACCCGCAGGTTGAAAGCGATGGAGATGCGCTCCCCTGCCCCGTGATAAGGGTGCACAAAATGCATCAACCAGCCTGGAAAAATAACCATCATACCTGCTTTGGGACGCAGCAATACCGGCGGGTGAAAAGCCTGTGATGGGACCGGCCCAGCGAGAACACGTGGGTCCTGAAATTCCAACAAGCCACTTTTTGAGGGAGGCTCAAAAAGCTCACCTGGATCAACGTAGTAGACACCCGAAAAAAGCGCTGGTGTATGGTTATGCGTCACATTATAGGCACCGGTGGACGAGACGTTTGCCCAGCATGTTAGCACCGTTTTCATGTGCAGACGGAATTCGGGGTTACACGATTGCTCAATCATGTCCAGAAACCCATGCTGAATCCACGACGCGAGAGTTGCAACCGCCCCGCCTGGCCATTTCAGCAAATCACTTTCAGAATGCCAACCGCCAACATTACTTAAATGAACGCCTTGCGATGTCGCTCTTTTGGCCTGGATCGCTTTCTTTAGGGCAGCATTCACCGCCGCTTCTTCTGGCCATTGCTTGGTCCATATTGGGGTCTCGAAAGCAGCATTAGCGCCGTCTTTAAATGTCATCATATCAGCCTCTGTCAGCTCTGCCGGAACCTGCGGCAGCCCCGTTGTCTGCGTTCAATCCCAGCCGTTTTTCTCGATCCAAGCAAGGGCGGTTTCTGCCATATGAAAATCAAAAGCGGTATGGATATCAATGCCAGAGGCGGTGTCATCAATTTCAATAATTTCAGCCTGATCTCCGGTCCGCCGCCCCGCCCGGATGAGGTCTGCCCGTAAGGCGCTTGCAAGCCCGGTGTCTTCACGGAAAAGCGGTGTCCGGGTTTGCCGTGGACCATAAACAGCCATCCAGTCATAAACCCGCGCCCAATCACCTTCAGCTGTTTGATACCAAAAATTTTTATGGGTTTTATTGGCCACAAAAACACTGTCTAGACTGGGGTTTGCGCGTAACCGTGTCACCGCATCGGCAATCCACTCTGGCCGCCTGAAAATATCCGTTGGCTGCAAAAACACAACAATATCAAAGTCACCGTCAAGGGCTTCTGCACGCTCTAACGCATCTTTCAAGACCGGCTCTGTTGGCGTCAAATCCTCTGCCAAGCCCGGTGCGCGCATGAACGGCGCCCAGGCCCCTGCCGCAACCGCCGCAGCGTGAATCTGCTCATCATCCGTGGTCACCAAAACCCGATCACAAACCCCTGATTGCAGGGCATGGTCAACGGAATGGGCGATGAGCGGTTTGCCACCAATCATACGCACATTCTTGCCTGGCAAGCCTTTTGAGCCGCCGCGCGCCGGAATGATTGCAATAACACGCTCACATGATGTCATTTTAGATGATCCTCAAGTTGTGCAACATGATCTGCCAATGCTTCCGCGAGCGCCAGGCCGGTAGCATCGTGAATATCCACCAGCCCCCAGATTTGATCAACCAGCTCGAAGCCAACGGCATCGCCTAAACGTTGGCCATTGCCCAAAACATGCCGCCGCGTTGCCAGCCCAAGGCCAACAAGTTCCTGGTAATAAGTGGGTATCGTCCGATTACCGCCCAGTCCCAGAGCATCAATCAGGCCATCTTCACGCGGTTGCCATAAATTAGCTTTGAAACGCCGCACACAGACGACGCTGTCAAGGTCTGCGCGCGCGCGTAAATTGCGCACGGTTCGGGCGATCAGGCCAGCCGGCCGAAACGGGTGAGTCGGCTCTAAAACAACAACAAGATCACTTTCATACGCTTCTGCGACCGCTGATACAGCCGGCGTGTACGGGATGATCTGACGGCTGTGCGCATGCAATCGCGGATCATTTATAGCTGTAACCGCAGCGGTAATTCTTGGATCATCGGTGGTCACGACAACCTGCACCTGGTCAAGCTCGGCCAAGGCGGCGTCAATGGTGCGCTGAAAACTCGACCGACCGCGAATCGGCCGCAACATATCATCGACCCCGCCCGCACTGGCGAGAACCGGAATGATCACCACAAGGTTTGCGTCAGAACTCATCGCGGATTTCCTGTTCGAATAACGTCAATAACCTCAGCGACACGCTTGGCACGGCCTTCGTCTCGCCCTTGATGAATACCGTGGTGGTGATACACCCGCATCCCTGGCTCATAGATGATCTGATAGCCCTGAGAGATCATCCGCTTGCCCCATTCACGATCCTCAACCCCGCGAATTTCCTCATTAAAGGGATCCTGATGCCAAATTGATTTGCGAATGCCGGAATTTGCGTTGTGGAAAAAATAGTCACGGTATTGGCGCACCCGCTCATCGCGGAAAGTGGTCCATAAATCCCGCCGGTCGATGGCGCTGGTCTCTGGCAAAGGTTCTTGGCGGCCATAAATACCGCAAACCCGGGGATCGCCGCTGGCGCCAAGATGTGCCAGTAAATAGGCGGCCCACAAATCGTCAACCGGCACGCAATGCGCGGAAACCAGGGCGACAATGTCGTGGCGGGCCGCATCAATACCGCGATTAAGAGCACGGCCATATGAGAACTCGGCCCGGTCAATATGACGAATTTGGCAGCCGAACCGTTCGGCGATGGCGACAGAATCATCGGTGGATTCATTGTCCACAAGAATGACATCAATATCGGTCACGGTTTGACGCGCCAATGCGGTCAAACAGCGCCCAATCCATGCCGCCTCATTCTTGGCACGCAAGACCACACTGATCATTGACGATGCCCCTCAAAATCTTCCGAAATATAGCCAAAATCCATCGCCTGGCCAGACGTCACGGGATACAGCAATCGCCGCCCTGCCATCGCCTCCCGCCATTGCACACCAATGCCACTGCCGCCGACTTCTGCGTCCAGATCCGCCAAACTTAAAATGTGGCCCGCGTCGCGGTCAGCTGTCATCACCAAGGTTTGCCGTTGGCGGCGCAATAAATCAAGCGCTGTTGCGGGTGATGGTTGGAAAACGATATCCCCTTGCAGGTTTAGAGAAGAAAGCTGCATCAAGGCATATTCTTCATGGCATAAAAAGCCGAGTGACAACTGATTTGCGGTAATCGGCAGATGTTGCAGGTCGTCTGCCGGCAGCAGAAGTTGGTAGCGGCCCGCAATGTCCGCAAGCGTCCCAGTGAACACCTCATCAAAGCCTGCCACGCTCAAACCATGATCGGCAGGTAAAACGATAATACGCTTAAAAGACGGCGATTTTTGTGGCACAGCCGGTGTTGGCGCTGCGGAGATTGCCTCAGACATTGCGCATCACATCTCTGATTTTTGCATCGCTTAACAGGCCAGGGTTTGCTTTCGCGAAGGCAATCACAGCTTGTTCCAAATTCATTCCAAGACCATTACGCGTTTGCAACCCAAGGGCCGTCGCTGCCGCGCGTAATGGGGTCTGCAACGGCTGATAGATAATATCATAAAGTACCGCATGCGGCGGTAAGGCTGACAGTTTTTCGATGGCGATCGGGCTGCCTTCCGGGCCCCCGTCAAAACCAACAGCCGTACAATTCACCAATAAATCACACCGCCCAAGCTGCGCTTCTGTTATCGGCCAAGCAATGGCTTCAGCGGTCACGCGGTTTGCAAACTCAGCCGCCACAGCAGCATTACGCGTGGCCACGCGCAGCTGCGCAACCTGGTCTGCAAGGTAAGTCGCAACCGCCAACCCCGCACCGCCAAGCCCGATGACAATGGCCTGACACTTGGCCAGCGCATCCCGATCCCCGCATAAATCGATGATTTCTGATAATGCCCCCGCGCCGTCGGTATTGGCACCAACCAAAAGACCATCGCCATCCCGATACACAGCATTCACAGCGCCAATGCGTGCAGCTTCAGGTTCAAGCCTGTCCAAAACCTTCAACAAGCCTTGTTTGTGGGGCACCGCAACCGCGCCGCCAAGATAACGTTCATCGTCTCGCAAATGGGCAAGCAACGCTGGCAAATCGGCAGCACTGACATCCATTGGCAACATACAGGCGTCAGCGCCCGCCGCATCGAACGCTGCATTCCATAGCACCGGAGAGCGTGCACCTTTCGACGGAGCTAACCCCAAAATCGCCGCATAACGTGCGGTTTTTATGGAGATCGAATTATCAATGAGACCATTTAGGAGTGCATCGGAAGACATGGTTTAATCCAAATATCGAGCGTTAACGGTGGCCAATAACTGCACCGCATGTGATATGCGACGACGTTTGCCAGCAGGCGCCGGAGCGATCATGATAGGCTTCTACGGCAAAAGCTCAATGCAGTTCGCAACGATTGTATCCAGCGAGGCATGTGGCCGCGCCGCCAGACCTTTGCCAATATTGCGGGCGCGCTGCGCCAAGGCGTCATCGTGGGCAACTTTTTGCATTTTTGCGTGCGCTTCGCTGAGGTTAACATCCTCGATTGACGGGATCGAGTCAGCGATGCCGCTTGCCACCAGAATCTTGGCATTTAGCCGTTGTTCAACATGGCGCGGAAAAATAAACTGTGGTCGGCCAAGCCCCAATAAGGTTTCACATGTGCCAACGCCGCCATGATGGATCACCATCCGCGACATCGCTGCCATCTGCGCCATGTCTTGGGGACCCTCGTGGACAGTAAAATTCCTTTTCAGCAAATAATCACGGCCTTTTTGGGAGCTATCACGCAGAAAAATTGATCCTTTCAAACCAGACCCGTTTAAGGCGGTCAGCGTCTTATTGATGCCTTTCGCTGTCGCCGACAGGTAGGCGAAATAATCAACAGTTGGCGTATCTTCGACCGGCTTCGGCAATGTCAAAAGGGGGCCAACGGCTTTTTGTTTGCGTGTCTTGGCAAAGCTATCAAGCTCGGGCAAGGTAATGATAAACGTCCGGTTACCCTCAAATAGCTCCGGCAATATACCGGGACACCAGCCGCCATATTCTGCCTGCACCGTGTGGATCGTTTCCATGATCTTGGCCTCGTCAACCAGCAATGGCGCGGGGCGGAATTTTGGGAACCTCCCCTCGACGGCAGGCGGGGTTGTAAAGCCGTCACCAATGACAATAACCGACCGCGATGGACCGATTGCAAGGCGCGCCGTGGGGGCATAGTCAAGAATCACCAAATCCGGATCCAGGCGACGCACCAAAGCGTCCCAAGCACGCACCAAAGGGCCCAGTCGATTAGGTTCAGTAAACCCAATGAAGCCAAGGATATCCCCTGCCGATGACGGCGGAAGGTTATTCGCCGACGATAATTCGATTTTGGTTTCCGGGGCGGCGATGACATCAAAGCCCGCCTTTTGCACATGCTGCCCCGCCCCCTCAATATCACGGCAAACAACCATACAGTCATGCCCCAAAGACGCTAACTTCTGCGCAATTTTCAAAATCCGGGTGACGTGCCCCAGGCCGTCACCCAATTCCCAGGCGAGAAGAATCCGACTCATCCAACGTGCTCCCTAAAACGCCACTCTGCGTTGGCTCTTGTCCTCAGGCACCAAATGTAACGCCAAATCGCCTTACAAATCTGTGATATTCCATGATCCATTACACGACACATCGCGATATTGTGATACACAAAACGGCTCAAACTCCGCATATTGCTTGTAGCGAACAGCATTGAACTTACATGATGGTTAGTGTAATCACTTTTACCACTCGGGGCTGACAAACCACAGTATATTATACAACAAAGCGTCCCCGCGTAGATCAGCCGAGCTGATCCCGTTTTGCAAAGCGTAGTTGATGAGCATCATTAAAACACAGCCGGAAAATAATGAGACCAAAAACGCATTAACGGATGCCCTCCGCGCCTGTCGAGGGGCTTTTGTCAGCGTTGCAATATTCAGCTTTGCGGTGAACTTATTCATTCTCGTGCTGCCTTTGTATATGTTCTCGGTTTTTACGCGCGTCCTGTCCAGCTACAGTATGGCAACCTTGGCCGCTTTATTCACGATGGCCATATTTGCACTGTTGATCCAAGCGATCATAGACATCGCCCGGTCCTATGTGTTTTTGCACGTCGGATCTTTCATCGACAGACGATTGAGCGGGCGGTTGCTGCGTTGCGCACTTTCAAGTGCGCTGTCACGGGGCAAAGTGAAATCGATCCAGCCGATCCAGGCCTTACATAGGTTCCATGGCATGCTGACCAGCCCTGCAATGTTCAACATGCTGGATGCACCGTGGATCCCGTTGTTCATTTTGGTTCTTTTCATCCTCAATTTCTGGGTTGGTATCGTCGCCACTGCCGGGGCGCTGATTCTCGTTGTGTTAGCCATTGCAAACGATCGATTGACCAAATCGGCGCTTCGCCGCGCCAGCGCCAGCATGGGCGCCATGAGCAAAACAGCATCTGTTGCTGTCCGCAATTCTGACATTGTTGAATCTATGGGCATGTCACCGACAATCGTGAAGCGATGGCATGTTGGCAATGAAGAGACAATTTATTACCAAAACATTGCCAGCAAACGCGCTGCAATTCTGGGCGCAACGACGAAATTTTTGCGCATGGCCATTCAAATGACCGTGATGACGGCAGCGGCGATGGAAATTATGACACCTGGCAGCGTGATGTCGCCAGGGGCAATGATGGCGTCTGTGATTTTGGTTGGTCGCGCCTTAATGCCGCTCGAATCGCTGGTTGGCAGTTATCAACATATCGGCGATCTCAGAGCGGACTACGCGACGATTACCAACAGTCTTGCCGAAGCTGTTGATAAGCCCCGATCTAGCGTCATCCCCACAGACGTCGCTGGCGACTTAGTTGTTGATAATGTGAGCTACAAAGTTGCCGGCATTGAACGGCCGATACTCTCTAATATCAATTTCACCGCAAAACCTGGCGAGATCATTGGCATTGTTGGCCATTCAGCCGCCGGCAAGACAACTTTGGCGTCGATTATCATTGGTTTGATAAAACCAACCAATGGGGTTGTTCGGCTTGCCGGCAGCGATGTGTATGCATGGCCCTCTGAAAACCTTGGCCAACATGTGGGTTATCTGCCACAGAATGTGGAACTCCTTGACGGCACTGTTGCGGAAAATATTGCGCGCCTTCAGGAAACGGCATCTTCAAAGGATATCATCGACGCCGCCCAAATGGCGGGGGTGGATACTGTCATTCAAAACCTACCGAACGGCTTTGATACCGACGTTGGGGACCAAGGCTCACTGCTTTCTGGTGGCCAACGCCAGCGTGTTGGTCTTGCAAGGGCGCTGTTTGGCAATCCCCATTTGCTGGTATTAGACGAGCCCAACGCCCATCTCGACAGCGAAGGCGAAAAGGCCCTGAACAAAGCTATTCTTGATGCAAAAGAACGCAACTGTATTGTTATGGTCATCGCCCACCGTCCCAATATTTTGCAATTCGTCGATAAAGTCCTGATCTTATCCGGCGGCACAGTGCAGAATTTCACAAATCGCGACAATGTCATCGTGCCCATCGCCCAAAAGGACCAGAAAGAAGTTACTGGACCAAAATCCTCAGCATCAGACGCCGCGCAGACAGAACCTGCAACGGATCGTGTCGCCGCCGCCAACAACACGGGTACCAGTGAGAGCGCGTCATGAGCTTAATAGAGCGCGATAGCCCAACACCGCTGGCGCTGAACAGCGACCCTTTTGAGCAAATCAGCGTGCAGGCAAAACCAAAATGGCAGCGGGCATCCGTTTTTGGCTATACCATCATCTTTCTGTTTTTTGTTGTCTTGGGGGGCTGGGCCAGTTTAGCGCCATTATCCAGCGCGATTATGGCGCCCGGTGTATTAATGGTCGACAGCCAGATTAAAAAAATTCAGCACGACGAAGATGGGGTAATCTCTGAGATCTTCGTACGTGATGGCGATACGGTTGAAAAAGGCCAAGTCTTAGTCCGGCTTGATAACACAACGGTTGGCGCACAAGTGACACTGTTGAGTAACAAGCTGATCGAAGAAAAGATCAAGAATAGCCGCTGGCAAGCCGAATTAACCGGTGACACAACAATCCGGCTACCGGAAGAGATCGACCAAACAACGTTTGATGCGGAAACCCAAACCTTGTTTGAAGAGGAGCAGAAACTGTTGGCCGCGCGTCGACAGAGCCTGGATGGTCTTGTGAATTTACAACTCAGCAATATGGACCAATTGGAAATCCAAATCAGCGCCGCATCTGAGGAGCTTGTTGCCCGACGACAGCAAAAAGTGCTGATCCAAAAAGAACTCGAAGACGTCCAAATACTGTTCGATAAGGGCTTAGAGCGGAAATCACGGCTGCGGGGCCTGGAGCGTGCGCAGTCCAATCTCGACGCGACGATGAGCAGATTAACCGGCCAGATAGCCCGCTTTCAGGAACAAATCAATAACGTCCAGCTGCAAATTATCAACATCCAAAAGCGCACCGAAAGTGAAGCGTTACGGCAGATCACAGAGCGTGAGGCGACCATTAGAGAGCTGGAAGAACGCTTGTCGGTGACCCGCGCCCGCGAGCAAAAGTTAGAGATTAAAGCACCGCGCTCTGGACGGATCCTTAACTCGACCCTTTCAACTGTCGGCGGTTTCATTCGCCGTGGTGAAGTCATCATGAAATTGGTGCCAGATGATGATAATTTCATTGTCGAAGCACAAATCAAACAACGGGATATTGATAACCTCAGCAACGTCACAAACGTGCAAGTGCGTCTCACGTCTTTCAATCAACGTTTCACCCACCCCATTGCCGCAACGCTGCAAAGCGTGTCTGACGCCGTAGTTGATCAGCCAGGAAAGCTTCCATATTATCGGGCGCTGATTCGGCTTGATAAAGACTCATTGGAAGAGATTATCCCAAATGCACAGCTAAGATCAGGAATGCCGGCGTTATCGATGATTGGCGTTGGGCAACAATCATTGTTATTTTATATCGTCGAGCCATTGTTCTTGAGCTTTTACATGGCACTAAGAGAACCGTCCTAGCGCCTAAAATTCGGTCAATAATGCAAAAAACGTTGTGAATAGTGCACCAAAACCTGTCGCGACCAGCGATGTTATGAAATTTGTCGACCGGCTTATGCGGGCGGGCGAGATTGACAAAGCTGATCAAATTATTGGCGAACTTATTGGCGCTCGACCGTTATTATCCCGCAGCCTCAGTCTGGCTGCACAGGTTAAACAGCGTAAACATGACCTGATTTCAGCTGATAAGCTTGCCCGCAAAGCCATCATTAGTCGGCCAGAATATTGGCCGCTTTATGCCAATTATAGTAAAGTATGTGCATTTCTCTCGCAGATCGACAAATCCATTACCTTGCTCACGCGCTGTAGCTTAATGGCGGTAGAGCAGGATGCTATTCAGACACAGCTGGGACTTTTGTATTTGTGTAAAGGGCATTTGCAAAAAGGTTTGTGTTTGTACGAAACCCGCGGCTCACGCCGAACCTTTGAGCAGGAAATGGCGGCCATTGGCATCCCGGTTTGGCAAGGCCAGGCTGTCGCCGGGAAAAAATTTCTTTTGGTGGCCGAACAAGGTGCAGGTGATGTCATTCAGTTCAGCCGTTTTGCACAGGTATTAGCGGACCGCGGTGCCCATGTAACCATCTCATGCGAGCCCAATCTATGGCGGATCCTGCGTTCTGCACCGGGCGTCACAGCGGTTATTGGCCGCCGCATAACGGAATTTGACTATGCAGAACTCATGATGAGCGTGCCGCTTAAACTCGGGCTCAACGATGCCCAAATGAACAGTGATCGGCCTTACTTATTCGCCCCCCAGGACGGCCATCGTTTAGCCGATACAGGCCGTCTGCGCGTTGGCCTTTGTTGGGCTGGTAATCCGCTGCATGAAAACGATTGGGCACGGTCTATTGCGGTCGAGCAATTCGCGCCGCTGTTAGCGATCAATGGAATTGATTTTTACAGCCTGCAAGTTGGCCAACAGGCAGCATCTTTTAATCCTCAAAAAACCCCGCTCATTGATCTCTCCCAACACCTCAAGGATTTTGCTGATACCGCCGATGTTTTGGCGCAATTGGATCTTGTGATCAGCGTTGATTCCTCTGTTGCACATTTAGCCGGAGCTTTGGGTAAGCCCGTTTGGACCTTATTGAGCCTGAGTGCAGAATGGCGCTGGGCAGGCGCGACGGGGCAGTCGCCCTTGTATCCCGACATGCAGCTTTTCTGGCAACCTGAGTTCGGCGACTGGACCACCGTCATTGATCAGGTTTGTGAGGCCTTAAAGGCAAAGTTGAAACCTTAAACACCGTCACCCGTTATTTGTTGCAGCAAAAATAACCCTGGTTTTAGCGGCCCGGACAGCCCAACATGGGGCGAAGAATCAACCTCCTTTGCAGACGATAAGGGTACCATGACACGTCAGGGAAATTGGAATTATCCGACCACCATTCGCTTCGGCAGCGGTCGCCTCAAAGAATTAGCAGCAGCGTGCCACGATCTTGGCATTAGCCGGCCGTTAATTGTCACCGATCCGGGTCTGCGGCCGCGAGCAATGATCTCCGAAGCGCTGTCAATTTGCCATGAAAATGGCCTAAAAGCAGACGTTTTTAGTGATATTAAAGGTAACCCCACAGGTCAAAACGTTGCTGATGGCGCCGCCTGTTTCCGGGCCAATGGCCATGATGGCGTGATCGCCTTTGGCGGCGGCAGCGCCCTTGATGCGGGCAAGGCGATTGCTTTGATCGCAGGCCAGAGCTGCCAGCTGTTTGATCTTGAGGACATTGGCGACAATTGGCGGCGCGCCGATACCGCAGCGATTCATCCCATTATTGCGGTGCCAACCACCGCCGGCACGGGGTCCGAGGTTGGCCGTGCTTCTGTCATCACAGATACAGATCACCAGGTTAAACGGATCATCTTTCATCCTCGCCTGCTGCCTGCCATTGTCATCGCTGATCCAGCGCTAACGATCGGCCTCCCTGGCGCGCTGACAGCAGCAACAGGGATGGATGCTTTATCGCATAACCTGGAAGCCTTCTGTGCGCCTGGGTATCATCCAATGGCCCGAGGCATCGCCGTTGAGGGGATTCGGCTGGTCAAGGAATGGCTGCCCCGCGCCTATGCTGACGGCACCGATATGGACGCCCGTGTAGAAATGCTGACAGCGTCGACCATGGGGGCGACGGCTTTTCAACGGGGGCTTGGGGCCATGCATGCCCTCGCCCATCCGCTTGGCGCACTGTATGACGCCCATCACGGCATGCTGAACGCTGTGGTCATGCCTTATGTGCTGACAGCCAACCGGCCACAGATTGAGGGCCCTCTTCGCTATCTTGCAGGATGTTTAGCTTTGCCCTCTGCAACCGCTGTTATTGATTGGGTTTTAGAGATCCGCCAAACACTTGCAATCCCCCATCAGTTAGCTGACCTTGGGATTGATCTTGTACAAGCTGACCTTATCGGTGAAATGGCCGCTGTTGACCCCTCAGCGGCGACAAATCCAATTGCCTTTTCAGCCGCTGACTACCGACAAATTTTTACCCGCGCCGTTGGCGGTGATCTGTAAGATTTCTGAGAAAGCGTTTTAATGACTGTCCACCTTGACTATCAACCTGATGCACCCGCCGCGCTTGGCGGTATTCGGATCCTTGATCTGTCACGCCTGGTCGCTGGCAATGCCATTACCCATGTGATGGCAGACCATGGTGCCGAAGTGATTAAAATCGAGCGCCCCGGCGTCGGCGATGACCTCCGCAACTGGAAAACCAAGGGCGTCAGTACCCATTGGAAAGTCTATTGCCGCAATAAAAAAAGCGTCACCTTAGATCTGCGCACCGAACGGGGCCGTGAGGTTTTCCTTGATCTGGTGGCAACAGCAAATGTCATCGTTGAAAACTTCAAACCGGGCACGATGGAAGCATGGGGCCTTGGCCCCGAACACTTGCACCAACGACAACCAAATCTCATTATTGTGCGGGTATCAGGCTGGGGTCAAACCGGCCTCTATAAACATAAACCGGGCTTTGGCAGTTTGATCGAAGCCATGAGCGGCTATGCAACAGCCAACGGGTTTGCTGACCGGCCGCCGGTCCTGCCGCCGCTGGCGCTGGCTGATAATATTGCCGGGCTGTATGGTGCCTTTGCGGTTATGGTGGCGACACGGACAATCGAGGTTAGCGGCGGCAAAGGGCAAATCATCGACCTGCCTATCTTCGACCCAATTCATTCTATCCTCGGCCCAAACGCTGCAAATTACAAACTGACAGGGCATGTGCCAGAGCGGACAGGCTCGCTCTCTAATCAGACGGCACCGCGTAATGTCTATGCGACAAAAGATGGCCGCTTTGTCGCCTTGTCCGCCTCCATGCAAGCCATGGCGGCACGGCTCTTTAAGGCTATTGGCCAGCCTGAATTAATTGATGATCCGCGCTTTAAGAGTAATTCTGATCGGGTTGCCAATAACGCTGACCTTGACCCAATTGTGGCCGCTTTTATGGCCGCCCATAGCCAAAGCGATCTCTTAGAAATTTTTGAAGCAGCTGATGTGACTGTTGGCCCTGTTGCTGATGTCTCCCAACTGATGGACCACCCTTATATTGAGGACCGCGCCATTATTGTCGAGTTGCCAGATGATGAAATGGATGGCACACCAATGCATAATGTGGTTCCCCGTCTTTCTGAAACCCCTGCCGCGATCCGCACACCAGCCCCTGATTTAGGGCAACATAATAGCGATATCTATGGTGCCATCGGCCTTCATGCCGATGACCTGGCTGCATTGACCCTTGAAGGAGTGATTTAAGCCATGACTAACCCGAGCCCAATGCCGTTATGGCGTTCAATGCTGTTTATTCCCGCCACCTCTGAGCGATTTGTTGCCAAGGCTCATACACGCGGTGCAGATGCCATTAAAATTGATTTAGAGGACGCTGTTGCGCCTGCCGAAAAAGCCCGCGCCCGTTCCCTTGTGCCTTCGGTGGCGGCAATTGTTGGTCAAGCAGGCGCTGATGTCTTGGTGCGGATTAATCGGCCATGGCGGTTGGCCGTGCCCGATTTGGAAGCCGCCGTCGGCCCTGACGTGATGGGCATCGTGATTCCAAAAGTAGAATCTGCTGATCATATTGTTTTTTTGGAAGAAGTGATTGCTGAGCTTGAACTGGAGCGGGGCCTGCCCCTAGGGCATACCTGCTTCATGTTGCAGGTGGAAACCGCCAAAGGTTTCTTAAATGCGCGCGAGATTGCTAAAGCCAGCACACGCAACCGTTCCATCACCATTGGCGGCGAAGATTTCGCCCATATGCTGGCCATGCCGGCAACCCTCTCGCAAGACCTCATTGGCTGCATGCAGCAGGTCCAACTTGCGGCTCGCGAGGCGGGAATCATGGCCCACGGTTACCCCGGCTCGATTGCTAATTTCTCTGATCTGGCACAATACCGCACGGATATTGCCCGCGCCCGCGCGTTAGGCTTTGATGGTGGCTCATGCATCCACCCGGCACAGGTGGCCATTTTAAACGCGGAATTTGCCCCCACCGAGGCTGAAATCAACGCGGCTGAAGCCCTCATTGCTGTCTATGACGCCGCCTTGGCACGCGGTGAAGGGGCCGTCGCGTATCAAGGTAAAATGATTGATATCCCGATTGCCGACCGTGCCCGCGCCTTGTTGGCGCAGCGTGATCGGATTAACGCCCGCTAATCAACCGCGCATCGGGGTCATCCGCAGATTTACACGGCACGGGCGACCCCATCAGGCCGCCCGTGGTGCCCCTTTAGGCAAATTCAAAACCTGCATAATCATCATTTGCGACAGCTTCACAACGCCGACAGTATTCAGGAAAGCCACCAAAATATGGCATGAAGACGCGTGCCTTGCCGGCCACATTTGCACCCATATACCAGCTTTCTGTGCTAGCTTTCAGGCCAACTGCGGCCACATCCTGGACATGATCCCACCATTCTTTTTCAGCCGCTGCACTGGCCTCAATGCGGGTCAAATTCCGCTCATTCATGAAACCGATACAATCAGTGATCCATTCCACATGCTGTTCGATCGTTGGCAGCATATTGGTAAAGACAGAGGGACTGCCTGGGCCCGTCACGGTGAACAGGTTTGGAAAATCTGCCATCGCCAAGCCAAGATAACTGCTTGGCCCATCTGCCCAACGCTCGCTTAGACTATCGTCGGCAGTGCCGCGGATATCAATATTCCGCAATGCCCCTGTCATGGCATCAAAGCCTGTTGCCACCACAATGACATCAAACTCACGATGTTGCGCCGCCCAAGAAATACCCTTGGCGGTGATTTCATCAATTGGCGTCGATCGCAGGTCAACCAAGCTGACATTATCACGGTTGTAGGTTTCAAAATAATGGCTATCGAGGCAGAGCCGCTTGCCGCCAATAATATTTTTTGGACAGAGGGTTTCCGCCGTCGCAGGGTCTTTCACAACAGCTCGAATCTTATTGCGGACAAAATCTGCTGCCCGGGCATTGGCCTCCGGATCAAGCAAGACATCAGCGTAATCGGCTAGGAAAGTCAGGCCACCTGCTTGCCATCGCTTCTCCAAGCTATTTGTATAATCATCGACATCTGAGTCCGCAAGCGAGGCGCTACCATACTCAGCCAAAATACCTGGCGGGGTTTGTTTGGCCGCCGCACGGATTCGGTCATAGTCAGCTTTAAATTCTTGCTCGCGCGCCTTATCCATCGGCCCGTTATGCGCTGGGATCGAGTAATTTGCGGTTCGCTGAAAAACCGTGACTTGAGCCGCTTCACTGGCGATATGCGGCAAGGATTGAACCGCTGAGGAGCCTGTACCAATAACCGCCACACGCAAGCCTTTGAAATCAACCTTATGATGCGGCCATAGGGCGGTGTGCAAGGTCTCGCCCCCAAAATCGGACAAACCATCAATCTTTGGCCAATGCGGCACCGACAAACAGCCTGTCGCCATAACGCAGAAGCGACCGCGCACTGTGCGGCCATCTTCGGCCGTTAAACACCAATCGCCATCACTGCCATATTCAGCCTTTTTCACCCGCCAATTAAAACGGATATCGCGGCGCAGATCATGGCGGTCAGCAACGTGATTTGCATAGGTCAGGAGCTCTGGTTGTGCTGAAAATCGCTCTGACCAGGACCATTCTTGCTGCAATTCGGGGTCAAATTGATAGGAGTATTGCAAGCTTTCAATGTCGCAGCGCGCGCCTGGATATCGGTTCCAATACCAGGTACCACCAACGCCGTCGCCTGCTTCAACAGCGAGGGCGGTTAGGCCCATCTGGCGCAGACGATACAATAAATACATGCCAGCAAACCCGGCTCCAACAACAACTACGTCAACGCGATCAGACATTATTTCTCTCCCTTAGCATTGCCTTTTGCGAAATCTACCAACCGCAATGCCATTGGCCAAGGGGGATGCAGCGACAGGTCGCAGCCAGACAGGCACATAAGACAATCATTGTTGGCATGAATAGCGGCATACCAAACGGCGGTTAGACAAGCGAGATTTGTTTTGCTATTTTTACGTGCATGGGCATTTATCCGTCATATATCGCGGGAATAACAATGGTGCCAAGCCGACAAGATGCGGCTGAAAAAGTGACCATTGGCGCCAAGCTTCAATTTCAACGTGAAGCGGACAACCCCTATGATGGCGCTGCTGTAAAGCTGTTATATGACGATCAAATGCTCGGCTATGTGCCAGCCAAACATGCCGTTTGGGTCGCTGATATCATCGACAATGATCGCCCCTTAAACATTATCGTCCGCAATATTCGTGCCGCAGGCGACGCCCGCCAACCACAGCTTTACCTCGATACCCAGATATTGACAGATATGGACGCGCTTTAATTTCCCGCCAGCGCTTGTGAGCCATTGTGACCAACGCCTGAAGCTTGTAAACAAAAAGTCATAAAAAACGGGAGGGGGGGAGAACCACTATGTCTGAGAAGATTTTGGGCTTTATTGGCCTTGGCAATATGGGCCAACCGATGGCTGCAAATATCCGCGCCAAAGGCCATGCGATGATCGTTTATGATGCCGCGGGGACAGCCGAACGCGCGCCCACAGGCGCAGAGATTGCCCAATCTGTCGGCGAAGTGGTGCGGCGCGCTGACGTGCTTGCCTTGTCATTGCCGACAGTTGCCATTAATCGGGCTGTGGTCGAAGAGATTGCTGCCAGCGGCCATAGCGGAAAGATTATTGTTGATGCCTGCACCATTGGCGAAGATGCCGCGCGCGGGAATGCCGCCATCCTGGCGGCAGCAGGGTTTGATTATCTGGATGCGCCTGTTTCAGGCCTGCCTTTGCGCGCCAAAGAAGCCAGCTTAAGTTCTATGGTCAGCGGCACAACCGCCGCTTTAACAGCGGCCCGCCCGCTGATCGAAGGGTATGCGGCCAATATTTTTCATGTCGGCCAAGAGCCCGGCCAGGGCCAACGCATGAAAGTCACGAATAATGCGCTGTATATCGCCTCACTGGTGGTTATTTCCGAAGGTCTTGCCTATGGCGAGCGCGGCGGCCTCGATATGCACCAGATGCTCGAGGTGATTAACGTCAGTTCCGGGCAAAGCTTTGGCACCATGAATGTCTTTCCCCAGCATATCGCCAACGGCCGATATGACGGCACGGGCGCCGAGGCACATATCATTAAAAAGGACCTGAGCTTATTTGTTGAGGGGGCTGCTGAGGAGGGCTGCCCTGGGGCAACCATCGCCCAAGCCTATGAGGCAATTGCGGCCTTTTCAGATGCTCAGCCGACACAGGACAAATCCTTGATTTACCCCTTTGTGCGTGATCGCCAAGCAGAACCGGCCCTCTAACAGCAGGGGAGGCAACGGTTAGACGCTTACCCTGAAACCGCCTCAAGCAAGCTTGGTATGGTCTTTTTAAAACGGAAAAATCCGTGCGTCGCATGCGGCCAAGCCCGCCGATCCCACGGCCGAAAGTGCCGCACGAGCTGACAGCCTTGCGCTGCAAGCTCTGCTGCAAGGTTTGCCAAGCGATCCTGCGTTGGCCCGGTGGTGGGGGTTAACCACACCACTTGCGACAGCCTATGCTGCCGCGCCCAGGCCAGCACCGTCTGACAATCAAAATCGGTCTGAACGGTCGTCGGCATGGTGTTTTTTATACCCATTCCTGTCAGCGCGTCGCCGATCGCTGCGGTCGTGAAATCACGCACCTGATCAGCCGTTTTGAGAGGCGAGCGATAGCCGCTGCTGTTAAGCGCCAGAACCGTCTGCCAACTTGGCCCATCGCCAGGATCTCCAGGCAACGCCAAATCATGTAAACCCAGATCATCATCGCTGATCAAAAGCCCGGTTCGGCCAGCAGGGTCAATATTGCCTGCTTGGGGCACTGTCCCAATCGCGGGGGGCGGGGTGAATTCTGGTGCCGTCGCCCGCTGTGTCAATTGCCCTGTGGGATCAAACCGTCCATCGGTGAATGTCTGAATATTGGCCGCCGTTGCCCGATATTCCTTACCCGCTGTTTGCAGACCTGCAACCCAGCGCCAAGATAGCGTATTTGACGCGGCATCGCCGTCCAGCAGATGACCTAAAAAGAAGTCAGCCCCCAACTCCCATGGCAGACCAAGGTTAAAAATCCAGATGCTGGCGAACCACATGCGCGCATGGTTGTGCAAATACCCCGTCGTTGTCAGCTCATGGGCCCAAGCATCAAAGCAGTCAATGCCGGTTTCGCCAGCCAAAGCATTTTGATAGCGTTGCTTAAGATGACCATCTTTTTGAAGGGCGGCGACCTGTCTGCCCAAGTGGTGACGATAGTCATCCCAGACCGATGGCCGCAATTCCAACCAGCCTTTCCAATAGCTGCGCCAGCAAACTTCTTGGATGAATTTCTCCGCCGCTTGAAAACGATGCCGCGCCAATACAGCCGCCGCCACCTCTGATTCCAATACAAGACGATGCCGAATCCAGGGTGACAGGGCTGACACGTGTTGATGGTGACCCGGTCCAAGATCAAAGTTCCGGCGACTTGCATAAACCTTACCGGCCAAGGGCAGAAAAGCCGTTAACCGCTGCAAGGCCGCTGCCCGCGACGGCCGCCACGTATTGCCACTCGGCACTGTTGCCTCAATGTTGTCATCAAAAGCCAGGGTCATCACCAATTATCCTTCACATCTATCATCGCTGGCGCGCATTTCTGCCTGCCGCATTGCCATACCATCAATGATCATAAACAAATCCTGGGCGGATATTGCCGCGCTGCGACGCCGCTTAATGCTGCCATCTTTGCCAATCAGCAGCACAACCGCGCCAACGAGTTGCAAATGCTGTCGTAAATCCGCTACCGCCAAATTCACCGCCACCCCCTCAAAATAAACAGCCTGATCGGTGATCGTCAGCAACCGTATGTGACGCTCACAGATCCCCCTGTCATGGCCCGCCAAGGCGACTTTTTGACTTTCGATCAGCGCACTGTGAGCTGTCGCTGCATTTAAAACGAGCAGGCGCGTTTGCCATTGCTGTTTGGCCAAGAAGACCTGCACTGACGCGCCTGCATGGGCCAATCCCGTCATTGCGATACTGGCGGAAAGGCCAACAGAAACGCTGGCAGCAAAGAAAGGGGCTCGTAATGTCATATGGGTAATACGCGGCACAGCAGGCCTTGGATCGCGGCAAACATGCCACGGCCCTGATTATATGGCCGCGCTAAAAAACCCTCATAGGTTTATAAAAATTTTAACAAACCCTGCTTAGTTGTGTTAAAATACTCAAATGAAGTATTTTTTAGCCCTCATCCTCATGACCTTGTCCTTTTCAGGGCAGGTAAATGCTGCCGACATCAAGCGGACTGTGGAGACCACCTTGGGCTGTATAGACCGCAATGACCTAGTCGACGCGATCAGTTCTGGCAGCGATATGTATATGACTGCGATCACAAAAATGAGCGAGGGCACGTGCTTTCTGATTGATTCCGGCAGCCGTGTCAGGCCCCTTGAAAATCAGGGACTTTTCACACGGGCTGACGCTTATTACGACCCCATCGACCGCAAGGCCCACATGCCGTTATACATGCTCTCCGTGGCCATCGGGCGCTAACATCGCATCAAGCAAAAATGGTTTTTCAGCGCAAGGGGAAGCCTAATTTTCGGACAATTTCCTTGAGACGATCACGGCCCTTCATAGATGCCAGCGGCCCCATACGCTCGCGCACACGACCGCTCCAACTCTCACTTACCATGTTCTGACGGCGCGAAAATGCCCCCATCTCCTCATCATAGGCCGCCCGAAGGGCTGCTTCATCGGCGACCCCATAACGCTCCTGAAATAACACGGCGGGCTGGGGCAGACGGGGTTTAACCTCGCCTTCAGCACCGTCAGCAGCATAACCAACACAAAGGCCAAAGACCGCCATCGTGCCCAGCGGCAACCCAAGCATCTCGGCAACCGCTTCCGGCTGATTTCGCATCGCACCAATGTAAACCGTCGATAAATCAAGGGATTCCGCCGCAATGACAGCGTTCTGTGCCGCCAACGCCGCATCAATTGCGGCCACCAAAAATGTCTCCAAGTAAGCCGCACTTTCCATTTCAATGCCAGCTTCCGCGCCAACACGTTGATTGCGTGCGAGATCCGCGACCCAAATCAAAAACAACGGGCATTGCTCAATATGCTTTTGCCCACCGGCGTATTCCGCCAATTTCGCTTTCTTCACAGGATCGGTAATAGCCACGACAGACCAAACTTGTAGGTTTGAACTGGTGGCCGCTGACTGGCCTGCGGCAACCAAGGTTTCCAATGTACCTGCTGGCAGAGGATCTGGCGCATAGGCCCGCACCGACCGATGCGACAACAGCAGGGACAGGTGGTCATTCCAAGGCCCCGCCACTGGCATGGCCGCACCATAACGCGCCCGCAAGGCATCTTGTTGAGAGATCTTGTCATTCATGATTTTCACAGTATTCCAGCCGGAGAGGAGATGATGGGCAGAAAGCATAGCCCCGAAATCTTAAACAAAATAGCTTTCATCTAATGTGGCGGTAACGCCGATCAGGGTCAGCATATCGCCATCGCTGTCGGTCAAAACAAGATTTGCGCCGGAGACAGCTTGATAAATTGCATTGAAGGCATCTGCGGTTTCGATACGGTCCTCGACAACCGAGAAATCCGCGACCACATCTTGGCCCTTGGAAATCACAAAGCGATCTCCACCATCGCCGCCAAACAAGGTGTCATTGCCGCGATTACCGTCGATCCGGTCGTCGCCCGTTTCACCATAAACCACATCATCGTCTTGACCACCAAACAGCTGATCATCACCAGGCCCCCCATACAGCGTATCATTTTCCCTGTTGCCATAAACAGCATCTGCATCGGCCAGCCCAAAGACAAGATCCGCTTGCTGGCCGCCAAATAATGTATCAAAGCCGTCGCCGCCGACAATCCGATCTTCATCAAGATTGCCATAGATAAGGTCATCACCGGCCCCACCACTGAGTGTGTCGGCACCGGCACCGCCGCTAAAGCTGTTGCTAAAACGATCACCTGTTAAATTATTTGCATCTGCTGTCGCGGCTGTGCCCCAAATCTCCTGCAAGCTTTGAACATCAAGGGGCAAAAAGTCCTCTGGGTCCCACGAATTGTTCCACCCCATCGCCGTCACCCCCGGAAATTCGGTGGCACTGCTATCAACCCCATCTCCATCATCGGTATCAAAAGGATGTTCAAGCCCCACAAGATGGCCGATCTCGTGCACAAACACACCTTTCCAGGCTGCTTCTGTCATATAGTGACCACTTGCCGACGGCACAGACGTTGCGGTCATGGTAACGGTGCCGATACTGGCACCCGAGTTATCACCGTAAAGCGCGTAATTATTTTCACTGCCATGGATATAAAGGTAAAAATCAGCATTTGTCGGTGAGGCTTGTTCAACCAATTTTAGGTTGGTATGAATGCTGACATTTGCAGCCGTCTCGCGCATGGTGGTCAGTTCCCAATCTGATGCACCGGGACTTGGCTCCGTAAATTGCGGCGTGGTTTCGCCTGTCTTTGCAATGTAGTAATTGAGGATGTGATCGTCGCCAGCGATGGCTTTGCGCGACGCGATATCGGCATCGCTCATGATCAACATTTGCGTAGTAATCTCCGACATCATTACCTCGCTCTATATCTATCGCACTACCTCATAAATATTATATCCGTCTTAAGTCTCCGTCTATGAGGCTTTGGTGGTGGATTGCGCGTAAGCAATGGTCTCAACCGCGCCAGTCCATCATCAGCCCGCCGAAGCGCAGGTTGTTGCCAGATCACGCTCCCGCGTTGCGGACTGACATCCTACTTGGTAGATTTTGACACTATATTCGTGGTGTTTCTCGGTGGCTGGATCATTGGTTTAAGCTGGCCTTTTTTAAAGAAACGCGCCGATTGGCTTGCCAAGCGCCGGCAAATCCGAGCATCAAATGAATACAGAGCCTTACATCCGATCCGCTACCCGGAAGTGCCAAAACGCTCATTCTGCAATATCTAGATCAGGCGAAGACAGGCGCGATTTCAAGGGCGCGGTGTTCCACACGCTGCGAAAGCGTGGAACAGCTTCACGCGGCAATTATGTAGATATATCAAGGAAAAATCAAAGTGTGGTGCCCAGGGGCTGGTTCATTGCGGAGTACCCGCACCAACTCTCATATCAT
>JBELLC010000126.1:0-7884 GCA_042088965.1 Nisaea sp. | reverse complement strand
TTCCCTGTCGTTGATATTGCTGTCACCTTAACAGACGGGAGTCATCATAGCGTTGATAGTTCTGAGATGGCTTTTCGCATGGCGGGTCGTTTGGCGATGAGCGAGGGCATTGCAAAATGCGGCTCGGTTTTGCTGGAGCCGATTGAACGGGTGGAGATATCTACACCGATAACCGCAACCGCCCGCATGCAACGCCTGATCTCCGGGCATCGTGGGCAAGTCCTGGGCTATGAGATGAAACCTGGTTGGTCTGGCTGGGATGTGTTTACGGCCTTTATCCCGGCGGCAGAAATGCATCAACTGATTATTGAGATTTGGGCCTTAAGCCAGGGTGTTGGCTTTTTTAGGCGTCAATTTGACCATATGGCAGAGCTGCAAGGGCGAGAGCGGGCCGCAGTTGTTGAGGCGCGGCAAGCCTACATTGGCGCCTAAAAAACGCCTTCATGGCGATCTCGCGCGGATTTGATTTGAACAGGAGGCCTCTGCGAACCATCTTAGGTCCATCCGATGATTGCTGATGGAGCAGCGAGATGTTGATCAAGATAAAACGCGGTTGGGAATTACCTGAGTCCGCGGCCGTGCCAGAGCACCTTTACTGGAACCGACGGAAATTCCTTGCCGCGCTGGCGGCTGGCCCAATCCTTGGCGGTAGCGCAAGCAGGGCGTTTGCTGCCGTTCCGGAAGTTGATCCATCCGCTGGACTCTATCCGGTTGGCCGCAATACCCGCTACACGGTCGAGCGGGCGCTGACCGACAAGGTTGATGCCACGACGTATAATAATTTCTATGAATTCGGTTCACACAAACAGATTAGCGCCACCGCGCAGGCGTTAAAGCTACGACCGTGGACGGTGACGTTTGATGGTGAAGTTGAAAAAAATCAGACCATTGGCATTGATGACCTTCTGGCTAAAATGCCGTTGGAGGAGCGGGTTTACCGCCACCGCTGCGTTGAGGCATGGGCCATGACTGTGCCCTGGAGTGGCTTTCAAATGAGCCATCTGATCAATCTTGCGCGGCCGCTGTCCACTGCCAAATACGTCACCATGCAAACCTTCATGGATCCCAAGGTCGCGCCGGGTCAAAAACAGCATTGGTACCCGTGGCCGTATGTGGAAGGTCTGACCATGGCCGAGGCCATGAATGAATTGAGTTTCATGGCGACAGGTATTTATGGCCAACCGATGCCAAAACAAAATGGCGCTCCCTTGCGGCTGGTGGCCCCGTGGAAATATGGCTTTAAGCAAATTAAATCGATCGTCCGCGTCACCTTTAGCAAGACACGACCCATGTCATTTTGGGAAAATCTGGCGGGACAAGAATATGGCTTTTGGGCAAACGTAAACCCTGACGTACCGCATGCCCGCTGGAGCCAAGCAACCGAGCGCCTGCTGGGGAATGATGAGCGGGTGCCAACACGCCTGTTTAATGGCTATGGCGAGTTTGTGGCCGATCTCTACAAGGGTATGGAAAATGAGCGGCTGTTTGTCTAAATCTGCTTGATTGCCGAAAATCTGTGCTTATGGTCGCTGGATGCGCCTTCTTGCCATCAGCGACCTGCACCTCGCCAACCCGATTAACCGCGCCGCTTTGGCTGATGTGCCAGATTATGGCGATGATTGGCTGATTCTATGCGGTGATATTGCTGAGCGTGATGACCATTTAGAAATGGCGTTTCAGGTTTTTACCGAGCGCTTTCAGCGCGTGATCTGGGTGCCAGGCAATCATGAGCTATGGTCAGTCCAGCGTGCTGGCCATCCGCCCTTACGTGGGCTTTCCCGCTATCGCCATTTGGTTGCGATGGCGCGGCGTTATCAGGTGATCACCCCGGAAGACCCCTATCCACATTGGCCGCCACAGGCCGCCGGCCAGAGGGATCGCCAGATAGATGACGGGGCGGGGCTCATCCTGGTGCCGATGTTTTTGCTTTATGACTACTCTTTCCGGCCAGATAATGTGGGGTTGGATCAGGTGCGGGCCTGGGCGGCGGAACAACGGGCCGCCTGTAGCGATGAGATTTACCTCTCGCCGGAGCCCTTCGCCAGCCGTCAGGCCTGGTGCGCGGACCGTTTGGCAATCACCCAGAAACGCTTAGAGGCGCTTGACCCAAACTGCCGAACCATTCTGATCAACCATTGGCCGCTGCGCCAAGATTTAGTGTATTTGCCGCGTGCACCGCGCTTTGCGCCCTGGTGTGGGACCCGCGCAACAGAGGACTGGCATCGCCAGTTCCGCGCCGACGTGGTGGTCAGTGGGCATTTACATATTCGCCGCACCGATGACCGTGACGGCTGCCGCTTTGAAGAAGTATCCCTTGGCCATCCGAGACAATGGCGGCGCGAACGCGGCATCGCCGGCTACTTCCGCGAAATCGTACCCGCGACGGGGCTGATGGCCCGGCCCGCAGACCCGATGCAGGCAGCGGCGGATTAACGGCCCGGCAAAAGCAGCCTTTTGGACAGTTAAATCAATGCCGTCGCCGAGGGCGCGTGCCGCGCCAGCGAATGACTGCAATCTAAATTCCAGCCAGTGGCGGAAAAATACTGTGAGCGACAGCTTTTTGCAGCGATGATGCGGCTGACGGACCGCCGATGCGGGGATTTATTGGAAAGGACAGATGATGGAACGGGTTGGGTTTATTGGATTGGGGGACATGGGCGCCCCCTTGGCGCGGCATTTGGGAAAATGGCTCCACACGACAGGCGGGTCCCTGACGGTTTTTGACCTTAATTCGGAGGCTATCGCCGCGCTGGTCGCCGATGGTGCCACCGCTGCCAACTCTGTTGCTGATCTGGCCGCACAGGTTGATGTGGTGATCACGGTGCTGCCAAACTCCCCTGATGTGCAGGCTGTTGTGCTGGGGGCTGATGGGGTCGCCGCCCATGCTGCACCGGGAACATTAATCATTGATATGAGTACCATTGATCCGGCCAGCACCGATGCTTTGCACGCCGCCTTACTGGAGCGCGGCCTTGGCTTTGCTGACGCCCCAATTGGCCGGACGGTTGCCTTTGCAGAACGCGGGGAGGCCTTGTTCATGGTTGGCGCCAGCGATAATGATTTTGGCCGCGCCCGGCCTTTGTTTGAGGCGATGGGATCAACCACCCATCATTGCGGTGCCCCTGGTACAGGCATCCGGACCAAATTGGTAAATAACTTTATTGCCATTGGGGTCTGTCAGATCAACGCTGAAGCGATTGCGCTGAGCACCCGCTTTGGTCTGGATATCGACCAAACATTGGCGATTGTTAACGGCACCACAGCCACCAATGGCCATTTGACCACGGCGTGGCCAAACAAGACGCTGAAAGGCGATATTGACCCGGGCTTTAAAATTGCCTTGGCGCATAAGGATATTGGCTTGGTGGTGGATGCCGCAGATAAAGGCGGTGTGCCGGTTTTGGCAGGTGCCGCCGTGCGTCAAGCGCTTGGCATTTATCGCAATACTGAATTTGCTGAAAAAGACTTCTCGGCAATGCTCGATGCTGTTTGCGCGCAAGCGAAGATTGATCCACCGCGCCTCGGTTAGGCGGCAATCGCGGGCGAAAGGATGGGCAGAGGCGACATCACATCAAAGCTGCCCACTGTCTCTGCCCACTGTCTCTGCCCACTGCCGCCGCCCACGATCTCTGCCCACTGCCGCCGCCCACTGTGTCTGCCCACTGTGTCTGCCCAGTATCATCTTTGCCTAGTTGGTCAGGACCACCCGGCCAATAATTTTACCTGCACGCAGATCTTCCAAGGTCGCGCCAACTTCTGCCAGCGGGCGCGTGGCCACTGGGATAGCAGGCACTTTGCCCGTTTTCACCAGGTCCATCAGTTCTTTAAGCTCAGTCAAATTGCCGACATATGAGCCAATGATCGAGATGGCGCGCAGCGGCAAGGATGGTAAGGCCAGGGTTAATCCGCCGCCATAAAGACCGACGATGACATAGCGGCCCCCTTTTACCAGCGCGGTAATGCCAAGATTTGCCGTTGCCTCAGCGCCGACCGTATCAACCACCGCCCGCGGACCGCCACCGGTTAGCTTTTTGATTTGATCAAGGGCGTCTGCGGCCCCCGCATTCACCGTTGCAGTAGCGCCGATTTCCGCCGCGGCGCTGAGTTTGGCGTCATCCAGGTCACAGGAAAGGATATTCTCAATCCCCAAAGCCCGGGCAATCGCCACTGCGTTTAAGCCAAGACCGCCCGCGCCCATAATGGTCAGCCATTCACCCTTTTCAATCGGCATGGCCTTCATGAGGGCGGAATAAACGGTCACACCTGAACAGGCATAGGGCGTGGCAAGGCTTGGGTCGATAGCGCCGATGTCGATCAAATGCTTGGGATGGGGAACGATGCAATATTCAGCGTAGCCGCCGGGGCGGAACACGCCGAGCGATTGCGGCGTTAGGCAATGGTTTTCCCGGTCTGCCAAACAGGTTGGGCATTCGCCACAGCCAAGCCACGGATAAATCAGGCGGGCCGCGCCGGTGGGTACGTCGCCTGCATCTGGGCCGCCTTTCACAATTTCGCCAAAAATCTCGTGGCCCATGGTGATCGGCGGGGTCAAGCCACGGTCGCCCAAGGACATTTTGCTGCCGCCCCCAAGGTCATAAAAGCCTTCCCAGATATGCAGATCAGAATGACAAACTCCGGCGCGGGTGACGCGCATCAGAACCTCTGTGCCCTGTGGCTCGGGCACCGGGCCCTCATGTTCTTCGATGGGGCCGTTAAAATCTGTTACCCGATAACTCTTCATGACGTTCTCCCTCGTGCGTTATTTTTTCTTATTAAGCCCGTCTGCAAGCGTTTCGGCAAGGGGGCGATGGCGGTGATAATGCTCGCGGTGGAAAATATATAAACCGCTGGCAATGATAATCCCGGCACCGAGCACAGTGGCGGCATCTGGCAAGGCTTCAAAAACCAGCCAGCCCAGGACGATTGCCCAGACAAAGCTGGCGAATGTGAACGGCTGCAAGGTGCTTGCGGCCGCCAGCGACAAGGCTTTGATGATCAGGAAATGGCCAATCGCCCCCAGTGCCCCAGCCAGTGCCAACATCGCCCATTCACTGGCTGTCGGTGGCCGCCAGAAAAATGGTGCGACCACAATGAGCACCACAAAACCGACCGCCCCGAGATAGAACATTGAGGTTTCCGGCGAATCTTCTCGGCCAACCATGCGGGTCATGATTTGATAGCTTGACCACAACACAACGCCGCCAAGGGTCACCAAGTGATACGGGTTCACCATCCCAAAACCGGGGCGAAGGATGATCACAACGCCCAAAAAGCCAACCGCTACCGATAGCCAGCGCCGAATGCCAACTTTTTCATTTAAGAACGGCACAGATAAGGCGGTAATCAGCAGTGGTGCACTGGCCCCAATGGCGTGCACTTCGGCCAATTGTAAATTCCCAAAGGCGACGATAAAGACGCCAATTTCAACCACCAGTAACAACGCCCGGGCGATTTGCAGGACCGGCCGTTTGCTGCGCATGGCCCGTTTTATGCCGCCGCCGCGTGCTGCCATCAGCAGCGCCAGCGTTAAAAAAACCGCCCAGCGCACCACCAATATCTGCGGTGGCTCAAACACAGCGGCCAGGATTTTGGTTAAGGCATCCATGCAAGACAGCACAATGGTTGCCACCAGAATCAGGATAATGCCAAGGCGCGGGTTCGATCCGGCGGTGATATGTGTGGATGTCATGGCGGCGGTTATAGCGGCAGTTGGCGGGTCTGTATTGCCTTAAAACACCATCTCTTGGCGCATGCAGGAAAGACTTGCGTGATCGTCCTGCTGCACCGAATAATCGCCGACATAAAAAATCAGGGAGGCGGCAATGACAAAGCGATGGATAAATCGACCAGAGGGATCGAACTGGGGGGATTTTGGGGATGATGATCAAAAGGGCCGGTTAAACCTGCTGACCCCGGCGCGGGTGAAAGCGGCAATGGCTGACGTCCATTCGGGCGAGCGATTTTGCCTGTCCTTGCCGCTGGATCTGCCAGGAGGCCGCAATTTGAACCCGCGACGTTTTCCACCCCGTCATTTCGCCACCGAACGCGGCGGTCTGGCGAATTTTAACCTGCCACTGTCGATTGATGATCCACGCCATTTGGATGTGGTCTGTGACGATGCGGTGCTGCTGTGCCTGCAATATTCCAGCCAGTGGGACAGTTTTGCCCATGTGGGCGCCCGCTTTGACGCCGATGGCGACGGCATTGCCGAGAACTGCTTTTACAATGGCTGGAAAGCCGATGACTATCTGGACGCGCCAGATGTGATTGAGGGGGCGGCTGAATTTCAACGTTATCCAAATGCCAAAACCCGCCGTCTTGGTGTTGAGAACATGGCAGAGGCCTGCATTCAAGGCCGCGGTGTGATGATTGACCTGCACGCACATTTCGGTGATGCCCGCCATTATGTTGGCTATGACGATTTGATGGGGGTCATGGAAAAAGACAATGTGGTGGTCGAAGAGGGCGATATGGTTTGCCTGCACAGCGGGTTTGGACAAATGGTCATGGATGGCCAGGGCGACCCTGATGTGGACCTCCTGCAAAATGGTTTCCCGGTGCTGAACGGCCGCGATGGCAAGCTGCTTGAGTGGATCCGGGAAAGTGGTTTGGCGGTCCTGGTCGCTGATAACTATGCTGTTGAAGGCACCCCGCCACTGCCGGCAGCCGAAGGGGAAACAGAATACCCCTTCTTGCCGCTGCATCACCATTGCCTGTTTAAGCTGGGCATTCATTTGGGCGAGCTGTGGTATCTCAGCGCCCTGAACGCGCATTTACGGGCGCAAGGCCGCTCCCGCTTTCTGATGACCGCCCCACCGTTGCGCCTCCCCGGGGCCGTCGGCTCCCCCGCCAACGCCATCGCCACAGTCTAAGCGGAGATATCCTTGGGCGAAGCGGCGATATCATTCGGGCCAAAATCACCAAAACCCCCGCGCTGACCACATAGGGATGGCGCGGGGTTTAGGACTGTATTGACATAATAAGATATTTTTTTAAAATAATTGTCATCTTATTTACAGGTGACGATATGGCCGAGATTGATCACGATTCTATTTTGGGTGTCGAAGAGTCGATTGCACTCTGGAAACAAGGCGTAAAAGTCTGGAATGATTGGGTTCAAAAGTACCCGAATGGGAGCCTTGATTTTACACGTGTAAGTTTTTACACAGAATTGCTGGAAAAAACCAATAATGAGCGCTTTCCTGATACTGATAAAGGGCGATTAGCCCGCAAAAATCATGAAAAAAACAAGCAAATAAAACGTATTGATTTCAGTAAGTATGAATTTCCCCGTGGTGGCGTCGATTTTGATTTTGCAGACTTCTGCGGATTGACGGTTAGTTTTTCTGGCGCAATTTTTTGCAAATCGAATCCAAGTTTTAACGCAACAAAATTTACATCAAATCATGTGACTTTTGCCAGAGCACAATTTCATAATTGTGGAATTTCATTTTCCCGTGTTGTTTTTGAGGACGGTCTAGAACCGTCACAATCAAATCGTGTGAGCTTTAAAGAAACGCAGTTTCTCTGTGCTCGACCTCCAGAGAATAATGGGGTCGACTACTATGTGAGTTTTCAAAAGACGGTTTTCGGAAATAATGATGTTGATTTCACAAACGCGAAGTTTCAGCACTGTCATGTAAATTTCTCGCAGGCTGAATTTGGAAAAGGGTATGTCACATTCGGTGGCATTCAACCGATTAATGCCAAGTTAGACTTTTCATGGACGCATTTTGGTGCGGGGAATTTAATTTTTTCACCTAGTTACTGTAATGTATTAGATGCCTGTTTCCATGGGGCAGTTTTAAGTGAAGACGAGTCAAGATTTCGCCTTAATCAAGTAGAAAAAATAAAGCTTAATTTTAATAATTCGCTAATTCCAGG
>JBELLC010000125.1:0-8241 GCA_042088965.1 Nisaea sp. | reverse complement strand
CGGCAAACAATATCGCCGCTGAAACAGGCGATGTGGTTGATGGCTCTGTCCAGCCGAGACAGTGACACCCAACACAGATCATCATTCATCTCAATCGCGCTTATAGCGCTTTAAAAGAGTGATGAGATTACCCGGCGCGGCAGACATAATGCCCAATCAACGTATATACGAATATTCCATTGACAAACTAAATTTAGTGCCGCCATACTCTTGCTAATATTGCATAGCAGCATAACAATTTAACGGCATTCTGTTTTGATTTTCTTGAAAGAAAACAAAGATTTAATATCTGTGTATCCCTGCAAAAACCTGCAAGAACAGTGTGTCTATGACGCTTGCGCAACAAAAGGTTTAAAACCTTATCGCGCTGCGCCATTACGGTTCAGCACGGCAAAAGGATAACCAGACATGGCAACCGTCACCTTTCAGAATGTCTGGAAACGCTACGGCGGTGTTGAAGCGGTCAAAGACCTCAATCTGACATGCACAAATGGTGAAATGTTGGCGCTGTTAGGCCCCTCGGGCTGCGGCAAAAGTTCGATCCTGAAAATGGTCGCGGGTGTTGAAGAAGTCAGCGCCGGTGACATCAAATTTGACGCCACAAGCGTTATTGGACGGAGTCCCGGCGCGCGCAATATCGCCATGGTGTTTGAGGATTACGCTCTCTATCCCCACCTCAGCGCGCGGCAAAACATCGCCTTTCCGCTGAAGGTGAGACGGGTCAAGAAGGATATCGCCGCACAGCGCATATCCGAAATCATCACTCTCTTGCGCCTCGAAGACGTTGCGGACCGCAAGGTAGATCAGCTATCCGGCGGGGCGCAACAACGCATCTCAATTGGCCGTGCTCTGGTGCGTGATCCTGATTTGATCCTGTTTGATGAACCGCTGAGCCATCTGGACGGTGATCAAAAAGTGCAGTTACGAACCGAAATAAAACGCCTACAGCAAACAGCTGCCCTCACCTCAATCCTGGTGACCCACGACCAGAGCGAGGCCATTTCGATGGCCGATCGTATTGCCGTGATGGATCACGGGGTCCTGCAACAGGTTGGTACGCCAGATGATCTTTATGCCCGGCCAGCCAATCTTTTTGTCGCCAATTTCATCGGTGAGCCACCGATGAACCAATGTCCAGTAAGCGTCTCGGTCGCGGACACAGCGATCATTTTAGCGCATCAGGACTGGCAGACCAGTGGCCGTTTGTCAGCGCTTGAGGTTACGCCAACCGCGCTGACGACCCGGTCCGTGATCATTGGCGTCCGGCCCGAGCATGTGCACCTGTCAGCCGAGCCAGTGGCCGCTGACGGGCACCTCAGCGATGGTATCACCGCGACCGTCACGCGGGTGGAACCGAATGGCGACAGCGATAATATCACCCTGCGATGCGGCGACGGCAGTCATCTGGTTGCCGAGATCGATGGTCCGTCCGGGTGGCACAGTGGGGCCGCCATTTGGGCAGCCTTCGATTTGTCCAAAACCCACTTTTTCGACGCCAATAGCGGTGCCGCCATCACAAAGGCAGCACCATGAGCGCGACCAATCAAGGCTTGGTGGTGGCCAATTTGGTTAAACACTTTGGTGCAACCGAAGCCTTGCGCGGCGTCTCCCTCGACATCGCGCCAGGCGAGGTGGTGGCACTAACCGGCCCATCTGGCGCCGGGAAAACCACGCTTTGTCGGAGTATCGCGGGTTTAGAGATCCCAACCGCCGGAGAAATCAGCAACGCGGGCTGCAATTGGACAGCCTTACCAGCGGCGGCGCGGCGCGTGGCGTTCCTGTTCGAATCTTACGCCCTCTACCCTCACCTAACGGTGTTTGAAAACGTCGCCTCGCCCCTGCGTGTGCCAGATCGTTTCAGCGCAATGGACGCGCCAGCCCTGAATGCCAAAGTGATGGCGCAATTGGCCATGGTTGCGATCGCCGATTACGCCGCACGTCTGCCGGCGGCGCTGTCAGGGGGCCAAAAGCAACGTGTCGGCTTAGCCCGCGCACTGGTGCAAGACGATGCGGCCGTGACCCTCCTTGATGAGCCGATCTCCCATCTTGACGCCAAATTGCGCCACCGCCTGCGCGGTGAGATTAAAGACGCATTGGCAGCACGCAGCGCCCCCGCACTCTGGGTTACCCCCGATAATCTTGAGGCGATGGCGGTCGGCGACAGAATGGCGGTGATGATTAACGGCCAGATCGTGCAATGCGACACACCGGAGCAGATTTGGCGCAACCCAGCAAGCTTGGCTGTGGCGCGCCTGATCGGCGATCCGCCGATCAACCTGCTCAGCGGTCAATTCACATCACAGGTCGCGGGCGGGCAAGTAACATTGAGCAATGGCATGGCCCTCGCCCTGCCGCCTGCTGCGGTCCCGCAGATCAGCCGACTGCTTGCGGGTCAGACCAGCAATGACATCGTGATCGGTGTCAAACCGCGTGATGTGACGCTGACCCCCTCAATGCCAATGGGGGAGATTTTCGCCTGCGAGCCCTTCGGTAAACACAGCCTCGTAAGCGTGCAAATCGGCAAAGATTTGGTGCGTGTTAAAACCCGCACAGCAATTGATTTTAAACCAGGTGACAGGGTCGGCATAACCATCGATGGCCCGGTCAACCTATTCAACCCGGCAAACGGGTGCGCCTTGAGCGCAGAAATAACGTGAGGGTATCACAACATAATTTAGCGAACTCGCCAGGCACCCCGCCACGCGAGGCCATGTGGAGATATTGTATGATCAAATCATTAAGCAAAAAGCTCGGAAAACATCTCAGCGTCGGTATGACGGCGTTGACCTTCGCAAGTTTAATCGCGTCCGCGCCAGCCGCCGCCTGGAGTTATAAGGAAGCGGCCAAGCCCTATGCTGGCCAAACCATCCGGGTCCTCGACGAAATCACCCCGCTGCAAGAAACATTAAAGGGCTTGGTGCCAGCCTTTACCAAGGAAACCGGCATCAACGTTGAATTCGAATTGCTGAACCACTTTGATGTCATCGCCAAAGGTCAAGCCGATATGTTATCTGGCCGGGGATACTATGATGCGGTCATGCTACACGGCTTCCAAGTTGGACCGATGCTGTCAGCTGGTGTGCTCATGCCGATCAATAAAATGATGTCTGACCCAGCCTTGATGAATCCAGATTTTGATGAGGACGACCTCATCGAGCCATCTTATTCGTCTACCGCCAAATTGGGCGATGCACAATTCGGCTTCATCAACTGGAACTACAACCAGATCTATTGGGCGCGGAACGACCTGTTATCGCATCCAGCCGAGAAAACAGCCTTCAAGGCAAAATATGGCTATGATTTAGCACCGGCCAAAACCCTTGAGGAATTGCGCGATATCGCCGAATTTTTCACCCGTCCAGCGGGCGTAAAACTGGCTGGCGAAACACTGCAAAACGATTTTTATGGAATTGTTATGGAAGGGATTAAAGGCGGATCAACCTTCCTGTCGCTCTGGGGCAATTTCATCAAATCATACGGCGGCGACATTGTTGACGTCGCTGGTAAACCGACGTTTGACCGGCCGGAAAATATTGCTGCCATCAAACTATGGGCAGAGTTATGGAAATATGCCCCCCCGGGCATGGCCGAATACTCACTGATCGACGTGCCAACGGTGATGGGCAACGGGATCGCGGCGCAAGCGATCGCCTGGTCTGACTTTGTGCTTGGAATCGATAAAGAAGGTGCCTCGCCTTACGCGGGTAAATTCGTTTATGGCGGCATGCCTTATAAAGCGGGCATGAAAGCGCAGCGCGGTGTCGAAGCGGAGCCGTCGATCACGGTGATCAGCACGCACAGCAAGAACGCTGAACCAACCTTTCTGTTCCTGCAATGGTTAGCAGAACGCCGGGTGCAATCCGCTTTGCTAGAGGCGGGCAAAGGTGGTGTGCCAATTCGCAAAAGCAGCTGGGCATTGCCAGTGATGCAGGAAGGCCGTCTGACCGGCCTGTTCAACGCCATGGAAGCGTCGCTCGAAGTCGCCGTTGGCAAGCCTAAAATGCCTGATTTCTATGAGATTTACGATGTCCTGACGGGGATCTCTCAAGAAATTGGTCTTGGTCAGTTATCGCCTGAGGCGGGGGCCGAGAAAGCGCAGTCAGCGATGCTGAAAATCTGCACCAACTGTTTGCTGAAATAAGACAAGCAGGCGGCCATCCGGCCACCACACAGAGCTTGGCGCCGCGTCTTCCACCTGGGGCGACGCGGCAGCAAGCAGCTTTTTTTAGCTGGGGACGATGATGAAAACCAACCCGCCATCGCAGAACAAAGCCTCTCACGGGCGGTTAGAATCGGTTTGGTATCCTTACCTGTTAATGGCACCGGCGATGATCACCTTGATCATTGTTGCCTTGGTGCCATTTCTCTTCGCCGTCTTCATCAGCTTTCATGAAATGAAATTCGGCCGCTTGGGTGATTTCGCTGGCTTTGAGAACTATGTCACCCTGCTCAGCGATGAACGGTTTTGGAACGCAATGGGCATTGCCGGGGTTTTTGTCGCCATCGCAGTGCCCTTGGAATTCATGCTTGGACTGGCGGGGGCGCTGGCGCTAAGTCGGCCAATCTGGGGGCGCGCCGCTCTTATTCCCTTTCTTTTCATCCCCACCATGATGGCACCCATTGTGGTCGGTCTTTTATGGAAGATCATGCTGGCGGGCTCCTGGGGGTTTTTATCCTCCAACCTGATCGAGCCGCTAGGGTGGATCGGACGCACCTCCATTTTCGCATCACCTGACTTGGCCATTTATGCCCTGATTTTCGTCGATGTTTGGCAATGGACGCCATTTATGATGCTGGCCTTCTTTGCGGGCTTACAGGCGCTGCCACTGAACCCTTATCGGGCGGCGGCCGTTGATGGTGCCAACCCTGTTCAGGCCTTTTTCCATCTAACGCTGCCGATGATGGCCCCTTTGTTGGTGGTCATTGGCCTGCTGCGCCTGATTGATGCTTTCAAAGTGTTTGATAGCGTTTTCATCCTGACCGGCGGCGGCCCTGGCACGTCAACCGAAATGCCCAGCGTCCTGGCCTATAAGATGACATTCGAGTTTTGGAATATCGGCGAAGCCTCGGCCCTCGCCGTGGTCGTATGGCTGCTGTTTTTCGGCTTTTGCAATCTGTTCTACCAGGTTGCGAAAAAACGTTTGAATGCGTTTTAGAGGGAGGCGGAGCAAGCATGTTGACATCCGATAAAGCCAGCCGTGATATGCGCAGAAAGCTGCTCTGGACTGTTCTTGTGACGGCCGCGGCACTGCTGATCCTTTTCCCTGTGCTGTGGATGATATCGATGATGGTCAAGCCGTCGGACGTGATGTTTGCACGACCGACCGTATGGCTATTCACACCGACCCTGGAACACTTCAGCTATGTCATTGAAAAAGGCTTTCACGAGTATCTACTGACATCTTTTGCCCTCTCGCTGATTTCTACCGTGATGGTGGTCATCATTGGCACCCCAGCGGCCTATGCCTTCGCGCGTTTCGATATGCGCGGGCGCGATGATTTGTTTTTGTTTGTCTTGGCCTCGCGGATGGCACCGCCGGTATGTTTGGTGATCCCCTATTACCTGATTTTCGCGCGGATCGATCTGCTTGATACCTTTATCGGTCTTACCCTCGCGTATATGACATTCAACCTGTCATTCTTTATTTGGGTTTTGCGCAGTTTCTGCCGCGACCTGCCGGTTGAATTGGAAGAGGCCGCGCGCTTGGAGGGGTGGTCGCGCCTACAGATTTTCCGACGCATTATTTTCCCACTGCTGCGCAATGGCATCGTGGCGACAGGTGTCCTGTGTTTCATCTTTGCATGGAATGAATTTTTATTCGCCTTCATGCTTGGCGGCAATGCCGTCAAAACTCTGCCTGTCGCCATTCCAACGCTGATCACCACCCAGGGTGTACGCTGGGGCGAAATGGCCGTGGTTGGGGTCATCGCCCTCACCCCGGTGATGATCGCGGTGTTTTTATTACAGCGCCATATCGTCCGTGGCCTGACCATGGGTGCTGTCAAAGGATAAGCCTGCAAAACAGAGAGATTGGTGAGGAAAATGGGTAAGATACATCATTTGCCGTCAACCCCCGAGACCGTGCGTTGGGGCTATTGGGACGCCGCCGTGCCGCCCGTTTTGACGATTGCTTCCGGCGACCAAGTGACGGTCGACACGCTATCGGGTGAACCTGACGATATGCCCGCCAACACCACCGCCGTCGCGGGCCACCTTGAGGTGCACGCCCAGTGCGCGCGCGGCCCAGGACCACATTTTCTCACCGGGCCAATTTACATCGAGGGGGCGAAACCCGGCGATGCACTTGAGGTTAAAATCATCGATGTTCGCCTGCGCCAAGACTGGGGCTGGAACCTACAGAAACCAGCGCTTGGCACCCTGCCAGAGGATTTCCCCGAGGAACGACGGATACACATTCCTCTCGACGGTGCAGCTATGACAGCGCACCCGCCATGGGGCGGCGAGATTCCCCTGCGCCCCTTTTTCGGAAATTTCGGGGTCGCCCCGGCATTGGCATTGGGGCGCTTAACATCGACCATCCCGCGCGAGTTTGGCGGCAATATGGATAATAAAGAACTTATCGCGGGGACGACGGTTTACTTCCCCGTGTACAATGATGGTGCACTCTTTTCGATCGGCGACGGCCATGCGGTTCAGGGCGACGGTGAGGTTTGCTTGACGGCCATCGAGACCAGTTTGACCGGTACCGTTCAATTGACCGTGCGCAAAGATCTGACTCTCACCATGCCGCGCGCAGAAACCGAGACCACCTGGATCACCATGGGCATGCATACCGACCTTGACGAGGCGGCGCGCCAAGCCCTGCGAGAAATGATCACGTTGATCACCGCATTGACAGGGTTAACACGCCAAGACGCTTATTCGCTGTGCAGTTTGGCGGCTGACCTTCGTGTCACACAGTTGGTCGATGTCAATAAAGGCATTCATTGCATTTTGCCAAAATCGGTCCTGCCCTAAATCGCGACACATCAGACCACCATGGCCACGCGAATGATTGGCCATGATGACCCATGACAGGCAGGATTAAGCTGTTTGGGGATTAAAGGTTCGGAGTAAAATGATGAGGGCAGTTGCGACAATACATGACAGGCCTGCGATCAGAAATGCTGGGTCATAGGAAATGAAGTAATCGCGTGATAGCCCTGCACCATAAGCGGCAACACCAGCGCCGGCCTGATGGGCGCCAAAAATCCAACCAAAAATCAATGGGCCATTCACTTTACCAAAGTATTCTCCTGCCAGTCTGACTGTTGGCGGGAGCGTGGCAATAAAATCCAGCCCAAAAAATATCGCCCATAATATCAATTCATAGGCACTGAAATTGCCATAAGGCAGATAGAAAAGTGATGCCCCCCTTAAACAGTAAAAAATCGCAAGCAGCTTATAATTGTCATATCGATCGGAGAGCCATCCTGATGCGGTTGTGCCAAAAAAATTAAAGATTCCCATCAGGGCGAGATATGAAGATGCCAGAACAATCCCCACATTATTGTCGACACAAAGGGGAATAAAATGCTGCCCAACAAGGCCGTTCGATGTCAGCCCACATATAAAAAATGTCATTGCCAAAACCCAGAAAGCAGGATGTTTGACGCCATTGGTTAATGTTGTGAACGTGGTTTTTAGAATACTTTTCGTATCGCCTGCGGGTGGTTGGAAAAGCTCTTTGTCACCGTAAGCTGGGAGGCCAAGATCAGATGGCCAACTTTTTGAAAACAAGAGAAATAAAATGCCGCATGCGATTGCGCCAATTAATCCTGGCAGTACGGCCAAGCGCCAATCATAGGTAACTGTTATCCAGGCGAGAAAAGGGATAAACACAAGCTGGCCCGCAGCAAAGGCTGAGGCCAAAATGCCCATGACGAGACCACGTCGTTCTGTAAACCAGCGGGTGGCAACGGTTGCGGCTAAACTCAAACCCGTAATGCCCGTTGCAGCCCCCAGAAAAACCCCAATACTGATCAAGAGATGCCATTTTTCAAAAGCGAGAATGGTACCCAACAACCCTAAGACTTGGGACAAAACGGCAAATAATACAATTTTTGGGATCCCAAATTTTAGCATGAGCGTTGCACCGAAAGGGCACATGACGGCCATAACGACATACATCAGGCCCGTCGCTAATGAGAATTCTGAAATCTCCCAGCCATACGCCTGGGTGATGGGGATGATCAGTATTTGGGGCACGCTCGCAACGGCAGTTATGACCACCGAAAAAA
>JBELLC010000008.1:39309-42621 GCA_042088965.1 Nisaea sp. | reverse complement strand
CCCAGTTCCCGTGCGATTACCGCAAATTCAACAGCCATCAATCACCATATTTAAGCCAGGCATGAATAGACCTATGTCGTTATTTTTAATTTTCTGAATTTTTATTCTCCTACCTAACATTTTTCCGATCACAAATGGAATTAAAGGTGATAGTAGGATTTGTAGATGACCAGTGTTTTTGATCCGAGCGGACGGCTAAATGTTCGATGATCCTGCTGAGGCTCCTTTAACCGTTACCTTTCTGTTAGTCGCAGACTTTTCGTTGATTGCTTTTGCATCAGCGATTGAACCTCTGCGTCTGGCGAATAGGACCGCAGGCCACGAGCTTTATCGTTGGCGCTTGGTCAGCCTTGATGGCAATCCTGTGGTCGCCAGTGGCGGTATGACCGTCAATGTTGATGGTGTCGCACGCGATTATGAGCGGCTAAAAATATTGCTGGTGTGCAGCGGTGTCGATGTTCAACGTAACACCGATGAAAGGTTGATCAGCCTGCTTCGGCGGGCCTCACGACAAGGGACGATGATCGGTGCTATTTGCACAGGCAGCTTTGCCTTGGCCAGGGCCGGGCTTTTGAAAGATCGCCGCTGCACCATTCACTGGGAAAACCTTGGCGGGTTTTCAGAGGAATTCCCCGAGCTGGAGCTATCAGCAGATCTTTTTGAAATTGACCGCGATCGGTTCACCTGTTCTGGCGGCATTGCATCGCTGGATATGATGCTACATCTCATTGGCCGCCAACATGGCCATAAATTGGCAACCGACATTTCAGAACAGGTCATCCATGACCGAATTCGCGAGCCCCATAGCCATCAACGCATGGAATTGCGCACCCGCCTGGGCATTAGCCATCCAAAATTACTGGCGGTCATCAATGATATGGAAAATAATATCGAAGAGCCGCTCAGCCAGACCGAATTGGCTGAAATGGCAATGCTCTCAACGCGGCAATTAGAGCGGCTTTTTCGAAAATATTTGTCGAGTACACCAACGCGCTACTACCTGAACTTACGGCTGCAATGCGCCAATCAGCTGCTGGCGCAGACCAGCATGTCAATTCTCTCGGTGGCGCTGGCCTGCGGATTTGTGTCGGCCAGTCATTTTTCCAAATGCTATCGTGAGCGCTATGGCAAAACCCCAAGAGCCGAGCGGATGTTGCACCTTTAACGCTTAAAGGCTGGCAAAAGCTTAAAGATTGGGGCATTCCTTGCCGGTGGCCCGGGCAACGCAGATGGTTGCAGCAGGATCACTCTGAAGTCGGCGGGCGGAAAGCGGCTCATCACAGGCAAGGCAGAGACCATAGGTGCCTGCATCGAGTCTTTTCAAGGCAGCATCAATACGCGCACTCTCTTGGGCTCGATTACGTTCAGTTGCCAAGGCCATTTGTTGGCTTTGCAAAGCGTCCATCCGGGATAATCGCCCCACCTTGGTCTGATCCAATTCCACCGCACGGCGCGCTTGCGCCGACGCGGCCCGCAATTGCGCGAGCTCACCACGGCGCGCCAGCAATTCTGCCCGCATTAAGTCGATATCAAGTTCACCGTCCATCCCGCGCACCACACAAAGACCATCAACTCCGCTCTAAAACCATAGGATGTGGCAGCCAGCATGGCAACACTCAGGAAGTCGGTGTTAATCGATTACGTGACTCTTTTCTGGAGCACCGCAAACAGCCCGCCACCTCAAAATAACAGGGATGGTCCCCCGTGAGAGATTCGAACTCCCGACCTCAAGATTAGGAATCGTGCGCTCTATCCTACTGAGCTAACGGGGGGCCCGTTTGTTTTAGCAGAAAATGGGCATAAAGAAAACGTATCGAACCATAATGTGATGAAAAGTCGGACATCCCGTCATGATTTGGTTTAGCGTGAACAACATATGGAGACGTGGGAAAATTGAGGAGCTGGTTTATGAAATTGCAACATCGGGTCGCCTTCATCACAGGCGCTGCGCAAGGCATCGGCTTGGCCATTGCCGAGAGATTTGTTGGCGAAGGCGCACATGTTGTGCTGGCCGATATTGATGGCGTGCGGGCCGACGCTGAGGCCAGAAAGATTGGTGCAGATCGAGCACATGGCCTGGCCCTGGATGTGAGCGATAGCGCGGCTGTTGCGGCAGCCGTGGCAGAAACGGTGAGCACATTTGGCCGTCTGGATATCGCGGTTGCCGGGGCCGCAGTAATGACCCCAGCACGGCCCATTGCCGATCTTGCCGAGGCTGACTGGCAGGCGGCGATCGATGTCAATCTCAGCGGCGCTTTTCTGGTCAGTAAACACTGCATCCAACAGATGCGCGGCAATGGTGGCGGCAATGTGATTTTAATCGCCTCACAAATGGCACAAGTCGCTTGGCCCGGGGGGGCGGCCTATTCGACAACCAAGGGCGGACTGCTGCAACTTGCCAAGGGAATCGCACTAGACCATGCCAATGACGGCATTCGCGCCAACACCTTATCGCCGGGCGGCACCGCAACACGCCGCTTAGAAGCGAAATTCGGGGACATGGCGACGGCGCAGCGGGAATGGGGCGCAAAACACCCCTTGGGACGGTTGGCAGACGTAACTGAAATTGCCTCTGGCGCTGTCTTTTTGGCCAGTGATGACAGCTCTTTTATGACCGGAACTGATTTGCTTATCGACGGCGGCTACTCAGCTTGGTAGCCGCCGCCAAATAAGATGCTTTACGATAGCATGCGGTTCCACCAGCCGCGCTTGGCTTTTGGCTTCTCCTGGCTGCCATCAACGATGGTAACAGGCGTCTCTGGAGACGCCGCTTCGCTGCTGGGTGCAGCATTTGTTTCAGGCACAACAGTGTCAGCTTGCACTTTTTTACGCTTTTCAGCTGCTGGCTTCGGCGTTGCATCTGCCTTTTTGCGTGACCGCGTTGGGGCCTTACGCTTTGCTTTGGCAACCGGGGCGGCCGCGGCACCCTCGGCACTCGGCTCAGGAGTGGACTCAGCACTGGCTGGTAAGGCCTCAGCGGCTTCAGTGCCCGCGTCTGTTTCGGTTTTGACAACTTTTTTCCGGCTGCGTCTGACCCGTTTCGGCTTTACCTCCTCTGCCGTAGCCACTTCTTCAGCCGCTGGTGCGGTCTCTGTCGGAACATCCGAAACTGTCTGTGGCACCGCTTCCTGAGCAGCATCAGCTGGCTTTTTATCGGCAGTGTCAGGATCTGCTTTACGTCGACGGCGCACCCGCTTTGGTTTTGCAACCGCGTCTTCGCTCACTGCTGCTGGCGCCTCAGCCGATACAGCATCCGTCGGGGCCGCCGCTTCTGCCACCGCCTGGATTTCTTCAGCGGGCGGGCTTTCTGGC
>JBELLC010000008.1:18817-39209 GCA_042088965.1 Nisaea sp. | reverse complement strand
CGCATCCTCGCTTGTTGCCCCAGCGCTCACAGGCGCCACACCATCCACGGCCTCGCCAGCAACAACCTCACCCGTGGTTTCCGTGTTTACCGCGGCATCATCAGACCGCCCGCGCCGCCGGCCACCCCGCCGACCACGCCGCCGCCGACGGCGATTATTACTCTCGTCTTCCGCCGCAGGCTCGTTCTCAACCAACGCGCTGGGCTGGCTGCCTGTCTCCTCTTCGGGTGTCTCCACAACAGCTTCGTCGCTGCGTCCCTCTCGGCGCTTATCGTTTCGGCGTCCACCACGACGCCGACGGCGGCCACGCCGCTCCTCATCATCACCATCGCTGGCACTGGCATCGGCAGGCTCGAAATCAACGTCGATCGCCAATTGCTCGGCCACCTCCCGGCGAACCTCATCGCTCTGTGATTGACGGCGCTCAACCCTGAATTCTGGCGGCATTAAGCTGTCATCACTTTCAAGGAAGACCTTAAACTGATAGCGCGCCTCAATATCGGCCAAAACCGATCGCTTTTGATTCAGGATGTAGAGGGCGACAGGCGAGGCCATATAAAAGGCGGCTTCAGAGGCTTTACGCCGGATCCCTTCCTCTTCGATCGCCCGCAGAATGTGCAACGCGGTTGATTCCGTCGAGCGCACATGGCCGCTGCCATTGCACTGCGGGCAAACCTGCGTGGAGGCTTCAAACAGGCTAGGGCGCAAGCGCTGCCGAGACATTTCCATCAAGCCAAAGTGGCTGATTCGGCCAAGCTGAATGCGGGCGCGATCATTGCGCATGGCATCCTTCATCCGCCGCTCAACAGCATGCTGATTGCGGCGCTCTTCCATATCGATGAAGTCAATCACCACCAAACCAGCAAGGTCGCGTAAGCGAAGTTGGCGGGCCACTTCTGTCGCCGCCTCAAGATTGGTTTTGAGCGCTGTCTCCTCAATATTGCGTTCGCGTGTTGAGCGCCCTGAGTTGACGTCAATAGCGACCAGCGCTTCGGTCTGGTTGATCACCAAATAACCGCCTGAACGCAGGCGAACAGTTGAGTTGTGAATCGCGTCAAGTTGCGATTCAACCTGATGGCGTTGAAACAGCGGCACCCCACCATCACGGTAGGGCTGAACTTTTTTGGCATGGCTGGGCATCAGCATGCGCATGAAAGTTTTCGCCGCTTTATACCCGGCCTCACCTTCAACGACCACTTCATCAATATCGCGGCTGTAAAGATCACGAACCGAGCGTTTGATCAGGCTGGCTTCCTCGTGCACCAAGGCAGGCGCTTGCGAGACAAGCGTATCTTCGCGCACTTGGTTCCAAAGGCGCAGCAAATACTCATAATCACGCTTGATTTCAGCTTTGGTCCGTTCGCTGCCGGCAGTGCGCACAATCACAGCCATTTCGGCAGGAACCTCAAACTCACTGACAATCGCTTTTAACCGCTTGCGGTCAGCAGGGTTGGTGATTTTGCGACTTACCCCGCCGCCACGTGCTGTATTTGGCATCAACACGCAATAGCGACCGGCCAGGGAGAGATAGGTAGTCAACGCGGCCCCTTTGTTGCCGCGTTCTTCCTTTACGACCTGCACCAACATAATTTGGCGACGCGTCACAACTTCCTGAATTTTATAGCGCCGCACCAGATTGCGTCGGCGCGGGGGCAGTTCTTCAGAAGAGTCGCCGCCAACCGCATCGAGTTTTGCAGCTTCGCCGTCAACCATCTCGATGTCACTGCTGTCCCCTGCTGCCGCACCATCGTCGGCGGAGTCTTCAGCGGCATCCTCTGGCACCTCTTCTGCCGCGACAGCGTCGGTCTCTGTTGCCGCCGCTTCAGCTGCTTCTTGCGCGATAGAGGCCTCATCTTCGTTGCCATTCTCATCATCGAAGGCGCCAGCTGCAGCCTCTTCGGCAAGCAGCGCCTCGCGGTCTTCAATGGGAATACGGTAATAATCCGGGTGGATTTCGCTGAACGCTAAAAATCCATGGCGATTTCCGCCATATTCAACAAAGGCCGCTTGCAATGAGGGCTCAACCCGCGTCACACGGGCCAAGTAAATATTGCCTTTCAGCTGCTGCTTTAGGCTATTTTCATAGTCAAAGTCTTCAAGTCGGTTTTCGTCCATTACCACCACGCGGGTTTCTTCCGCATGGCTGGAATCGATTAGCATACGCTTGGTCATTCTTATTCTTCTCCATGAACCTCCAACGCCGGTCTTTGACGGTGAGTCGCGGTCTTGCCTGATGGCGCACGCGCGCAGCGTAAAAGCTGGGTGTTGAGGAAATGTTTTCTGGTTTGTCCCGCACATCCAACATTGAATAGCGGTCGCGCAATCGGCCCGTCGACTTACATCCAATTTGGATGCCGACAGGGTGCCCCAATGCGCCGGTATGATGCACTTGCATCCCACCCTTTGCCGTTAGGTCACTCGCTGTCACTCGCATGCCGTGCGTCTCTATCATTTCTGATACAATTATCGTAAAAATTAGGTGCAGGTTTATGCTCCCAACATATGCGCACTCTGGAGGGGCGAAGCTAGCTTCTGCTTTACTAGAGTAAACACATTTACAAGATACAGACTTCTCCCAATCAAAACAATAGATTAATAAATGCCTACTGAGCCGACGAAATCAATATGACGCATGTACTAAATTAAAGTAAATTCGAAGGGCCTGCCCTTAAGCATCTGTTTTTTGTCAACATCTTGCCTTGGTTTATGTTTTTGAGTAAATTGGCGACGGTTTAAGTCATTTTAAGACTGGCAGTGCTGCATGAATCGAGCGAACAAGCGACAAATTGCGGAAAGCCTGTGGCAAACGTTGCGCCGACAGTTGCAGCTGACAGCATTTCTAGCGGTGTTGTCGGTGATTTTCTATGGCACCGCCATCGCCGAACCACAGGTCAAGAACATCCGCGCGGGTCAACACCCAGATAAAATCCGCTTGGTCCTGGATCTGAGCGCCGCCGTACCGTTCGAGACCTTCACGTTAGCGAATCCCTATCGAATAGTGGTTGACCTTGGTCAGGTGACTTGGCCAAAGATTGCCAAAAAAATGCTTCCCGTCGACAGCATATCCGGGTTTCGTTTTGGCTTGTTTAAAGTCGGCACGTCGCGTCTTGTGGTTGATACCAAGACCCCTTTGATGGTGAGCAAAACCATGATGCTGCCGCCATCGCCATCAACGCCGCTGCATCGTCTGGTTATCGATTTAACACCTGTGAGCCGTCAAACTTACCTTGCGCAGTCAAAAGCAGCACAGCAAAAACGGCTGTCCAAAATGGCCGGGCCGCAGGTCGCTATTGTACCAAAGCAGCAAGTTCCGACACCAAAATCAGTGCCAGCTGATCGTGTCAAAACCATTATCATTGATCCTGGCCATGGCGGCGTGGACCCTGGGGCGATTGGGGTCAGCGGGGTGCATGAAAAAACAATTGTCTTAGCAATGGCCCATGAGCTGAAGGCGGTCTTAGAGCGAAGCGGCCGTTATCGGGTGCATTTGACCCGCCACCGTGATGTGTTTTTACGCCTCCGCCAGCGCATTGCTGTGGCCCGGGCCGCAGGCGGTGACCTGTTCATTTCTATCCACGCCGATAGTCTGGCAGACCGTCGTCATCGCGGCGCGTCGGTGTATACCTTGTCAGAACGCGCATCAGATAAAGAAGCCGCACAATTGGCCGCCCAGGAAAATAAATCCGATATTATTGCCGGGATGGATTTTACCGAAGAGACCCCCGAGGTGGCCAATATTCTGATTGATCTGGCACAGCGCGAAACGATGAACCATGCCGCCCGTTTCGCGGGCACTTTGGTGAAAGAACTGGGCCGCGACATCAAAACCCAACGGCGCAGCCATCGATTTGCGGGTTTTGCCGTGTTAAAGGCACCGGACATTCCATCGGTGCTTGTCGAGCTTGGATATTTATCGAACAGAACCGATGAAAAACTTCTTCAAAATCAATCCCATCGACAAAAAATCGCCAAAGCAATCCAACGCGGAATTGATGCGTTTTTTGGCATCAAGACGCGAGTCGCGCGAAACTGATGGCGCGCCAAGCAGGATCAAACGTCGCGCCGACGATCATAATTCGACCATAATTAGTGCCTATGGGGTGTGGCTGTGTGACAGTATCGCCCCGGGGGCTCACAGTGTGGTGATGATTTAACAGCCGCGATATATCGGCTGAACGGATGATAAACCGAAGATGGTGACGCAAGCGCAATGCGGTGGTTTTTTTACCTTATAACGAGCTTTTTGATGCTGTCGATTGCAGCTGTGGCGCTTGGGCTGTATGGGTTTTATCACTTTGGTCGCGACCTGCCCGCCTATCGCCATTTGGCCACATATCAGCCGCCTGTGGTCAGCCGTGTGCATGCAGCCGATGGCCGGCTTTTGGCAGAATACGCGCGCGAAAAACGTATTTTCGTGCCAATTGATGCAATGCCTAAATTGGTTATCAAGGCGTTTTTATCCGCCGAAGACAAACGCTTTTATAGCCATTTTGGCGTCGATTTTTTCGGCTTAACCAGGGCCGTCATTGCCAATGTAAAGGCCCTCGGGTCTGGCAAACGTCTGGTTGGGGCATCAACCATCACCCAACAAGTGGCGAAAAATTTCCTTTTGACCAATGAAGTGTCGATCACCCGCAAAGCCAAAGAAGCCATTCTTGCACTTCGGATTGAACGCGCCCTCAGCAAAGACCGTATTCTCGAGCTTTATCTCAATCAGATTTACCTCGGTAATCGGTCCTATGGCGTCGCGGCGGCAGCTCTGAATTATTTCAACAAATCGCTTGATGATCTCACCGTCGCTGAAGTCGCCTATCTTGCTGCTTTACCAAAAGGCCCGCGCAATTATCATCCAACCCGGCGCCGTGCCGCCGCAATTGCCCGCCGAAATTGGGTGATCGACCGTATGCAAGCGAATGGCTTTATCAGCCAAAACCGCGCCGATAGCGCACGACAAACAGACTTACAGACTCGCAGCCGGACCGCAGGTGACCGCACCACAGCAGACTTTTTTGCCGAGGAAGTCCGCCGCGAATTGGTCAACCGCTTTGGCGAAAACGGTCTTTATGGTGGCGGCCTATCGGTCCACGCCACGCTTGACCCAAAACTCCAGCGTATCGCCGATAACGCCTTGCGCAATGGTTTAGAATTTTATGATCGCCGCCATGGCTGGCGCGGCCCCCTTGCATCAATCGATCTGACGGGTGACTGGCAAACTTCTTTGGCAAAGATGAAAAAGCCTGCCGGTACGCCGATGGACTGGGAAATCGCAATGGTGACGTCGGTGACGAAAAAAACCTTGGTCATCGCCTTTGCCGATGGCCGTTCTGGCACCATTCCGCTCGCAGAACTGCGCTGGGCACGGGCTTGGAAAAAACATCAACGCCGCGGCGGTAAAGTCAAACACCCCAAACAGGTTGCCACAGCCGGTGATATTATTTTAGCCGCAGCCGTGACTGAAAACCAAAAGGCCGAGCCCTACCCCAAAAACACTTACGGCCTGCGGCAAATCCCAGATGTGAATGGTGCGATTATTGCGCTTGATCCACATACGGGACGAATTTTGGCAATGAGCGGCGGTTATTCTGCAAAAGTCAGTAAATTTAACCGCGCAACACAAGCCCGCCGCCAGCCAGGCTCCGCTTTCAAGCCTCTGGTCTATCTTGCTGCACTCGAGCAAGGCTACACGCCTGCCACCCGAATCCTCGATGCCCCCTTTGTCATTGACCAAGGCGCTGGCCGGGGGAAATGGAAACCCGCTAACTACACCAAGAAATTCTATGGCCCAACACCGATGCGCACCGGCATCGAAAAATCCCGCAACTTGATGACGGTCCGATTGGCGCAAACCATCGGCATGAGCCGTATACAAGAGGTTGCCGCACGGTTTAATGTCGATAAAAATTTGCCGCCAAAGCTCTCCATGTCGCTTGGTGCAGGCGAAACCACCTTGCTGCGGCTGGTTTCAGCCTATGCGATGCTTGTCAATGGTGGCCGCGAAATCCAACCAAGCCTGATTGACCGCATTCAAGACCGTGCTGGCCGGACCGTTTTCCGTCATGATCGACGCGCCTGCGCGACCTGCATTGGGCAGAATTGGAATGGGCAAATACCGCCGCCTTTGGCCGATGAACGTCAACAAATTGCCGACCCTGCGGCTGCCTATCAAATCGTCTCAATGCTGCGCGGTGTTGTGCAACGGGGCACCGGGGTTCGCATCGCCAAGGTGGGCAAACCCTTGGCCGGGAAAACCGGCACCTCGAATGACAACGTAGACACTTGGTTCATTGGGTTTTCCCCTGATTTAGCGGTCGGCGTTTATGTTGGCTTTGACATGCCGCGTACCCTTGGACCAAGAGATACAGGATCGAACGTTGCAGCACCCATTTTCAAGACTTTCATGGAAAAGGCGCTGGCCGATCAGCCCGCGATTCCGTTCCGCCGACCACCCGGTGTGCGTTTGGTTCGCATTAACGCGGTTTCTGGCGCATTGGCCGGACCAAATGATAAAAAAGTCATCATTGAAGCGTTTAAACCTGGCACAGAACCCGAGGGGGAAAGCCTGATTCTTGACGGCGGGGTTGCAGCTAACTTTGGCAATCGACGGCACTCAAATGGTGAAGCCGTTGCCGACGGCGCGTCAGGTCTGTATTAAGGCTATTCTTAATTGTCCGACGACCGCTTACCGGAGCCAACGAATGCGCGCTGAAATCAGCCAAACCGCCGAAGAAATCAAGCAGTCGATTGAACTGCTGAGGAGGCATCTTTGACTTCGATCAAGCCCAGATTCGCCTGTCAGAGCTCAATGCATTGGTGAATGATCAGGATCTTTGGAATGATCCTGAGAAAGCCCAGGCCCTGTTGCGCGAGCGGACCCATCTTGAAAAAAGTATCGCAGAGATTGCGTCCCTGGAAACCGAACTTTCCGACAGTCTTGATCTGATTGAAATGGGCGAGCTGGAAGGCGATGCTGATATCGTCAAGGAAGCTGAAACCAATCTCGCCGCCCTGCATAAAATCTGTGAGAAAAAACAGATTGAAAGCTTGCTATCAGGCGAGGCCGACAGCAATGATTGCTTCCTTGAAGTGCATGCGGGCGCGGGCGGCACCGAGGCTCAAGATTGGGCCGAGATGATGTCACGGATGTATACCCGCTGGTGTGACGCCCATGGTTATAAGGTCGAGTGGATCGAAGAAAGCTCTGGCGAAGAAGCGGGCATAAAGTCAGCCACCATTAAAATTTCCGGACATAACGCCTATGGTTGGTTAAAGACCGAAAGCGGTATCCACCGGCTTGTGCGCATTTCGCCCTATGACAGTAACGCCCGCCGACATACCAGTTTTTCAAGTGTTTGGGTGTTTCCCGTGATCGATGATTCGATTGAAATTGAGATCGAAGACAAAGATTTACGGGTCGACACATACCGGGCATCTGGGGCCGGTGGTCAGCACGTTAACCGAACCGATTCCGCTGTCCGCATTACCCATGAGCCGACCGGCATTGTGGTACAATGCCAGAATGACCGCTCCCAGCATCGCAATCGAGCGACAGCAATGAATATGCTCAAAGCCCGACTATATGAGCGTGAACTGCGCCTGCGCGAAGAAGCTGCCACCGAGGTTGAAGCCTCAAAATCTGATATCGGCTGGGGTCACCAACTGCGGTCTTATGTGTTACAGCCCTATCAAATGGTCAAAGATGTACGCACCAATGTGGAAACATCAGATACCCAAGGGGTGCTTGACGGGGATCTTGACCAATTCCTTGAGGCTGCCTTGGCACAACGCTTGGGCGGCGATAAAGACGGCCGTTAATCGGTGTTAGAGGCGGCCAGGCCATCGACACCTGCACCGCACACAAGAACACCGATCGACGCGCCGTCAATATCCTTGATCAAGCCGCGTTGCAGGGCGGCAATCCCCGCCGCCGCAGCCATTTCAGTTGCGATCCCAAGCTCGTTCCAAAGCCAGCGAGCGGCGGCCTGCATATCGCTGTCCGTTACCAGCACAAGATCATCCACATGCGCTTCGATCAAATCGAAATTGGTGGCGGTCGATTGCCGGGGGGCAAGCGAGCCTGCGGCGGTTGTGATCGACGGCAATTGTACGGGGTATTTTGCCCGCCGACTTTCAAACAAGGTCGCGGCCCCCTCTGGCTCGATGCCGATCACCCGTATATTTGGGTTCAGGGTTTTCGCTGCCAAGGCGGCGCCGGCGATCAGACCACCGCCACCAATGGAAATCAGCAACACGTCGAGATCTGGCGCTTGGGCCAAAAACTCTAAGGCAGAGGTTCCTTGTCCAGCAATCACACGCGGGTCCGCAAACGGGTGCACATAGGTCAAACCATCTTCTGTCGCCCGTGCCAGCGCGGCCGCATTGGCCTCATCCCAGATGGCCCCTTCAATGACCACTTCAGCGCCGAGTGTGGCCAGTTGGTCGGCCTTTCGCTGCGGTGTACTGCGCGGCAAATAAATCACCGCAGGGGCCTTTTGACGGGCCGCTGCATAGGCCACAGCCATGCCATGATTGCCGCCTGACGCCGTGATCAATCCCCGTCTTAACGCATCCGCAGACAGGCTTGCCACTGTATTGCTGGCACCGCGAATTTTAAACGATCCGCTCGGCTGCAAACAATCGAGTTTTAAAATCAAGTCAGCGTTTGGGGCAACAGGTTGCCGGCAGGCACCCACTGTGACGATGGGGGTTACCCGCACCAAGCCTTGGATGCGCGTGGCAGCAGCTTCGATATCTGCAAAGCCAACGGTGACGGCACTCATACGCTGATCCCACCATCCGCCACAAACGCCTGACCGGTGGTATAGGCCGCCTGATCGCCTGCCAGATATAGGGCTAAGTCAGCTATTTCTTCTGCTGTCCCAAGCCGCCCAAGGGGTTGGCGGCCAATAAAGTCAGCGCGGGCCTGTTCTGGGTCATCAAACGCATTGATCCGGTCATCCAGCGACGGTGACTGCACTGTGCCAGGACAAATCGCATTGCAGCGCACGCCGTCACGGATGAAATCTGCGGCAATAGATTTGGTCAAACCGATAACCGCCGCTTTTGAGGCCCCATAAACACAGCGAGAGACAATGCCCTTCACGCTCGAACAGACGGAGGACATGTTGATGATGCTCCCGCCGCCAGCGTCAACCATGGCGGGCAGAAATGCTTTAACCATGCGGAACTGCGCCTTCACATTCAGATCAAAGGAAAAATCCCACGCCGCATCATCGCAGTCCAAAATGGTCCCGTGATCAACATATCCAGCACAGTTGAACAGAATATCAACACCGCCAATTTCAGCAGCAGCCGCCGTGATCGCGGCACCGTCAAGGACATCTAGGGAACGCGCTGTAACACCGTCAATCTTCGCCAATTCAGCTAATGAGGCCAGATTGATGTCGGTCGCAATAACATGCGCACCATGGCTAACAAAAAGGTCCACGGTCGCGCGGCCAATACCCTGACCTGCGGCGGTGATTAAAGCTGTTTTTCCAGCAAGGCGCGGCGTCATCACAGAATCTCCCCTGACTCTATTTCCGGTCAATCTCAATGTCTTATGTCTTGTGTAATGGTTTTCCCCCACGCCGCCAAGCCTTGTGCACATCGCGCCGCCATAAGAACGCAAAAGCGGCCAAAAATCGTGTCCACAGCGAAAGCCTTGCTGGATGGACCAGATATCGCCTATCTTCGTTTCAGTTCTGCACCAGATCATTACAATATGCGCCAATTTGTGGGCCACTGGCCAGACCCACTCGCCACAGCATGGCGCGTTAAAAAGGGAAGCTTTTATGTCTGATTCGCCGTTGACTGTCCGTCTAAACCCCGCTGACAACGTGGTTACTGCCCGCGTTGACATTCATCCAGGCCTGGTGGTCCCCGGCGAAAATGTCATTGCCAGCGAAGCTATTCCGCGCGGCCACAAACTGGCCACCCGCAATATCACGGCAGGCGAGGAAGTCCGGAAATATGATCAGGTCATCGGCTTTGCCAGCAGCGATATTGCCGCTGGCGGCCATGTACATGTCCAAAATGTCGAAATGCAAGATTTTGATCGCGACTACGCCTATTGCGAGCATGTCCGGCCAACAAATTTTTTCAGCGCCGCAGAACAAGCAACTTTTCAAGGCTTCAAGCGCCCAAACGGTAAAGTCGGCACCCGCAATTACATCGGTATCCTATCAAGCGTGAATTGCTCAGCGACCGCGATTCGTTATATCGCCGATGCCATTGGCCCAGAGATTATGGCGCAATATCCAAATGTCGATGGCGTTGTTGCCTTTCCCCATGCGACCGGTTGCGGCATGGCCACCTATGGCGATGGATATGACAACCTGTTGCGCACCCTGTGGGGGTTTGCAGGACATGCGAATTTTGCAGGTGTGCTGCTGGTTGGGCTTGGCTGTGAAGCGATGCAAATTGATTTTCTGCTCGACGCCTATGGCCTGAAGCGCGGCGAAAGCTTTCAGACCATGAATATTCAAGATGCAGGCGGACTGGCCAAAACAGTGGATTGGGGCGGCGGATTAATCAAAGACATGCTGCCTGCGGCAAATTTGGCGACGCGGGAAACCTGTCCCGCAAGCGAGATCACACTGGCCCTGCAATGTGGTGGCTCTGATGCGTATTCTGGGATGACCGCGAACCCGAGCCTGGGGGCAGCTGTGGATTTATTGGTGCGCCACGGCGGCACTGGTATTTTAGCCGAAACCCCTGAAATTTACGGGGCTGAACATCTGCTGACACGCCGCGCTGTCAGCCGTGAGGTCGGTGAAAAGCTGATCGATCGGATCAAATGGTGGGAGGAATATACCAAGCGTAATGGCGGCGCCATGAACAACAACCCGTCGCCTGGCAATAAAGCGGGCGGCCTGACCACGATCCTTGAAAAGTCTCTGGGGGCTTTTGCAAAAGGCGGCACCAGTAACCTGTGTGGTGTCTACCGCTATGGTGAACCTGTTGACACTAAAGGGTTCGTATTCATGGACAGCCCAGGTTATGACCCCTGTTCCATCACCGGCGAGGTTGCCTCTGGCGCGAATGTGGTCTGCTTTACCACCGGTCGTGGCTCAGTCTATGGCTGTAAGCCTGCGCCAAGTTTAAAACTGGCCACCAATTCTGAAATGTATAATCGCCTCTGCGATGACATGGACATTAACTGCGGCGTTGTGATTGACGAAGGCCTGTCCATCGCCGATATGGGCGAGCGGATTTTCAACCGCGTTCTCGAGGTCGCCTCAGGTGACCAAACCAAAAGTGAGGCACAGGGTCTTGGCGATCATGAGTTTATTCCCTGGCAAGTCGGCGCGGTAATGTAGTGGCTGATTTTTGGTCAAGTTATCTCGGTCGTCTGCGCACCAAGGTTGGCAACAACATGGTGCTGATGCCAGGTGCGCGGACGGTGATGCAGCGTGCGGATGGTAAAATTCTGCTAGAGCAGCGCGTTGATTTTGGCATCTGGGGTCTACCGGGTGGGAATGCGGAAGAGGGCGAATCGATTGAGCTGACAATGCAGCGCGAACTGCACGAAGAGGTCGGAATTACCGCCCTTAATTTGGTGCCCTTTGGGTATTCCTCGCAACCTGATCTAGAGGCCTTCAGCTATCCAAATGGCCACCAGATGCATTCATTTTGCTTAAATTTCCATCTCACCCGCTGGCAGGGGACCCCGCATGTGGCCGACCTTGAAGAAAGCTCCGCGATTGATTGGTTTGACCTGGAATCACCGCCCGACGACCTTATGCCGCAGCATAACCGGGCATTGAAGCATTTCCGCGCCTATCAAGCAGGCGGCGGCTTTCAGTTGTTTTAACGATGCCAGCCGACACCCCGCAAAAATCGCTGTTGATCCTGCCCGGATCGGCGGCGTTCATGGCCTTTGATGCGCCGCCGATCGTTGGTGATCCAACGCACAGCAAAAAGCCGAAAAGCCTCGAAAATAATATCACCACGGGTAGCGCGCAGCAGATCAACGTCCCAGCAGGCGCTGTGAATTGCGCCCTTGAGATCACCGCTCATCCCACCTCAAAGACACACCAAGCCCGCGAGGCGGCGGAAGGCAGCGATGACGCGGCGGCAGACGCCAGCGATAGGATGGTCCCCCTGCAGGCCGAAGATTATGCCGCTCTCTGCCAGCACCAAGAGCCGCCACAAGCCCCGGCGCGGACCATCCTCTGCCAGCCCGACGCGCATGGTTTTGACCATAGTTGTTTGCTGTCAGCGCTGGAGGCCTTCAAGGCGCTGAAAGACCCATTAGGGATGCCATGCGCGGCCGCTGTGGCTGTTGTGGCCAGCGATGTTGGCGATCGCGAGATGGAAGATTTAACCGCCGCCAGCTGCCGCGCTGCCCGCTTTCACATGGAACCACAGCCGAGCCATTTAGATTGGGGCGATCTTGACCGCCTGGCCTGGCGGGTACATGACTTTGGCTGGCATGTGGAACTGCGCATGGATGGCCGCTACCTGCATGCTGTTGAGGCCAGATTACGGGATTGGCCAGGGCCAATTGTGATCGAGAATTTTGGCCATTTCTTGAAACCCATTGGTCCAAATGATGACGGCTTTCGGGCGCTTTTGCGGCTGATCGACAGGGATAAAGCCTGGGTTAAACTTGCCGATACAGCCGCCCTATCGGTGGCTGGATCGCCGCATTTTGACGATCTGGCAGACCGCGCCCGTGATCTGATGAAATGGGCCCCCGAACGCCTCGTCTGGGGCGACAATATTGCGGCTGCAAAAACCCAAGGGTTTGATATTGCCGCCTATCAGGCGTTTCAGGATTGGTGTGATAGCCGTGCGCAATTACAGGCCATCATGGTCAGCAATGCCGAAACCCTTTACCAGTTGCCGCCCTGGCCTGCTCCAGCGCCTATATCTCTGCAAAATGAGGACCAAAGCAGCCTTCCCAGCAATTAATCAGCTGCTTTTAAAAAGTCAAAATCACAGCCTTCATCGGCCTGTAAAACCTGATCGTAATACAGCTTTTGATAGCCGCGCGGTGGACGTGGTTTCACACTTGGCCCCATGGCCGCTTGTCGGCGTGTGAGCTCGTCATCACTCACCAATACGTCAATCTGCCGATTGGCAACAGACAACCGGATCCGATCGCCATTGCGCACCAGACCAAGAGGCCCGCCAGCTGCGGCATCTGGCGAGACATGCAGCACAATGGTGCCATAGGCGGTGCCGCTCATGCGGGCGTCGGAAATCCTTACCATGTCTTTGACGCCTGCTTCTGCAAGCTTTCGCGGGATTGGCAGATAACCTGCTTCCGGCATAGCAGCAGGCGCGCTGGGTCCAGCATTTTGAAGGACCAAATAATCGTTTGCTTGAACATCTAAATCCGGGTCGTCAATGCGGGCCGCGAGATCATCAAGGGATGTGAACACCACCGCCCGGCCCTCGCCTTCAAACAAGCTGGGATCAGCGGCCGAGCGTTTCAAGATTGCCCCACGCGGGGCCAGGTTGCCAAATAACGCAACCAGCCCACCTTCGGCAGAGATCGGGTCATCCATCGGCCGCACCACCCGCCGGTCCACATAAGGATGCTCATCAGCCAGGCGTTCGCCCAAGGTCTGGCCTGTAACAGTTGGGCAATCAAGGTGCAGCAGCGGCTTTAATTCGCGCAAAATCGTTCCCAGACCGCCGGCAGCAAACAAATCCTCCATATAAAACGCGCCTGTTGGTTTCAGGTCAATCAGGACCGGCGTTTCGTCACTTAAAACATTTAAGCGATTCAAATCAATTTTAATGCCAAGGCGTCCCGCAATCGCTGTTAAATGGATGATGGCATTGGTTGATCCGCCAACAGCCAGCAAAACCCGGAGGGCATTTTCAACTGATTTTGGGGTCATGATCTGGCGCGGCAAGAGACGTTCAGCGGCGGGTGCAATCGCCAGTTCAAAGGCCCGCCTGCCAGAGTATTCTGCCGCCCGCAAGCGGTCTGCATGGACCGCTGGAATTGCCGCCGTCCCCGGCAAAGCCATGCCCAATGTCTCGGTAATGCAAGCCATGGTCGATGCTGTCCCCATCACCGCGCAGGTGCCAGCTGTTGTTGCCAACCGTCCTTCAATTCGTTTGATCCCTGGCGCGTCGACTTCGCCCGCACGGAATTTCGCCCAGAACCGACGACAATCAGTGCACGCTCCCAAACGTTCGCCATCCAGCGGGCTGGTCATCATTGGCCCTGTGATCAGGGAAATAACAGGCACATCAGCATTCGCCGCCCCCATTAACTGCGCTGGTAATGTTTTGTCACACCCACCAATAACAACCACAGCATCCATCGGTTGCGCGCGGATCATTTCTTCCACGTCCATGCTCATGAGATTGCGGTACATCAGGCTGGTGGGATTTAAAAATGTCTCGCCCAACGAGATTGTTGGAAAGTCCATCGGCAGGCCACCGGCTGCAAGCACGCCGCGTTTAACCGCCTCCACCAATTCTGGCATGGCCCGGTGGCAAGCATTGTAATTTGACGGTGACGAGCAAATCCCGACAACAGGCTGATCCATGATCTCCCGGGTATAGCCCATGGCGCTGGCGAAGCTGCGCCGAAGATATAGACTAAAATCATTATCACCATAATTGGTCAGGCCATTTGCCAAACCCTTTGGACCGTCACGCATATCGTCCTCCCGGAAACACAGCTCTAATCGCAGCTTGCCAATAAGTACCAAGCCTGCGGCGATCCAAAACAGTGTCATTGTCAGGCAAAGCTTGCAAGCAGGGTCCGATGAAAGCCGCTGTATGTTGTGACGCAAATATACCGCTGGTGATCGAAAAAATCAGCACCCGCAAACCGAAACCACGAGAGGTGCCGATCGGCACAGCGGTCAGTGGCTTGTGGCATTCAGACTTAAATTTCATCGAAGGGCTATATCCCCACCCCTTGCCCATGGTCATCGGACACGAAGCATCCCGGTTGGCGGGGGCGAAATCCGCAAAATTGCACACCGGCATGACGCTTTCTGCCTTCGCTGATTGAAGGTTACCTGCAAGGCCGTCTGCATTTGGATGATGGGATCTCGAACAAAATTAAACGCACCGAGATCAACCAGGGCTTCGACGCGATGAAAGCAGGCACAGCTCTGCGTGCCGTGATTGATGCCGACATCGCCTAATCAGCGTATTCAGCAAACAGGCGGCGAAGTTCCAAGGCATGAAAAAACGCTGCCTGTGGGCCGTTTTCAGGGCCAAAATAGCGTCCTATTTCCGCGCATGTCTGGAAAAACCCACGGGCAGGCAAGCCCGTGTTGCGGGCTGAAATGACCACAGCGGCACGTAAGGGACGACCTGTGGCATGATCGGCTCGGATCACCTGATCGAGCGCATTGGCCGTTTGCCGAATGCGCAGGGGTGCAGGCACCGCAAGACGGTCGGCCAAATCCCGGTAGGAAATACAGGTTTTTTCTGCCGCCAATTCATCGAGAATTTCAGGTAACTGCGCCTGCCAATCGGTTGTCACGATCATATCATTCCCGGTTGGTTTCATAAAGGCCGTCATATTCATCAGGCGGCCTTCAATAGGCGAATACAGCAGGCCGTGATATAGCTCTGCCAGGTTCTGCAACAGCACATCAAGTGACGTCCCTATGACCGCATGTCGATCGGCGCTTTTCAATATCTTATTCTACGGTCTCACAACACTTATGGCATTTATTGGTTTGCCGCTGTTACTCGGGCCGCGCTCATGGACCTGTGCGTGGCGCGATTTGTGGATCAAATTGTCGATTTGGTGCCTGAAATGGTCGGTTGGCCTCACGCACCAAATTCGCGGCTGGGAAAATCTTGGTGATGGTCAGGTATTGGTTGCGGCGCAACATCAATCCGCCTGGGAAACCTTAGCGCTGAATCTGACACTGAAAGATCCCGCATTCGCGTTAAAAAAAGAGCTGTATAAGATCCCTCTTTTTGGCTGGTATCTGCGCAAAGTTGACATGGCAGCGATTGATCGCAGTGGCGGGGCCAGTGCTCTAAAACAAATGATCGCTGATGCCCGCCGTCTTGCCAATGACGGACGTCCCTTGCTTATTTTCCCCCAAGGCACGCGCGTTGCTGCCGGCACAAAAGCGCCTTTCTTGCCGGGGGTTTTTGCGCTTTATAAATCCTTGGGTCGGCCATGTGTGCCGGTAGCCTTAAATTCAGGTTTTTTTTGGGGGCGCGTTGCCTTCACCAAACGCCCGGGCACCATCACGATGGCATTCTTAGAGCCCATCCCCCCCGGTTTAGCCCGCGTTGAATTTATGGAAACCTTGGAGGCCCGGATCGCAGCGGCATCAGCAGACCTTGCGAAGGAAGCCTCTGCGCAGCTCCTCAATTCCCCCGACTAAGGACAGCAAACCCCTCACCGCAAGGTCATTTTTAGAATATGGATATTCGCAAAAGTGCCTGGTTCGGTGAGCGTTATTATATTTTTCCAGACCCCTCTGCGGACCAGTTCAAAGCCTGCGGCGCCCGAAATATCTGTCGGCGAAAGTGTGCTCAGATAGATATTCATGGCGTCCCGAATATAGGGTTTTAACAAGCTGACGCGGTCCCGGGCGGCCTTATCTGGTAATTCCAAAGAGAATTGAAATAAGGCTGAGACGGGTCGCAAAGAATTCGACCGTAACGTCACAACCATATCGGTTGTTTTGACAAATTCATGGTCGTCAGCCGCTGGCGTTGACACTGGCGGCGGCACATCTGGCGTTACCGGCGTTGGCTTTTCAAAGATCGGCTTGCCTTCCAGGCCAAGCATGACGCGCAAACCAAAGTCAGGGACAATCCCAACAATCGCCGCGCCAATGCCCGCGCCCAGGATCAAGATGATCGGCAGAAGGATAAAGATCAGCAGTTTTTTCATTAACGCTTCGTCCTTAGGGACTTAACGGCCAATTGCATAGCCCTGCATACCCCGTGGGTTCGCCGCTGCTTTCAGCAAATTGCCATCCTGCACCACGCCGGTCAACCGGCCTTCTGACCAATCATCGCCGACGACGATATCATGTCCCAAACGCCGTAATTCCGCCACTGTTACCGGCGGCACTCGGCCTTCAATAACCAGCCGGCCTGGCTTCGCTCCGCGCGGCCAGAACGATGAGGGGAAATGCTCACTATGGAAGGCCGGGCAATCAATCGCTTCCTGTAGGTTCATACCATGATCCACATGATGCAAGAACATCAAGGCTTGCCACTGATCTTGTTGATCGCCGCCCGGTGTCCCAAAGGCCATATAAGGACGGCCATCACGTAACACCATCGAGGGAGATAACGTCGTGCGCGGCCGTTTGCCCGCAACCAAAGCCGAGGGTGAGGCCGGATCCAACCAGAACATTTGCCCGCGATTCCCCAGACAAAAGCCAAACTCTGGCATAACCGGTGAGCTTTGCAGCCAACCACCGCTGGGGGTTGCTGACACCATATTGCCAAAACGATCAATAATATCCACGTGCACCGTATCGCCTCGGCTGACGCCACTTTTTGATACGGTTGGCTCACCGACCCCCATGGCCTCAGCCGCTGCACTTAAGCCACGGTTGGTACTTTGCTGGAAATCCAAATGAACATCATGACCCGCGATTGCGCCAGGTCGCAGCGCCAGCGAGGCTTTATCTGTGATCAAGGCGGCGCGCGCTGTCGCGTATTCGGACGATAACAGCCTTGCCATCGGCACATCAGTGAAATTCGGATCGCCGTAATAAGCCTCACGATCCGCAAATGCCAGTTTGGCGGCCTCCGTCACGGTGTGAATAAAGTCAGGACCCGCTGGGTCCATGGCAGCGATGTTAAAGCCGGATAGTAACGATAGTTGTTGCAGTAAAACCGGCCCTTGGCTCCACGGACCACATTTACAAATCCTATAATTTTTATATTCAAGCGTCGTTGGGGTTTCAAAATGCGCCCGCCATCCCGCCATATCCTCAGCCGTTAACAGGCCACCATTGCGCATGCCCGTTACATCCATGAAACGGTTATTACGGCAAAACTGGTCAATACCTTCGGCAATCCAACCCTCGGCCCAAATCAGCCGCGCCCGCTCAATTTTCTGCTCCCGGCTGCCACCGTCCGCTTCGGCCTCGCGCACCAGGCGCTCATAGGTATCGGCAAGCACCGGATTGCGGAAAAGAGTGCCCGCTGCTGGCACCTTTCCCTCTGGCAGATAAAGTGCCGCAGAGCTGTGCCATTCATCTTGAAACAAGTGCTGCACCGTGGCGATGGTCGCGCTGACCCGGGGGACCAGAGGATAGCCATTACGGGCATAACCGATGGCATATGACATGACCTCAGACAGGGGCATCGTGCCATAACGCTGCAACATCAGGCACCAGGCATCAAACGCCCCTGGCACGACCGCAGGCAATAATCCACTCCCCGGGATCAAATCTAACCCAAGATCGGCAAAAACTGCCATGTTCATGGCCGCTGGGGCAGGTCCTTGGCCACAAATGACCTGCACCTGATCCTCAGCTGCGGTGTAAATCAACGCTGGCATGTCGCCGCCTGGACCATTGAGATGCGGTTCCACAACTTGCAAGGTAAACCCGACCGCTACAGCAGCATCAAATGCGTTACCACCTTTTTCCAAAACAGCCATACCAACAGCCGAACCAAGCCAATGTGTTGAGGCAACAGCGCCAAAAGTACCAAGGATTTCAGGGCGAGTTGTAAACATGTTAAACAATTCTCTCTGTGGCTGGACATGCGCAGGTCAGCGCTGGAAGGGTGACTATAGGGGGCCACTGAGCAAGACGCAAACACCTGCCCACAGCAATCTCGTTTCAATAGTTTTCTTGGCCTGATTATTGCTTTCATTGTCACAGGACGGATTTTTACGCCCCTGGAGGCATCAGATGATTAACGGCAGTTCTGGATTGGCGATCCTCAGCGGGGGAATGGGGGGTGGCAACGCGCCAAGCATGTCAGCGATTACCGCCTTTAGGCAATACCAGCGCGACCAAGTGGGCGAACGCACAAAGTTCATGAACCGTGAGGATATTCAGCGCGATATCAATTATTTTAAAAAACAAGCTAGGAAAACCGAAGATCTCGACGGTTTAATTAAAAACCCACGGATGTTGCAATTCATTGCCACAGCCTTTGGATTAGAGAGCGAGGCGACACAGCCTGGCAAGATGAAAGCGATCTTAAAAAGCGACCCAAACGACGTCAATTCATTCGCTAATCGGTTGCGGGATCCACGCTTCGGTGAAATGGCCAAACATTTTAATATTGCCAATGAGGACATGCTGAATCTGAGTCGCGCCTCAAAACAAGAAACACTGGTTCAAAAATACCTCACCAATACCTTTGAACAAGATTTAGCCGCCAAAAACCCTGCTGTTCGCGATGCGGTCTTTTTTCTGCGACGGATCAACGACGTTAACAACAGCTATGATATTCTGGGCGACATGACGATGCGAACCATTGTCAATGACGCCCTTGCCATTCCTGCACAGACGGCCAACCAAAGCTTGAGCACGCAAGTTGATTTGATAGACCGAAAATTAAAGCTGGATAAACTCAAAATCACATCTGGCGCAGATGCCAAATTAACGCTCCCGGAAGTCCTCAACGCTGATATCGCAGAATTGACCGACGCCATTGCAAGAATATCCGCCGCGGCATCACAAACCAGCAGTTTGCTCACAACGCTAAAGAACAGCCGAGACGACCTTGACAACATCGCTGATAGGACCGACCCCGGCGGGATTAATAAATCCGAAATCACCGTCCAAAAAGCAGCAATGCCAGACATCGCCACGCAATTTGGTCTTTCGACAGCTGCCGCCAAGGCGATGACCGCAGCAAATGCGCATTTAGCGACGTTAGATAGCCTGATCACTCAGGCACGGAGTGTGGCCGACACAGACGACCTTGATGCTTTGAAGACAGCATTTCAAACAACAGCTGAGAGCCTAAAAGACAGGATCAATACTGCCAATTATGGAGCCAGTAACCTTTTGCTGGATGGTGCCGCCGACATCACAACCGTGCTGGCTGTTGATGGCACCAGCGCGATCACACAATTCACCGATTTAAAGAGCTTTCTGACAACCATTGATACCGCTGCCAATAGTTTTGACGCCGTTAACTTCAGCACATTAGAAGCTGATTTGGATGGTGTGGCAAGCAATCTAGACGCTGGCGACGCCGATTTCGCAGCTGCCGAAAGTTTAATGGAAAGAAATGTCGTATCCATTCGTTTTGCGGCCAATCAAGTTACCTTCGCAACCGAACTTGATACCCAAAGCCTGGCAATGGGTGTGGAAGCAATTGCCGACGCCAAGCAGCGCAGCGCAACCATCCGCAACATATTAGGCAACATCTCGGCCTTGGCCAGCGAGGCACAATCTGCTGATGCGGCGGGCCTCAGCGAAATTAACACGGCTTATTCAACAGCCCTGAGTGA
>JBELLC010000008.1:8219-18717 GCA_042088965.1 Nisaea sp. | reverse complement strand
ATACTTATCTCACAACGCTTGATGCAACCGACCATCACCTAGAACGCGATGGGGCGGTCATTGATTTTATCGCCAAGGAAGTCGACCCCCAAGGTCAGATCGATCATACGATCATTGGCCAAAAAGATGCTCTAGACCAAATGATCAGCGATTCTGCGAGTGGTAGCCGGAGTTTTCTGTCGCCCTATGCAAGCGATCTTCGCGTCAACTTCCAGTCATCCATCACGCCGGAAATCATTTCCAGCGTAAGCAATTTCAAAGCCGATATTGAAACCAGCGTCGATGGTTACCGTCATGCTGTGCTCTCGGGGGCCTCAACAGCGGATCGCAAGATTGCCTTAAATGATGTCTTCTTCAGGGCTGGCAGTACTGATTCCAAACTCTCATCGGCGACCCAACAGCTGACGTTGCGCTCCAGCATTTTTGCCAGTGAACGGGACGAGTTAACAGCCAGCGGTTCTGATAATGCGTTCTTAAAACCGCTTGAAAACTCGGCCTATGCGGTCAAATTTATGGAGCAGTATTTGATCCGAAAAGAAATTCAAGCAAATAGCGGTGGCTTAGGCTCGACGGATATCAAAGCCTCCTTGGTGGGGCTTATCCAGCCGATTGGCGGCAATATCAATCTGTTTTCCTGATACCCCATAACTAAGCGCCAGCGGTCAACGGCGCAACCAGGCGGCGCAAAGTGGCGATCACACTCAAAGCTGTAATTTTGCCGGTTTTAGGGTTCTCAACTGTTGGCACATTTTCAATTTGCATGGTGAAGCGGGCACTGTCTGCGTCGACTGTGATGGTATGCTGATTGCGGACCATCGCTGGGTCGGCCCAAATCTGCAACTCGGTCAGATCGGGCCCAATACCGGCCAAACTGAGTGCAGCGGCAACGTTCACATTTGCGGGAAAGCCGCGCGCACCCTCACGGGCACTTCCACTGAAAACCATTTTTGCAGCCGTTAGGTTGGCAACCGAAATCTGGTTTTCGACAAGATATGGCGCGCCAGCCAGTCCCCCCGGCGGTTTACGTGTCACCAAAGTGACCCGCTCAATCCGCCCCTCAGCAGCGGCGCGCACAGCATCTAATCCTAACAACGCCCCCGTCGGCACAATAATTTTCGCCCCTGTTCGGGCAGCTTTTTGAACCAAATCATCATGTGGTAAAAGCGCCCCAACACTCACTGGAATAAAAATTTTACCCGCTGTAATCGCCCGATCGGCGAGATCACGGAAAACCGCTGCGGGCGCCGCCTCTAAAACAATATCCCCATGATCAACAAGCGCATCCAAGGGGACCACCGGCACATCACTGGCACCGATTGCCTCGAGGTGACGCGCGGCTTTAGCGTGATCACGCGCTGAAACAGCCGATAGACGCAGGCCCGGCAGGGCATCATTTGCCAGCGCTTTGGCAACGCTAAGACCAATGGTGCCAAGGCTCCCGATGGCAACGGTTTGGATTTTCATGATCACCTCAAATACCCACAACGGGAACTGTCATTTTGTGATATGGCTGACGGCGATAACGCTGCCTATTGCTTGTGACCGACCACGTATTGCCGATCTCTTATTGAATGTCGTAAACTCAGTCATGCCAAGAGAAAAGACAGTTCATCACATGTTAAATTTATTGATCGCCGGGGTTTTGATTTTCATTAACTTCTGTCTGCCAGCGCCCTTGCAGGCCGCCGAAAATAAACCGACGGCAATTTTTCCATGTATGACAGCCACCTTGATTGTGCCCTCAAATGTTGGCAGCGGAAGCGATATTGTGGCCCGGTCTCTGGTTAAAGCGATTAATGCTGATGGTAAAAGCCCAAGCTTAAAAGTCAAAAACATCCCTGGCAGACAGGGACAGATTGCCCGCACAACGCTGCGCCAATCAGCTGGCGATGGCTGCTATCTTGGTCTATTTCAGCAACGCCTCATCAGTGCGTTTTTGACAGGCCAAGACAACAGCAACTGGTATGCCAGTAAACCCGTGGCGCGGCTGACCGCGACGCCGCTGGTGCTGGTCTCCCCTGCCAGCAGCGTGCTTGGCAATTTATCTGATTTAGTCGCCTCCCTGAGTGCCGACGGCGCGGTTCGTGTTGGCATTGAACAAGGCTCTCAAAATGACTTCCTGTTGCGCATGATCGAACAAGAGACCGATGGTCGCTTCATCCGTGTCAACCTTACCAAAGGGCACCAACGGTTGGCGGCGTTTAAGAATAATGCGGTTGATCTCATTATTGTCTCGGTGGCCATGGCCACCCGCTTGGCCAAAGATGATGGGGCCAAAATTCTTGCGGTCAGCAGTGATATGGTGACCGGCTTACCATCCTTGAAAACCAGTGGCTTGGAAATCAGCTTCACGATTGAGCGCGGTATTCATGCGCCAATTAAAACCAAAGCTGAAATGATAAAACTTTGGGCCAATCGACTGGAAGCTGCCAGCAAAACAGCGTTATTTGCCGAAACATTGGGCAAATTCGAAACCCAGCCCCGCTTTCTTGCCCCGGAGCCCTTTACCCTTCGTCTCGAGGATCAAACAATTGCCTGGCGAGATTTGGCGCGGGCGGGCGGAATCTATGGTGCAACAGAATAAAACCGCTACAATGACCGGGCGTGCTGCTGGTTCTGGTGCGGCACATTCAAAATGCTTATGTTAACTGACATTGGATCGTTTATATCCAAACCAGCTTCCGTGATGTCTGCGAAAGGATTGCGCTTTGAAAATTGAACATCCGTATTTGATGTTTCTCGGCGACGCTGCCGACCAACTCGCCGCTAAAACAGCGAATGGCGTGAATGTATGGCGACCCGAATGGTGCCTTGGGCAGTTCCGTTTCGACGATTGTAATGCTGATCTTGGTATCGCCGATATGAGCATTGAGGAAGCCGCCAAGGCTGGCGTCAAAACAGTTATCCTGGGGGTGGCCAATCGCGGCGGTGTGATGCCTGAGCGCTGGATTAGCGAACTGGTGCGCGCGCTTGAACTGGGTATGGATATCGCCAGCGGATTGCATGTGAAAATTACTGATATTCCGGCCCTAACCGAAGCCGCCGCAACCCATGGCAGACAATTATTTAATGTCCGCCACCCAACCGAGTCATTCAACGTCGCCAGTGGCGTCAAACGATCCGGCAAACGGCTTTTGGCCGTGGGTACCGATTGTTCTGTTGGCAAAATGTTTACCACCTTGGCGATTGAACGCGAGATGCTGTCGCGTGGCATGAAGGCGGATTTTCGGGCGACCGGTCAAACCGGCATTTTCATCGCCGGCGATGGGGTTTCCATTGACGCGGTGGTGGCAGACTTTATTTCCGGTGCTGTCGAAGAATTAAGTCCAGCAAATGATGCTGACCATTGGGACGTGATTGAGGGTCAAGGCTCGTTGTTTCATGCCTCGTTCTCTGGTGTCACAATGGGCCTGATCCACGGTGCCCAGGCCGACGCCCTGGTGCTCTGCCACGAGGTCAACCGCCCGCATATGCGCGGCTTGCCGAGCTATGCATTGCCGCCGCTGGACACCTGTATGGCCCTCAACCTGGAGGCTGCAAAGTTGACCAATCCGAACGCGCGTTTTATTGGCATCGCGGTGAACACATCGTCCCTGCCTGAGGCCGAACGGGCTGGATATCTAGAGAAAATTTCAACACAACACGGGCTCCCTGCTGTCGATCCAATGATTACCGGTGTGTCAGCACTGGTAGATAATCTTTAAGCGATGACACGGCAGCTTTCTGTTCGCGCCGAAACCTGGCCGCTTGCCGGGGTGTTTCGGATTTCACGTGGCGCGCGCACCGATGCGCAGGTCTTGGTGGTTGAAATCACCGATGGCCACCATCGGGGCTGGGCTGAGTGTGTGCCTTACGCCCGTTATGGGGAAAGCATGCACGCGGTTGAAGCGCAGATCAAAGGCGTCGCAGACCCCATTGCTGCGGGCTTGGACCGCGAGGCGTTGGCAAATTTGTTGCCTGCTGGTGCCGCCCGCAATGCGGTTGATTGCGCATTGTGGGATCTTGCCGCCAAACAAACAGGCCAAAGCATTTGGCAGCTTGCCAATTTGCCTGCCCCCGGCCCATTAACAACGGTGTATACTTTGGGAGTCGACCGCCCCGAAAATATGGCTGCCGCTGCCGCTGAAAACGCGTCACGGCCAATTTTAAAGCTAAAAATGACAGGCGATGGCGCGGATTTGGCACGGGTTGCAGGGATCCATGAAAACGCCCCACGGGCCCGCTTGGTCGTCGATGCAAACGAAGGTTGGGATCTGGCAACCTATCTTGACCTGGCACCGCGCTTTAAAGATCTGGGCGTGGAGATGATTGAGCAACCCCTCCCAGCTGGCGATGACGCTGCGCTGATCGGGGTGCCCCGGCCTGTCGCGCTATGTGCCGATGAAAGTTGCCATGACCGCGCAAGCTTGCCTGGGTTGGCCGAAAAATATGACATCATCAACATCAAACTGGATAAAACCGGCGGCCTGACAGAGGCCCTTGGTCTGCGCCAAGATGCTGAAGCCGCTGGCTTGGAAATCATGGTCGGCTGCATGGTTGGGACCTCGCTGGCGATGGCACCTGCCACCGTTGTTGCCCAGGGTGTGCGGCTGGTGGATATTGATGGCCCCCTGTTATTAAAGCAAGATCGCGCGCCAGGATTGGTCTTTACTGGCAGTACTGTCGCCCCTGTCAGCCCCGATTTGTGGGGTTAGGCGCATGAGCCTTGATTTGGATGCGGTGCGCGACCACTACGACCGTGATGACTTGCTGGATAATTTATTGCGCGGCTTAGAGGCCCAAAACATCACCCCCGAAACGGTGACGGTTGACCAACTGGCAAAGGTTGATCAGCTGCATATCGGCGGCAAACATGCGACAGAGACCCTCTTAAAACGCCTCGACGCCGATAGCGATGCACTCTGTCTCGATATCGGCTGTGGTCTCGGCGGTGCAGCGCGAATGGCGGCTGCAAATCATGGGGTGACGGTCACCGGCGTCGATCTGACCCCGGGGTTTTGCGCGGCAGCACGTGATTTAAACCAATTACTTGGATTAGATGACCGGATTGACGTCATCGAAGGCGATGCAACCGACTTGCCTTTCGATGATGGTTCTTTTGATGCCGCCTGGTGCCTGCATGTGAATATGAACATCGCCGATAAACAGGCGTTATACAGCGAGGCTTTCAGGGTTCTGGAGCCGGGTGGGCGTTTCATCATGTATGAAATTTTCGCCGGTGAAGGCTCAGTTATCTATCCCGCACCATGGGCCCGTAACGCAGAAATCAGTTTCCTGATATCGCCGCGCGACCTGCGCAAATTATTGTCCGATATCGGCTTTCAAGAACGCCAGTGGTGGGACCATCAAGCAAGCGCAATTGACGCCATGGACAATGTCATTGCCACGCTTAATGCCGCGGGCAAGCCAGTGCTCGACTGGCAACAAAATCTTGTAAAAAATTTAACAGAGGGTCGCCTGGCGGTCGCCATGGGCCTATTTGATAAACCACAAACGAATTGACACAGATACGAGATAGATAGGGGCAGACAATGGATTGGTCGGCAGCTGACGATACCATTACAGAAATTCGCCGCAGTGTGCGGGCATTATGTGAGGATTTTCCCGGCGCGTATTGGCGTGAAAAGGACCGGGATCGCGCCTATCCAACAGAATTTGTGCAAGCGCTCACCGACGCTGGATATCTCGCAGTCCTGATTCCGGAGGAATATGGCGGTAGCGGCCTGGGTGTGCGTGCCGCCTCTGCAATCTTGGAAGAAATTCATCGCTCGGGCTGTAATGGCGGCGCTTGTCATGCTCAGATGTACATTATGGGAACGGTCCTGCGCCATGGTAGCGAGGCACAAAAGCAGGCCTATCTGCCAAAAATTGCAACAGGTGAGCTGCGGCTGCAAGCCTTTGGTGTCACCGAGCCGACCAGCGGCACAGACACCCTGTCACTGCGCACCACAGCGGTGAAAACCGATAATGACAGCTATATCGTCAATGGCCAAAAGGTCTGGACCTCTCGTATTGAGCATTCTGACTTGATGCTGCTGCTGGCACGGACCACGCCAAAGGATCAAGTGGCGAAACGAACCGATGGCTTGTCGGTATTCTTGGTTGATATTCGCCAAGCTGTTGGAAATGGCCTGGAAATTCGCCCTATTCGCACCATGATCAACCATGCCACGACAGCAATCTTTTTTGATAATTTAGAGATCCCCGCGGATAACTTGATTGGCGAGGAGGGCAAAGGCTTTCGTTACATTCTGGACGGCATGAATGCTGAACGTGTGCTGATCGCCAATGAGAGCATTGGCGATGCGCGCTGGTTCATTGAAAAAGCGACGCATTATGCCAAGGACCGGGAGGTCTTTAACCGCCCCATTGGCCAGAATCAGGGCGTCCAATTCCCGATTGCCAAAGCCTATGCGCAAACCGAAGCCGCCGCGCTGATGGCCGAAAAAGCCGCCTATCTGTTTGAAACCGGACAGCCTTGCGGGGCCGAAGCGAATATGGCCAAAATGCTGGCAGCAGACGCCGCCTGGGCCGCCGCTGACACCTGCGTTCAAACCCATGGCGGGTTTGCATTTGCCGAAGAATATGATGTCGAGCGTAAATTCCGAGAAGCCCGCTTGTATCAAGTTGCGCCAGTATCAACCAATATGATCCTCTCCTATCTGGCGGAACATGTTTTGGGCTTACCGCGCTCGTACTAAGCCTGCGCGAGACACCTATTTGAAGGCTTTAATGCATCTATTGAGACCCTCAGGCGCGGTGCTTTTCTGTTCCCTCTTTGGGACGCATGCGGCGGCATCCGCCGACAAGGTCAGGCGCCGCGGCGAATGGTGAAATGCAGTTCCCCATCGTCGTCGCGCACCTCGACCAGCTCATGGCCTTGGGTATTACAAAAATGCTGAAAGTCCAACGGCGCTGCGGGGTCCGTTGCGATAATCTTTAAAATCCCCCCGGCGGGAAGCGCTTTAATGGCTTTTCGCGCTTTGAGCACCGGTAAGGGGCAGCGCAGACCGCGCGCGTCAATAAAATCTGCCTTTTGCTCCGCCGTCATTGTTCGCGCGCTTTCCTTTTTCTTTCAAGCAGGACATCTAACGATTCCCGAGCAAGGTCACTTAACGCAGCTCTTGATGGAAAGCAAGATAGCGTTCAGGTCGATAAAATTAAGGCCTCAGACCATAAAGATCTCCGAGGCGGTGACTAAAGCATTGTCGGTCTTGTTCAAAAACAAGGTCTAACGCTGTTCCTGAAAAATTCTGTCGAATTGTCTTCAGATGATAACGGATGCGGCTGGCGGCGGTTTTTGCCAAACCCATACCTTCAGCAGCAGCCTCTATCACCGCAGATTCTGTGCCTTGGCAAAGGCGAAATCCATCACGGCTAATCGCTGATCTGGCCAGACGGGCTTGGTGCAGCAATTGCGCCACGCCGCAATCGACCCGGCCGTCATGGAGACGGGCAAATAAGGGCTGCACCAAACCAATCGGCATTGCGGCCACCGAGAGATTTTTCAGCAGCCAATCGGAACTCTCGGCATGGGCCAAAATAGGCTCAATAGCAGCGATATGCTGGGCACGGATTAAAATATCCAAGGCCGCCAACGTGCTGCGCTCTAAATGCTCAGCAAGATGGGTCATACGGCAAACATAACTGCGATAATCATGGACAGGGCCAGTCCGCAAAATACAGCGTTGCGTCGCAGGCCCTGCACCGCGCCTCAAGGCCTGACTTAGACAGCTTTGTAAATGCCCAAAAACAGCCCCGCGCAAAAGCGTTAACGGCACGCTCTCAACCTCAGATATGGATCTGGAAAATAACAGTTTCAGATCATCACATTCGCGTTTATTGATAAACTTCAGACGGTTAGCAGGACCGTGAACCAGCGCCTCAAGGATTGTCTCATCCGCAAATTCAGGAGCCTGCGGATCTTCTGTCAAGACAGCGGGTATGATCTGGTCCTTTGACCAATCATCGATCATCGGCGCACAATTCAACAAGGCGAGGCGACCTTGGCCAAGCAGCATCGCCCGGCGCAGGTCCATGAAGCCTGTCATCACATGTTTAAAACTACGATAATCACTGGGCTCTTCGGTGCCAGCAGGCGGCTGTAACCAGAAATCGAGAATCGCCGAATCACTGATATCACTCATCTGAAAATCGCCGCTGTGGCGGGCTTTCAAGAACCGCAGAAAATGCCAAAGCTTGCGATTTTGATGCGCTGACGCCACGTGCTCTTGCAGATAAGCATATAGCATTCGCGCCAGTTTATTCGCTGTTTGACCGCATTGGGTTTTTGTTTTTGTTGGTGATTGGACAAAATCCATAATCACCGCATTGACAGGCGCAAACCCTAACACAGTGATCAAGAAATCCAGTAAAGCGGCTAAAAATGGCATGCGGGCATATGAGATCGAAAACGCCGACGAGCCGGTTTTCAGGATAATTTCCTGCGCGGCAACGTCAATATCGGGCCTAAGCGTTGTCGCCGCCCACCGTAACTGAAAATCCACTTTATGCGCGAGCGATGTTTGCCAGAAAAAACCCACATAGCCTTGTCGCGGTTCCACCTGATTGGCCGCGAGTAGAAGATAACAAAGCTCCAATAATGCGGGGCCATAGCGACGCCCCAGAATGGTTTGAACTAAGGCTTTGTTGACGTGCTGCGGATACCGACTTCGGCCGCGGCCATCACTGGCCTCGGTGACCGTGCGGAGCGACTCAATCAAAGCTGCACTGCCAGCGTTTGCGAGGACACTGCTCTCAGCAGCGTAAGGTTCCCATGCCATCATCGCCAAGTTCACCACACCAAAGGTCAGTAATATTGTTTTTCCCGCTTTGCGTGTTTGTGTGAATACCATGGTGTGTTAGCCTTTGGCAATTACCTGTATTCTAACTGTCATACGCAGCATGACAGGACCTGACAGCGCCTGATCGAACTTTGCGGCTCGCCAACACGGGCTGATTATGGCATTTCTGAAGTATGTCTATTTGCCAATAAAAGGTTCCGTGATGACGCCGACGTCCTATTTTCCGCCTGCGGGCCATGTCTGGCAGACCGCAAGCGACGCGCCTGTGGATCAAATTCGCCTTGCCGCTGCGGTTGATTTTGCCAAACAGCATGACTCGCCCATGAACCGGGATATTCGCCAAGCCCTCGAGGCCGGGCATTTTTCGGAACCACCCCCCATTAATGAAATCATTGGGCCGGTGAAACCACGTCAAGAGCCCAGCGGCATGATCCTTCATAAAGGTCAGATTATTGCCAAATGGGGTGATATTGACCGAGTTGATATGACCTTTAGCGCCACCAAAAGTTATCTCTCACTCTGCGCTGGTTTGGCCGTAGATCGCGGTATTATCCCGGATATTGACGCCCCTGTGCGTGACTTAGTCGATGATGGCGGCTTTGAGGCACCACAAAACCACACCATCACCTGGCGTCACTTGTTGCAATTAACCAGCGAGTGGCAGGGCACGCTGTGGGATAAACCTGATTCTATTGATCACAATCGCAGCCTGGCCGCCGCCGCGGGCAGTGATGCCCGCAAGGGCGAGCCGCGCGAGATGCAGCGTCCTGGCAGTTTTTGGGAATATAACGATGTCCGGGTCAATCGCTTGGCGCTGGCCTTATTGCGGGTTTGGCGGCGCCCCCTGCCGGCTGTTTTACGCGACCATATTATGGATCCCATCGGTGCCAGTGATGGGTGGCAATGGCATGGGTATTCAAATTCCTATGTGGATATTGATGGACAGTCGATGCAATCGGTCTCGGGCGGCGCACATTGGGGCGGCGGCCTTTGGATTTCCAGCAGGGACCATGCCCGTGTTGGCCTGTTAATGGCCAATCGCGGCACCTGGAATGGCCAGCAATTAATCTCAGAAACCTGGATTAAACAAAGCCTAACGCCTGCCACACTGAACCCCAGTTATGGCTTGATGTGGTGGCTCAACACCACCGGCGAGCAAGCCCCAAGCGCCCCTAAAAGCAGCTTTTTCGCGCGTGGTGTAGGGGCCAATATGATCTGGGTCGCCCCCGAGCAAGATTTGGTTGCTGTGGTTCGATGGATCGACCGTGATGCCTTTGATGGCTTCACAGCGGCGGTAATGGCGGCCCTGCGCTAAGCGGACAAGCGGCCAAAAACCTTGCTTAGCAGAGCGGCACAAAAACCGCCAATCCACCTTGGCTGGTCTCTTTATATTCGGACTGCATGTCCAAACCTGTCTGCCGCATGGTTTCAATCACCGCATCAAGGGAGACAAAATGCGTGCCATCGCCCTTTAACGCCAGCGAGGCGGCATTGATGGCCTTTACCGCAGCCATCGCATTGCGCTCAATACAGGGCACCTGCACCAGGCCACCCACCGGGTCACAGGTCATGCCCAAATTATGTTCCATGCCAATCTCAGCAGCATTTTCAATTTGCGCATTGCTACCGCCCAGCGCCGCCACCAGGCCGCCTGCGGCCATTGAACACGCAACCCCAACCTCCCCCTGGCAACC
>JBELLC010000008.1:0-8119 GCA_042088965.1 Nisaea sp. | reverse complement strand
GGCCGCTGCCCGCCGACGAATATTCAGGCCCCCCGGCAATTCCCCCTCAGAGGATACTCCCCGATCAATACAGCTTTGCATAATCGTCCAGATATGGTCCAAGCCTTCGGCCACTTCAGCTTTATGGCGCAAAGCGCATTCATTGGCCCAGACCAATTCTGCAATTGTTTTGTCATGGCGCGCGCCCAAGGCCAGAAGATCCGCACCACTGCGGAAGGGGTAGGGCAAATCTTCCACCAGGATATTGGCCAGCGCCACATCACCTTTTTCGCCATCTGCAACAACAAACCCACCGCCAATTGAAAAATAAGTCGCCGCCGCTAATTCTGTTGCATCTGCATCAAAGGCGTTAAATCCCAAGGCATTTGGATGGTGATCTAAAAAAACATCGCCCTGGAACGACAGATCCCGGCGGCGCTCGAACGCAATCTGATGGGCACCATCAAGGGCCACGCATTGAGTTTGATCAATCACCGCGATTAAGCCAGCGACGGCGTCGGGATCAATGTTATCGGGGGTTTTCCCCAGTAAGCCAAGCAATACAGCGGTATCCGTCCCATGACCGCGGCCTGTTAACGCCAGAGATCCGTAGAGCGCAATGTGCACGCGATGCACTTGGTCAAAAACCCCCTGCGCGCGCAGTTTTTGCACGAACCGGCCAGCCGCGATCATCGGCCCCGTCGAATGCGAACTGGACGGGCCAATGCCAACTTTGAATAAATCAAAGGTGCTGACAACCTGGCGTTTTTGATCAGGGTCCCCGCGCACTGACTGCCCCTCGGCTGCTTAAACAGGCGTGAAATCTGACCGAAATGTCTGTACTCAACTTGCCCGACGGCGACAATATTTGATCCACACGCCCCATCAAAGCGGCCAATAGCGCGCTGTTAAAGGCGGACGACTTTACCTGGGTTCATAATATTTTCTGGATCAAAGGCGATTTTCAGGGTCCGCATCAGCGCCAGAGCATCACCATGTTCCTGCTGCAAATAATGAATTTTGCTATAGCCAACCCCATGTTCACCGGTGCAGGTGCCACCCATGGCCAAGGCCCGGGCAACCATGCGCTCATTATGTTCTTTGGCGCGCGCCATTTCGTCTGCATTGTCGATATCGACCAAATAAGACAGATGGAAATTACCATCCCCCACATGGCCCACCAGCGGCGCTTGCAACTGCATTTCTGCCAAATCACGCTTGGTTTCAGAGATACATTCCGCCAGCCGCGAGATCGGCACACAAACATCAGATGCCCAGCCTTTGCATCCTGGGCGCAATGACAAGGCGGCATAATAGGCATCATGGCGCGCTTGCCATAGGGTATTGCGATCCTCTGGCTTGGTCGCCCATTTAAAGGCCTCGCCGCCAAAATCATCGGCGATCATCCGCGCTGTTTCTGCTTGTTCTGCAACCCCGGTGTCAGAGCCATGAAATTCATAGAAAAGGGTTGGTTTGCGCGCATACCCGGTGAGCTTGGAATAGTCGATGCACGCCCCCATTTGAACGTCATCCAGCAATTCAATACGGGCCACGGGCACACCGCTTTGAATGGTTAAGATCACGGCTTCAACAGCTTCATCAAGCGAGGAAAACTGGCAGACAGCAGAAGAAATCGCCTCAGGAATGCCATAAACACGCAAGCTCACCTCGGTAATCACCCCAAGGGTCCCCTCAGAGCCAACAAAAAGCCGGGTTAGATCATAACCTGCTGATGATTTACGGGACCGCCGGGCGGTATTGATAATCCGGCCATCCGCTGTCACCACAGTCAGGCCCAAAACATTTTCGCGCATGGTGCCATAGCGCACCGCGTTGGTGCCAGACGCCCGCGTCGCAGTCATGCCGCCAAGGGTCGCGTCTGCGCCCGGGTCAATGGGGAAAAACAAACCTGTATCGCGCAAATGTTCGTTCAGCTGCTTCCGGGTGACGCCAGCTTGGACCCGAACATCAAGGTCTGCTGCATTGACTTCAAGGACATTGTTCATGCGGCTCATGTCAATGGAGATACCGCCATTTAGGGCCTGCACATGACCTTCCAGCGAGGTGCCCACGCCAAAGGGAATCACAGGCATCTTAATTTTCGCACAAGCTTGCACAATTTCTTGAACTTCTTCTGTGCTCTCAACAAAGATCACCGCATCCGGCAGCGCTACAGGATGATAGCTTTCCCCTTTGCCATGCTGTTCACGGATGGCTTGCCCGGTGGTTAACCGATCCCCAAATCGCTGCCGCAAAAGTTCAATGACATGGGCGCGCTCTGGCGCTGTTTGTTCTGCAACCGCTGACATAACACCCTCCCTCAGACTGCTGTGATTTAACCCTACTCTGCTGTCACAACAACAGCAAGCATCTGCCAAAGCCGTTTTCACCAAAAGCCGTTTGGTCCACAGCCGCTTCGTGATAAATAAGGGCATTCGGCAAGCTTGAAACACGATATGAGACAAAGAGGCGCAGGTGAGTATTTGGGGAAAGATGATTGGCGGTGCGGCGGGTTTTGCCCTTGGTGGGCCTATTGGGGCCTTGCTGGGAACGATCGCAGGCCATGCTGTCGATAAATACAACCGCCGCGATGAGGCCGATGACGGAACTGAGAACGCTGGCACCCGGAAAATTGCGTTCACCATTGGGGTCATCGCTCTTGGCGCGAAGATGGCCAAAGCTGACGGGGTTGTTACCCGTGATGAAATCGCCGCGTTCCGCGAGGTTTTTCATGTTCCCGAAAGCGAGGTCCGCAATGTTGCCAAAGTCTGGGATCTGGCCCGACAAAGTGCCGATGGGTTTGAGATTTATGCCCAACAAATTGCCAAATTATTTCCCCCCGCAGCCCCCGTATTAGAGCAATTGCTGGGCAGCTTGTTTCATATCGCTCAGGCTGACGGCGTTGTTCAAGAGGCCGAGGTTGCCTACCTGAAGCGGGTTGCGGAAATTTTCGGTTTTGACGATCTTGCTTTCGAACGTCTGTTGACCATCTTCAGCGGCGACGCGGGTGATGATCCTTACACCCTTCTGGGCATCAGCGCCGACGCCAGTGATGAGGCGGTAAAAGCTGCTCACCGGCAATTGGTGCGGACCCACCATCCCGACCGCCTCATCGCGGAAGGCCTTCCCGAAGAACTCATCGCGTCTGCAACCGCAAAGTTATCGGCTGTGAACGCTGCCTATGATCGGATCAAGGCCTATCGAGGCCTCACCTAAAGTGATATCACAATGGCTGTAAGCTCAACGCCGCGCGCCGGTGGCCGTCCGCCGTTACTGGCGCTGAAGTCTGCAAATCTCAGATACGCAGATAAAATCATTTTTGATAATCTCGATATCAGCATTACTGCTGGGGAACGGGCCTGCCTGGTCGGCCGGAACGGCGGCGGCAAGTCTACCTTGATGCGCGCACTTGCAGGTGAAATTGATATTGATAGCGGCGAGCGTTTTATCCAGCCCGGAACCAAAGTCGCCTATTTGCCGCAAGACCCGCGCCACCCCCCTGGTCGCCGTGTCGGTGATCATGTTGCCGCTGCCTTGCCCGCGGCGGATGACAGAATCCCGCGTGACTATCTTGTCGATACAATCCTTGACCGCTTGAGCCTGCCGGCCGATCGCTTGCTTGATAACCTTTCTGGGGGTGAAGCACGCCGGGTGGCCCTTGCCCGCGCTTTGGTGGCAAAGCCTGATGTTCTGCTTTTGGATGAACCAACCAACCATTTGGACCTGCCAACCATTGAATGGCTGGAAGATGAATTACGTAACTTCCCGGGGGGGTTGTTATTGGTCAGCCATGATCGGACCTTTTTAGACAACCTAACCAACCGCACATTTTGGATTGAACGCGGCAAGGTTTTTCGCCGCAATCAGGGCTTCAACGGCTTTACCGATTGGGCCGATAAGATCCTTGCTGATGAGGAAAATCAACAGCACAAGCTGAATAAAAAGATTGCCGAAGAAACACGGTGGCTGCGCGAAGGGTTAACCGCCCGCCGCAAGCGCAATGAAGGTCGCCTGGGGCGGTTACTGGAATTACGGCAGGTCAAAGCAGACCGCCTGCGCCGGCCCGGATTGGTCAATATGGATGTTGGCAAAGCCGATAGTGGCGGCAGTTTGGTGCTGGAAGCCAATGATATTTCGTTACGGTTCACAGATCCAAACGGTGGCGAAAAAATTATTGTTCAGAATTTCTCTTTGAAGGTGAAACGCGGCGACCGAATTGGCCTGATTGGCCGCAACGGTGCAGGCAAAACCAGCCTATTGAAAATGCTGATTGGCCGCGACAAACCTGATCGCGGACGGGTGCGCATCGGCTTTGGGGTGGAATCCATCTATTTTGACCAAAAGCGCGAAAGCCTTAATCCAGATGACACACTGTGGAGCACGCTTTGCCCCGGCGGCGGTGATACGGTTTTTGTGCGCGATAAACCGCGCCATGTTGCCTCATATCTGCGCGACTTTCTGTTTCGAGACAGGCAAATCACAGCCAAGGTCAAAACCCTATCGGGGGGTGAGCGCAACCGCTTGTTGATGGCAAAGCTCTTCGCCGCCAACCACAATTTGTTGGTTCTTGATGAGCCGACCAATGATCTGGATATCGAAACCTTAGACCTGCTTCAGGATGAACTGGCGCGGTATGACGGCACCATTCTTCTGGTCAGCCATGACCGTGACTTCATTGATCGGGTGGTGACATCCATCATTGCCGTTGAAGGGGATGGCAACATTGAAGAATATGCCGGTGGCTTTAATGACTATCTGCGGCAACGCCCGGCAATTGTGCAAGCTGATTCTAAATCCCGCAAATCAAAGCCAGAGACAGTAAAACCCTCAAAAGCAGCGCCAAAACTTGCCAAGCTGAGCTTCAACGAACAGCGCGACCTTGACCTGCTCCCAAGCCAGATCACGAAATATGAGCAAGATATTGGTAAATTACAGACGCTGCTCGCCGATCCTGGGTTTTTTAGCCGTGATCCTGTCAATTTCGAGCGCGCCACAAAACGCCTGGCTGAGACCGAATTGGCGCACAGCAGCGCAGAGGAACGCTGGTTGGAACTGGAAATGCGGCGCGAAAACCTCACCCCGGCAGATGATGCATGAGGCCACTTGATATTCTGGCCGGCCTTGGTGTTTTGATTTGTTGGGGACTGACCTTTCCGATTGCAAAAATCGGTATCGCAGAGTTGCCCCCCCTGACCATGATCAGCTTACGTTATGTGCTAACAGCCGTGCTGCTGGCACCCTTTCTGCGAGTCCCAAAACACGGTTTTGGTTTGGTTATCGTCATTTCAATCGCCCTTGGCGGCTTTCATTTCCCCTTAATGTTTTCAGGTGTTGCCGGGGTTGATGCCGCCGTTGCGGCTATTGTGATGCAAGCACAATCGCCTTTTGCGGTGATCCTGGCTGTTGTGATCCTCGGCGAAAGGTTAACAGCGCTGCGCTTGTTTGGATTGCTGGTGGCGTTTGGCGGTGTGGCCATGCTGGCGGGGGAGCCTGCCGATCAAAGCTCGCTTCTGCATATCGTCCTGCTGGTGGTCAGCGCCTTCGCCTGGGCGATTGCCTCACTGCTCATTAAACGGGTGCCGGCTGTTGGGGTTTTTCAGCTTAATGCCTGGATTGCCCTGCTCGCGATCCCGCAAGTCGCCATCGCTTCTTGGGTTTTGGAGCGTGGGCAAATCGAGGCCATTATGCATGCGAGTCTGCGCGGTTGGGGAACGGTTTTTTTCCTCGCCCTTGGCGGCACCATTATCGGCTGGGGCGGCATGTCCTATCTGCTAAAGCGATATCCTGTGAGCCGTGTCACACCGATCGCCTTAGCAATTCCTGTTGTCGGTATCAGCGCGGCTGTTATCCTGCTTGATGAGCCCCTAACCTATCTTCGGCTGGTCGCCGCCCTGCTCACCGTCATCGGCGTTGCAATTGTGATGTTTGCACCAGCCCGCCGGACCACCGCGCCACCAGTAGAAAGCTGATGGCAAGTAACTGATGGCAGATAACTGATGGTAAATAGCTGATGGCAAATCCTGTGCCGCTGATCACGCAAACCCCATCGCCGAATTTTGGCGAACGCCGTGGCGGTGTCACCGCCGATATGTTGATCATTCATTTCACCGATCAACCAGACGTCACCTCTGCTGTCGATATCCTCACCGATCCTGCCCGCGCCGTCAGTGCCCATTATCTGATCGCTGCTGACGGCCAAATTTTGCAATTGGTTGCTGAACATAAACGGGCTTGGCACGCTGGCGTTGCCCATTGGGCCGGCCAAACCGATATCAATTCTCGATCCATTGGTATTGAGCTTGACAACCCCGGCATCGACACCGGCAGGCACCCTTTCCCAGCAGTGCAGATGCGGGCTCTGATCACCTTGGCGCGGGCAATTATCGCCCGCCATCCCATCCCAGCGCGGCATGTCCTCGGCCACAGCGATATCGCCCCCCTGCGCAAACAAGACCCAGGGCCCTTGTTTGACTGGCAACATCTGGCAGCAGCAGGCATCGGTCTATGGCCAGACGCGACAGACCAGCGTGATATATGCGCCGCCGACGCCGCCATGATGCTGTCAGAAATCGGTTATGATCCTGCCGCGATTGCCGCCTCACCCACAGCCGTGGTAAGCGCCTTTCAAAGCCATTGGCGGCCGACCAAGATCGACGGCCAGCTTGACCCTGAGACGCGCAATTTTATTGCCGCCGTTGCCGATCTGGTGGCCGCTGACAAAGCCCGTTAACGACGGGCGAGCTTTTTCTCAACGGCGGTGGCAAAAAAGGCCGCGCCATAAGGGATCGCCTGATCGTTGAAATCATAGGCAGGGTTATGCACCTCGCAGCCTCCCTCGCCAGCCCCATTTCCGACCATGATATAGGCGCCAGGGCGCTCATTTAGCATGTATGAGAAATCCTCTGAGGCCATGATCATCGGAATATCGCCATTGACGCGGTCCGCCCCAACCAAGTCCGACGCGCATTCAATCGCAAATTGCGTTTCAGCGTCATTGTTAACGGTCGGCATGAATTCCAGACGAAAATCAAGGTCTGCAGTCGCCCCAAAACTGGCAGCGATATTCTCTGCCAAGCGCCGCAAATTGCTTTCAATCATCCCCAAAACCTCCATTGAGAAGGCCCGCGCAGTGCCCATGATCTGCGCCGTTTGCGGGATCACATTATAGGCGTCACCAGCATGAATTTGGGTAATCGAGAGCACCGCCGTATCGCGCGGGCGGATATTACGGGAAACAATGGTTTGCGCTGCGGTAACGATCTGGGCCGCGATGACAACCGGATCTATACCTGATTCTGGCCGCGCCCCGTGGGCACCAACGCCCGTAATCGAAATATCAAACATTGCCCCACCCGCCATCATCGGGCCAGGACGAATGGCAAATTTACCAATTTCCATGCCAGGACGATTATGCATCCCAAACACACTGTCACAGGGGAATTGCGTGAACAGGCCGTCTTCAATCATCGCCCGCGCACCGCCAATGCCTTCTTCGGCAGGTTGGAAAATGAAATGCACGCAGCCGTCAAAGTTCCGGCTCTCTGACAGGTAATGCGCCGCCCCCAGCAGCATTGCTGTATGGCCATCATGGCCACAAGCATGCATCTTGCCATTATGCTGTGACTTGTGGGCAAAGGTGTTCGCCTCCAAGATCGGTAAGGCGTCCATATCTGCTCGCAAACCAATCGAGCGCGGGTCATTGCCAACCCGCAAAGTGCCAACAACCCCTGTCTTGCCAATGCCGCGAGTCACCTCAATCCCCCAACGCGACAGTTTTTCAGCGACGATGTCAGCGGTACGGTGTTCCTCAAAGCCAAGCTCTGGATGGGCGTGAATATCACGGCGGATCGCGGTCAGGTCAGCGTGGTTCGCAGAAATGGCATCAAAGGCGGTCATGGCGGGAATACTCCTTCATAAAATCGTCTCAGCCATCTTGCTCAGGTCGATCACGTTTCACAAGTGCTGCTTTTATGTCACCCACGGCATCGTTTCCATGGCCCCTTGACGACAGCGATGACAAGGTTGACATTGCCGATGGATCAGATGGTCGGATGGTCGCTGGCAGAACCGCTTCGGTCGGTGCTGCTGGAGGAAAGTCCGGGCTCCACGGAAACACGGTGCCGGGTAACACCCGGCGGGG
>JBELLC010000124.1:0-8287 GCA_042088965.1 Nisaea sp. | reverse complement strand
TTGCCAGCCAGCGACATTTCCAACGCTTGCATCACGTTTGCTGCCGCGTTGCCGCGGGCCAGTCAGCAGATCAGGTGTTAAAAAGTTTGCGCCCACCGGTATTTTACAAACATGTCGGCGCCGTCCACCAACAATTGATGATTTGGGCCGGTGGACGGACAACCACAGCCCTTGAACGTCTTACCCAGGCGGAGCTTGAGTGCAAAACGACAGGACTACCTGCCGAGACAATTTGCGCACAAACCTGCCTCGGTCTAGCACTACGCGCAAAACGTTCTCGTGGTTAATCCGCGAACGGCAAGGGGATGACGGTTTGTGTGCACAGACACGTCACATTACCGGAATGCTGCCATAACCTATTTGTCAGCGCTACCCGTAGTCAATCGCGCGATTAAGTCATCTAACCCGTCAAGATCACGGTAGATAAAGGAAATGCGGCCGCCACCCGTCTTCTGATCGAAAGAAATCATCGTCTTCAGGCCAAGACGGGCTGAAAGATCCGTTTCTAAAGCGCGGGTGTCGGCATCTTTGACGGCTTGGCGGCGTTTTTCGACCGTATCGTTATCCAGTTGCCCTGCGGCTTGGCCAGGCAGCTGTTTGACCAGGGCTTCGGTCTGCCGGACATTTAGGCCGTCACGCAGCACCACGGCGGCGACGGCGGCCGGATCAGCGGCTGTGACCAGGGCGCGGGCGTGACCGGCGCTTAAGCGACCATCGCTCACCATCGCGCGGATGGCGGCAGGGAGCGCCAATAGACGCACCAAATTGGCGACATGGCTGCGGCTCTTGCCAATGGCTTGGGCGATTTCCTCCTGGCTGCGGCCAAATTCCTCCAGCAGGCGCCGATAGCCCTCTGCCTCCTCAATCGCGTCAAGATCTGCGCGTTGAACGTTTTCAACAAGCGCGATTTCCAAGACCTCGGTGTCATCTAATGTTCGAACCAGGGCAGGCATTTCATGCAGCCCAGCACGCTGCGCCGCCCGCCAACGACGCTCGCCTGCAACAATTTCATAGTTTTCGCCGTGATTGTTGGCCAGTGGACGCACTAAGATGGGTTGCAAGATCCCCTTTTCAGCGATGCTGGCGGTCAGATCTGCCAGCGCCTGATGACTAAAATGACGCCGTGGCTGATGCGGGTTGGCGTGAATTTTGTCAATCGGTAGGGGGCGTGGTGCACCGTCGCGGCCGCTCTTCTGTCCGGCACCCTCGCCCAGTAAGGATGATAAACCCCGACCTAAATTGCCGCGCCGCCCGGCCCCAGAGGTTTGATCACTCACGCGGCTGCCCGCCGCTCTCTTTTCAAGACCTCATTGGCCAAGTGAATATAGGCGCGCGATCCCGGACAATTAATATCATAGAGCAAAACAGGACGGCCATGAGATGGCGCTTCAGATACCCGGACATTGCGGGGAATCATTGTTTTATAGACCTTTTCACCCATATGCGCCCGGACATCATTGGCCACCGCGAGTGACAAGTTGTTGCGTCTGTCAAACATGGTCAACACCACACCTTGTATGTCCAGGGCGGCATTAAACCGTTGGCGCACCGCCTCGACAGTTTGCAGAAGCTGACTGAGCCCCTCCAGGGCGTAGAATTCACATTGCAGCGGCACCAAAATAGAATCCGCTGCCACCAAGGCATTTAACGTGAGCAGGCCAAGCGACGGCGGGCAGTCAACAATCACATAATCATAGGGGCACTTATGCGCAGCGAGTTTACCGATTGCCTCGCGCAGACGGTATTCACGCGCGGCCATATCCACAAGTTCAATTTCCGCCCCAGACAGGTGAACCGACGATGGCACCACATCCAAATGCGGCACCAATGTTGGGATCGCCGCATCCACAATTGCAGATTCCCCGATCAGCACAGCATAACTGTCAATATCGCGGGCATCACGGGCAATCCCAAGGCCAGTACTGGCATTTCCCTGAGGGTCCAAATCAAAGATCAAAACCCGCTTGCCCGTGGCCGCCATCGCGGTCGCCAAATTGATGGTGGTAGTGGTCTTACCAACGCCACCTTTTTGATTGGCGACAGCCATCACCCGGGGTCTGGCGCGGGATGATGAATTTCCTTTATTCTTCGGGTTATTTAACGGAAACATCAGTCAAATTCCTCAGCTTTACCAAAACGCCCTCGGCATCTGTTTGGCTTGCAATCAGGGTCGCTTGTAGTGTCCTTTGTTTTTCTGTTTTCGTCAATTCTTCTTCGCCGGTCCGGCCCTTCAAAAACAAGCATACGGTCTCTGCATGTGAGAGCGGTCGCGCCAATGTGCATAATACGTCCAGCGGCGCTAAGGCGCGGGCCGTGATCACATCCGCTGTCAGACCAGTCAGGCTTTCAATACGCTGATTATGAATTTTGACCGTTGTCCCTGTCAGCCGCGCCGCCTCTTGCAGAAAAATGCTCTTGCGCAGGTCTGATTCCACAAGATGGACCTCCAACCGCCCCATAATCGCCAAGACAAGGCCGGGAAAGCCTGCCCCACTGCCAAGGTCAATCACCCGGCTGCCAGGCTTTATATGCGGCAATAGCTGGGCCGAATCTAATAAATGACGCCGCCAGGGATCGTTTAACGTCGACGGGCCAACCAAATTGATCTTTTTTTGCCAAACCCGCAATAGGTCCAGATAGGTTTGCAAGCGCGCCAATGTTTCACGTGAAACATCGGTTGCTTGCACAAACTCAGCGTCGGTGAGTGGCGCTACCCCGGGCCCCATGGCGGCCCCTAACCCGCACCAACAGCGGTAACGACATTTTTCGGGGTGCGGTTATTTTTAACGTAACGCAATAAGGCAACCAACGCGGCGGGTGTGATCCCAGGCAAGCGCGCCGCCTGCCCCAAGCTGTGCGGTTGGTGGCGTTTTAACAAACTGCGAATTTCCGTCGACAGGCCACCGATCTGGTCGACCGCCAAATTTGCGGGCAGCACCAAAGCTTCATCTTTCCGAAATGCTTTTACGTCAGCCTCTTGGCGGGCCAAATAGCCCGCATAATGGCCGTCCATTTGCACCCGCGCCAGCGCCCGCGGGCAGACATTTTGCAACACCGGCCACAGTGCTTTCAAACCCTCTAGCGTCACCCCGCCATAGCCAAGCAATTCCACACCATTTCTGCTGCGACCATCTTGGGTGATGCGAAACCCAGCCGCCGCCAATTCATGCGGCGTCGCCGTCAAGCGTTGCAGGTGCTGCCGGGCGTCATCAATGGCCGCAGCAGATGCCGCGTAATGTGCCGCCCGGCCACCGCCCACACAACCGACTGCCACGCCACGTGGTGTTAATCGACTGTCCGCATTATCGGCGCGTAATAACAGTCGATACTCCGCCCGCGACGTAAACAGCCGATAGGGCTCACTGACACCGCGGGTGACCAAATCATCGATCATCACCCCAATATACCCCTCAGCGCGGTCAAGATGAAAATCGGCTTGCCCGCCGCCTGCCCGCAAGGCCGCGTTGATACCCGCGATCAAGCCTTGTCCGGCCGCTTCTTCATAGCCGGTGGTTCCATTAATCTGACCGGCGAGAAACAGCCCCGGCAGCCGCTTGCTTTCCAAGCTCAGTGTCAATTGCCGCGGGTCGAGGAAGTCATACTCAATGGCATAGCCTGGCTGCAGTATTTTCGCCTTTTCCAAGCCAGGAATCGTGGCGACAAACGCTTCTTGCACCTCCCGTGGCAAGGACGTTGAGATGCCATTTGGGTAAACGGTATGATCATCCAGGCCCTCTGGCTCCAGGAAAATTTGATGGCTGTCCCGGTCCGCAAAGCGTACCACCTTATCTTCGATCGACGGGCAATATCGCGGACCCACCCCGGCAATTTGCCCTGAATAAATGGGCGCACGGGCGATATTATCATGAATGATCTGATGGCCAACGGCGGTCGTCGCGGTGATGTAACACTCAATTTGCGGGGTTGTTATCACGCTGTTCATATAGGAAAACGGCTGCGCCGGATCGTCGCCAGGCTGCGGCGTACAAGCCGCCCAATCAATCGTACGGCCGTCCAAACGTGGCGGTGTCCCGGTCTTCAACCGCCCCAAGGGTAAGCCCAAACGTTCAATGGTTTCTGCCAAACCAAGCGACGGCGCCGCCCCCATCCGCCCTGCCGGCCAGCGTTCTGTCCCCAAATGGATTTCGCCCCGCAAGAAAGTGCCTGTGGTGACAACCACCGCACCTGCCTGCACAACCCTGCCGTCTGCAAGCATCACTCCGGAAACCTGCCCTTGGTCATCCGTGGTGACATCGTCAACCGCGCCTTCGATGCAAGTGAGCCCGCAGGTTTCGGCAATCAAATCAGCCATGGCTTGCCGGTACAAGGCGCGATCGGCTTGTGCACGCGGTCCCTGCACAGCTGGACCCTTGCTGCGATTAAGAACCCTGAATTGAATGCCAGCTTGATCAATGGCCCGCGCCATCAAGCCGTCGAGGGCGTCAATCTCGCGCACCAAATGCCCCTTGCCCAATCCCCCAATCGCCGGATTACAGGACATTTCGCCAATGGTTGATTGTTGATGGGTGACCAAAGCAGTGCGCGCGCCCATCCGCGCCGCCGCTGCCGCAGCTTCTACCCCGGCGTGCCCGCCGCCAACGACAATAACATCGTAATTCATAATTATCCTGCCCCAAGCTTGCCGACACGGACCATACGGATTTCGGTAAAACAGGTCAATTCAAGCTTTCAGCTGGCCTGTCGCACATCACCAACATGTTTCACGTGAAACATCACTTACCAATGCAAAAATCACTAAAGATCACATCTAACAGGTCCTCAACATCAACACGTCCCGTGAGCTGCCCAAGTGCCCGCACCGCCAAACGCAAATCCTCCGCCGCCAGGTCTATCTGCCGGTCGTCCTTGAAAACCTCTGCAAAATCAACCAAGGCCGCATGGCTATGCGCAATCCCCTGGCGGTGCCGCGCGCGTGTCGCCACCACCGAGCCACTGGCTGCAAAGCCTTTTTGAATGACCGCGCTCAACTGCTCTAAAAAGGCCGCAATCCCGTGACCATCCGTCGTGGACACATCCACAGCCCCCGCAGGACAGGTGCCAGTTCGCGGGCCTAAATCAGCCTTATTCACAATCACAATATCAGCGGTCTCGGCATCGCGGCTATCCTCCAAATCATCCAGACCACCACGATCAATCACCAAAACCCGCACATCGGCAGCGGTCGCCCAATCGCGGGCACGCCGCACGCCTTCAGCCTCAATCGCATTATCGCTTTGCCGCAAGCCAGCTGTATCCGCGACCACAACGGCCAAACCATCAATATCCAAATGCGCTTCTAAAATATCCCGGGTGGTGCCTGCCAGCGGCGACACAATCGCCACATCGCGCCGCGCCAATAGATTTACCAATGACGACTTACCCGCATTTGGTGGCCCAACAATGGCGACGCGAACCCCTTCCCGCAGGCGTTCACCAGATCGGTTGTCGGCCAGATGTGCCGCCATTGCGGCGGCAATATCAGCGCAATCAGCGGCCACAGCAGTTGCGATATCCGCTGGTAACTCTTCATCTGCGAAGTCAATGACCGCTTCTAAATGCGCTAACGCGGTCATCAGGCGTGTCCGCCAGCCTTCATATAATTGCCCCAAAGCACCATTCATTTGCCGCAAGGCTTGGCGGCGCTGCGCCGCCGTTTCTGCATCCACCAAATCAGCAATCGCTTCAACTTGGGTAAGATCAACCCGCCCCTGCATAAACGCCCGTCGGGTAAACTCCCCGGGGGCTGCCGCCCGCACATGCTGAAAACCCAGCAGCGCTGCCTGCAGTGCCGCGCGCACCGCCGCACCGCCATGACATTGTAATTCAACCATGTCTTCGCCTGTAAAGCTTGCGGGGCCTGGCAGCCATAACACCAGAGCATGATCGATCACTTCTTCCTCAGCAGCCGTTAACCGCCGCACAACTGCCTGTCGGGGCGTCGGTAAGGCGCGGCCGGTGAGCTGCACTAAAACCTCACCTGCAGCTGGCCCTGATATCCGAAAAACTGCAACGGCTGCCCGCAATGGTGCGGTTGATTCTGCAAAAATCGTCTCACTCATTGTCTTGTTATCATCTCCGCTAGGTGCCCCTGAGGGGATACATGAGCTGCAACAGGAAATTGGTCAAGTGACTTGCCTATACCCCCTTACGGCCTTTACAGTCCCCCATGCTCGAAGCGTTATACAACAGCCCCCTTGGCCCTTTGACCCTGGTTGCGGAAAATGCCGCAATCACAGCCCTTGATTGGCGCTGCCCCCGGGCCGACCTCGATACCCCAAACGATCCCCTGTTACTGGCCGCAAGCGCACAACTTGATGCTTACTTTAAGGGCCAAGTGATCACATTTGACTTGCCCCTCAAACCTGCTGGATCAGCCTTGGTGCGGCGAGTTTGTGCAGTCATGCAAACAATTCCCTATGGCCAAACGGTCACTTATGGGGCGATTGCGACAACCATCGGTTCCGGTCCACGCGCTGTTGGCGGCGCTTGCGGGCGCAATCCCATCCCCATTATCATCCCCTGCCACCGTGTCCTTGGCGGCTCTGGCAAACTTACCGGGTTTTCGGGTTTGGGAGGGCTGGCGACCAAAAAATGGCTTCTTGAATTAGAGCAGGGTGCACCACAGTTAAATCTCGTGAAGCCCGCCGACACAGCGCAACGATTTTGACCCCCCTTTCCACTCACAGCATTGATCCCCATTTCTCCCGCCCTTAAATTCACCCACACCAATAAGGATTTACACGCATGGTTAAAGCAATCCGTTTCGAGACCCCTGGCGGCCCTGATGTCTTACAATGGCAAGATGTCGCGGTCGGCGATCCCGCATCTGGCGAGATTCGCGTCAAACATACGGCCATTGGCCTCAACTATATCGACACCTATCATCGCACCGGGCTTTACCCCTTACCGTTGCCCCATGGGATCGGCATGGAAGGCGCTGGCGTCATCACGGCCATCGGCCATGATGTGACAGATTTGGCCGTCGGTGACCGTGTCGCTTATGCAGGCCCGCCCCCAGGCTCATATTCCGAAGAACGCCTGATCGCCGCCAGTACTGTCGTCAAGATCCCCGCTGGCATTGATGATGAAACTGCCGCGGCGATCATGTTAAAAGGCATGACGGCGCAATATCTCATTCGCCAAACCTATCCTGTGAAAGCAGGCGATACGATTTTAATCCACGCTGCGGCTGGTGGCGTCGGCCAAATTGTCTGCCAATGGGCCAAAAGCCTGGGTGCAACCGTTATTGGCACCGTTGGAAATGAGGCCAAAGCCGACATGGTCCGGGCGCTTGGCTGCGATCATCCAATTATCTACACACGTGATGATTTTGTTGAAAAAGTGATGGACATCACCGATGGCGCAAAACTTCCCGTGGTTTACGATAGTGTTGGCCAAGATACCTTCATGCGCTCCCTGGACTGTCTTAAGCCGTTGGGAACAATGGTCAGTTTCGGACAATCATCTGGTGCTGTGCCGCCACTTGACCTTGGCATATTTGCGCAAAAGGGCTCGCTGTTTTTCACCCGCCCCACGCTGATGACTTATACCGCTGGCCGGGATAACCTCGTGGCCATGACCGATGATCTATTTTCTGTCGTTCAAGACGGCACGGTTAAAATCTCAATCGATCAGCGTTTTGCCTTGGCTGATGCACGCGCTGCCCACGAAGCCCTTGAAGGCCGCAAAACAACCGGTTCAACAATCTTGATGCCCTAAGATTAAACTGATTTGTCACTCTTGGTCTCTTGGTCTGCTGTCGGCGTCTCTGCTGCCGTCAGCAGGCCATACAGCACACAGGTCAAACCAATCATCGCCAACCAACTGCCTTGCCATAAGCCATAGGCCACCTCGGCGATAACCGCCGCTGTCACCGCTGCCCCCAAGCCCCACAGCCGCAATCTGGGCGGGCTTGCCCAAATCACCCTGGCGATTGCCAAAACCACGAGGACACCAATAAGACTGCCGACAACGCCCAGTTCGACCCGCAATTGCAGGCCCGCGTTGTGGGGATGAGTTGGGGTTTCGGTCATGAACCGCGCTGCCTCGGCAAGGGCCGGATCTAACGGTATTTCCCGGTACCCATCAAAGCCCCAGCCACCCCAAGGGCGCTCTGCAATCGCTGTTGCTGCATGCTGCCAAATCTCAAACCGATGCCAGAGGGAATCTGGCCAAAGTCCACGGTCGTATGGCAACACCTCTGGCAGGACGCTTGCCAGCTGTTGGAAACCCACAAGCAAGGCCACCGCCGTCACCATCACCGCCAATAAGCCGAGCCCAATCATTC
>JBELLC010000123.1:6984-8305 GCA_042088965.1 Nisaea sp. | reverse complement strand
GTCATCGCTACCCACGCCTGAATTTTCGGGTGCTGATCAACCGCTGTGCAGATTCGCAAAATATTGTCGAACGGCGATAAAAGATCCTCTGGAATGCCGTCAAGTGACCCTGCCGTCAACCAGCCTGCCAGCCGCCAAATGGCAATATCTGGAAGACCAATATGCGGCCCCACGATCCATGGGCCTTCGCTGGCAATCATTTTATCCAAGATCCTGAGTTTGCGGGCCAAACCATCTTGGGCCAGTTTTTGCCGCAGTTTAGCTTTGGTTTCCGGGTCTTGATCCCGGCCCGTAAAGCTGACCAGTTCGGTTATGTCGGTGGCGATATCAATATATTGGTCAATCTGGGCTGCCTGCATCGCATCATCCACAGGATATAGGCCTGACAGCTTGCCGCAAAATCGCGCAATCGCCCCTGTCTGACACAGCGGCACATCATCCACCAATAAGCAGGGAAATTGATGAAAGGGAACAATGGTCCCATCGCGCAACATCCCATCGCGTTTAACGCCCTGAAACTCCGCCGATGAAATGACCCGGCTTTCGAAATCAACGTCGCCGAAATAAAGGGCAATTTTCGCGACTTCTGAACGCCAAAATGGAAAATTAAAATAAAGGAACGTCAATTTCATGCTTGATCTCTTTTATCACTGACGGCAAAAGCCTAACGGGTTGGCGGCGATATATATTGCGCGGCCTATGGAAAAAATCGCTCCCCGTAAGGGTCGCACAGTCAGCCTGCATCCCCAAGATTTTTTCCGGGTCGTGCATTGTTAAGCGCCGTGTGATGATCTGCTAACTGCGGCCCTCGAGGCTTGCAATGATCCAGCATTGGTTATTGGGCCGCCCTTCCATGCCCAGTAAGACCTGGTCTAAAAAGCTGTGGGTGAGACTTTTTGATAGTTTTGAAAATCGACGCGCCACATCCTGTTCAACGATCTTGTCGATTGTAAACTGGTTGGCTTTTAAGGCGGCCACGATTAAGTCGGTGTTTGGCGCGCCATTGGCACCGAAGTCCGTCTCAATAATCAGCGTTACTTTCTGAAATTGGCGCTTTTGGACGCCGTGGCAGACCTGATCGAGGACGGCCAGCTCATCGCCATCTACGTCAATCATAATCAGCGGATCGGCGATCACGGCCGCCATCGCCTGATCTAAATCTGCAAAGAAAGTACATTTGTGATCAACTGCGTTCGCCGCCGCTGATTGCGTCGCGGCTGCCAGTGCAGCAGGGTCAATATCTACCCCAATGACCTGATCAACATCCGATTTTACAGCCACGCCTGTGGTGTAATATCCCTCTGCACAGCCAATATCCAAA
>JBELLC010000123.1:0-6884 GCA_042088965.1 Nisaea sp. | reverse complement strand
TCTTAAAATCAATCAACAAAAAGCCGAAAACATTTGTCAGCACGGTCAAGCCTGAAAACCTGTTCCAGCCTATCCTCACCAATCGCACCCGAAACAAACAAGCTTATGTTTCCCGACCAGTGGCCAAAGAACGCTTTTCAGAGCGCTTTTTTGTATGGGTTTTTTTGAAACCCGATAAACATACGCCGGATCTCTTGCGCCGCGCCCCACTGCGGTTGGGCGGCATGTAACAGAGTATAGATATTGTGCTGATGGCAAAACATGGAGGGATCGACAGCTGCAAACATGACATAGTCGATCATTCAATAGAACGCCCCGTCCCTAAACAAAAGTCCGGCAAGTGATTGAGAAAATGGTGGGCGCGACTGGGATTGAACCAGTGACCCCTACGATGTCAACGTAGTGCTCTCCCGCTGAGCTACGCGCCCTTACCAAGCGAGCTGCTTGCTAAGTTGGCCGCCGGAAACCGCCGTGGCCGAAGGTCGTTATACCCACTCTTTTCGGTTTGGCAAGTCTCGTTTGCATGCGTTGCGGTGCAAGCGTCGCGCCATCAATGATACGGCTTGCGGTCAATGCGCGGGGGAAAGACGAAAGATGACTTCGCGGTGTTTTTCGTCTACGTCAATGTGATGGACGATCCATCATCAAAAAATCCACGGCCCTGGTCATTACGGCCGCCTGAGATGCGCATCTCGGGCAGTGCTTTTGACGCCCAAAATCCGGCCATTGAAATTCGCCGCCCAGCTGAGCAAACCCTGCCCTTGGTTTTTGCGTCGCCCCATAGCGGCCGGGTCTATCCAGAAAGCTTAAAGGCGCAAAGCCCGCTGGCGATTGAGCGGTTGCGCAGCTCTGAAGATGCCTTTGTGGATCAATTATTTGACTGGGTGCCAGACCGGGGAGCCAGTCAGCTGCTGGCGCATTTTCCGCGCGTTTGGGTCGATGTTAATCGCGAAGCGTCAGAAATTGATGCCAGCATGTTTATTGACGATGCCCTGCTCGCCAATCCGCGCCCGTCGAGCCGCGTCGGCGCAGGCTTAGGCGTCATCCCAAAGCTTGTTGGCGAGGGTGAGCCGATCTTGCAGCGGCAGCTGACCTGGGCCGAGGGGCAGCAACGGTTAACCGAATGCTATCTGCCCTATCACCAGGCGTTAAGCGGTCTGATCGCCGAGACCCGTGCCCGCTTCGATATGGCGGTGATTATTGATTGCCATTCTATGCCATCCTCCGCAGCAGAACAGGGACGCAAGGGCAAAGGCGCCCCTGATATTGTTTTAGGCGATGGTTTTGGCGATTGCGCGGCCCCATGGCTGATTGATCAGGCCGAGGCCGCCTTGATCGCCGAGGGACTGTCCGTGCGCCGCAACCACCCTTATGCCGGTGGCTTTACAACCCGGCATTACGGCCGCCCCCGCGAGGGCCAACACGCCTTGCAGATTGAGATCAATCGCCGCCTCTATATGGACGAAAGATATGTCACGCCAAACCAGGGGTTGCCCCGCCTGCGTTCAGCACTTGAAGGCGCGATGCGGCGGCTCGTCGATGAATTGTCACGCATGTTTCAAGCAGAGCGTGCCGCCGAATAATATAAATGGCATGAAAAATGCGTGTCTTCGTGGTGATCCATAACAGGTCAACCATAGAAGAGAACTCGGATGAGACCCAGCGCCCCCCTGATACACACCGCATCAAAAATTGCTTTTATGCTGCTGGCAATCAGTGCTGGCGTGACGGCGATCAGCCATCCCGTGCTGGCGATTGACGCCGGGCCGACATCTGGCGGCCATTTGTTGTGTGAAAATGGCACCCATAAAGCCGAGACCAGCGAACAAATTCCAAACCGGCTTCTCGCCGCCATCTCACTACGCGAAACGGGCCGTTGGGCCGGTCAGCAAAAACGCTCTTTGAGCTGGCCATGGACAGTAACGGTCAAAGGCCGGGGGCATTATATGGCCAGCAAGGGGGAGGCCATCGCCTTTGTGCGCCGCCTGCAAGCAGAGAACGTGCGCAATATTGATGTGGGTTGCATGCAGGTTAATTTGAAATACCACCCGCATGCTTTCGCCAACCTACATGCGGCATTCGACCCCCATGGCAATACCCTCTATGCCGCAAAATTCCTCAGCCAATTACGCGAAGACCATGGCAGTTGGCAGAAAGCTATCCGCTATTATCACAGCAATAACGCCAAACGAGGTGCCGCCTATCAAGACAGTGTGTACCAGCTGTGGCACAATCAAGAAACCGCCCGCGCATCCGCTTTGCGGTCACGTGCAGCACGCCAAGCAGAACAGCAAGCAGCCCTTATCAAGCAACGGCAAGTTGCCGCCATAAACAAGCAAAAGAAAGCGGCTGAAAAAGCTGCAAGACGGGCCGCATACGAAGCGCATAAAGCCGCGTATATCAAAAAATGGCAAGCTCAACGCGCCGCCCGCAAAACAGCCAAACCCGCGACACGCGGTTAGCGGTTTGGGCACACGATTGAGACCTAAACCCGCCCGCGATCAAAATGCCGCTCAAAAACCGTCGGTACTGTCCCAAAAGCGCTGATTGACCGCCTTTAGCAGGCGGTTATGAGCGTTCGCAATGCACCCCCGCATGCGCATTGCCAAGCCTTGATCGGCAAAACTATTGCAACGCTGCAACTGCTCTTTGGCACGGCGTTGACCCTGTGGGTTGACCCCCTCGAGAACACCGCTGCTTTTAATTTTCTGCCACAGACCTTGGCGCTGTTGGGATGCCACCGGCCCGTTCACAGGCAACAGGTTGATCAATCGGCTCATGGTATATGCGGCCGCCGCCTGCGGCGTATTGTTTTCAAAAAAGCCTTCCGCCATGAGACGTTTTGGACCGCGGGCAGTGTCTGCATCAGCGGCCACAAATGCGTCAGATTGATCTGCTTGCAAGCGGGGCACCAAGGCCACTTGGCGCGACACATCAACGGCCACCATGTCACCATCCAGCGCCGCCAAGCGCGCCTTGGGCAGGGAGATTTTGACAGCGGTATAGCCATCAATACTGGCGTAATCGAGCAGGCCTGTTGCCGATAGCACCTGTTGGCGGCCATCCGCACGGGTGACAACAAGCGAGACCGTGCCTGTGCCTGCCAGCTCGTAAACCTGTCCTGCCGTCGGCGGTGGGCGGTGCTCCTGCAAACAAAAGGCACTGAAAAAGCCCGTGCATACGCCGTTTTCACAACGCAACGGCACCGGCGTTTTGGTCGCAATCAAGCCCAGAACTTGCGGCGGTTTTGCCAGCAGTTTCGGCGGCGAATTTAACGGCAGATTTACCGGCGAATTTGATCCTGTTAACGCCGCTGCAGCCGTCGCCCAAACGACCACCAGAAAAGCGCTTAGAACTCGGAAAATGGGTTGTTTCATCATTCCCTCCTGATACACGCTTTAGGTTATGCATCATTACCGTGGGGCTGTTAGCTGCCGAATGTCAAATCACAATTTCACCGGCAAACACCGCCAGCGTCTCAATGGATGAGGACCGTAGCGCCGTGCGACAGTCTGACAAAAGCTAAAAACAGTCGGCTGTGTGCAAGTCTCATGACGACCACGGATGGACAAAGAAAGAGGGCAAAATCAGAGGTGTCGCTATGGGTACAGACGAAACATTATCCGCCGCCGAACCAGCAGCAGCGCCACGTCGCCGTGCTGGCCGCGATGCGCGGCGCGGCGCCCGTCAGGCGACAACGATTGTGCAAAATCCATATATTTCCCGACAGATCCCTGTCAGCAATCTGCTGAGTAATGAAGCTATTGAAATTCTGGAACAGAATGCCGAACAAATTCTGGCGGAAATTGGCATTGACTTCAAAGATGATGCCGAAGCCTTAGCGTTATGGCGTGACGCTGGTGCTGATGTGGATGGTGAGCGGGTTCGGATGCCACGGGGGCTTTGCCGTAAGCTCATCGAAACGGTTCCTGAAAGCTTTATTCAGCATGCCCGCAACCCCGCCAATAGCGTCCAAATTGGCGGCGGCGCGACTGTCTTTGCGCCTGTTTATGGCCCGCCCTTTGTCGCGGGTCTCGGCGGTGAGCGACGCTATGCCACCCTCAGTGACTTTGAAAACTTTGTGAAATTGGCCTATATGTCGCCGGCCCTGCATCATTCGGGCGGCACCATTTGTGAGCCTGTGGACCTACCCGTAAATAAGCGTCACCTTGATATGGTCTATGCGCATATGCGGCTGAGCGATAAACCCTTTATGGGCGCGGTGACAGCGCCAGAACGCGCCGCCGATACCGTGGCCATGGCACGGCTGTTGTTTGGCGCAGAATTTGTTGACCAAAACTGTGTTCTGATCTCGCTGATCAATGCCAATTCGCCGCTGACCTGGGATGGCACCATGTTGGGGGCGCTGAAAGAATATGCCCGCGCGGGGCAAGCCTGTATCACCTCGCCCTTTATCCTCTCAGGGGCGATGGCACCTTCAACAGTTGCAGGCACTGTTGCCCAAACCCTGGCCGAGGCAATGGCTGGCATGGCGTTTTCACAATTAATCCGGCCTGGTGCACCGGTGGTCTTTGGCAGCTTTGCCGCCTCCATCTCGATGCAATCTGGGGCCCCAACCTTTGGCACTCCAGAACCTGCGATGGTGTTGTTTGCCTGCGCCCAGTTGGCCCGCCGTCTGAAAGTACCGTTTCGCTCTGGCGGCGCGTTGACTGGCGCGAAAACAGCCGACGCGCAAGCCGCTTATGAAAGCGCTAACACGCTTTGGCCGACCTTGATGGCTGGGACTAATTTTGTTCTGCATTCCGCCGGATGGCTCGAAGGCGGCTTGGTCGCGGGCTATGAGAAATTCGTCATGGACGCCGATCAGCTTGGCATGCATCAGGTGATTGCAGGCGGTGTTGATATGTCAGCAAACGGCCAAGCGATGAATGCCCTGCGGGAAGTGGGCCCCGGAAGTCATTTTCTTGGCTGTGCCCATACCCAAGAAAATTTCGAAACAGCCTTTTACCGATCTCCCCTTGCCGACAACAATACCTTTGAGCAATGGCAGATTGACGGCGCATTGGATACCCGAGATCGGGCCGCCAAGGTTGTCCAACAACGTCTGAATAATTATCAGCAGCCAACCCTTGATCCCGCCATTGCCGAGGCTTTGGACGCCTTCATTGCGACAGCAAAAGCAGCCGTGCCAGATTCGAATATTTAAGCGTTGCCCGCGCGACCACCGGCAAGCACAAGGGCGCGCAGTTTGTCACGGTCATAGGCTGTATCAAGCATGGCCGCGACACGTGCCGCCTCTGCGGCAAGGTCCGCGCCACATTCGTCAGCAGCGCCGCGCCGCCATGCGGCCAGATAAGCTTCGGTATCACTGGCATCGCCGCGCATGGCCGCACTGTCAATGGCAGCGGCAAAGCGGGCTGGCAGCTCAACTTTCGCGCTTTGGCGTTTGCGGCCGCGCCCTTGCTCGGCGATGACTTGTGCCGGGATGTCACGCCAATAAACAATTACAACCTGCGCCATTATGCTTTGCCGACCTGGCCAACGCGCCCAAGTTGAGCCACAAAATCCCCCAATTCACCATAACCGCGATAGCAATATTCAAAGCCTAACCCCAGTCGTTTGGCCGCCATCAAGGCTTTTTCCTGTAAGCGCTGATCTTCGGTTTGAGCGATGTAAATCAGCTTTGTGTAATTGCCAAAATAGCTATCCCGCAACTCTGGAAAACGATCCAGGCCAAGCCCTTTGATGATGATGCGGTCAAAATGGCGGACCAGATAATCCGTCAGGTAAAAAGCGGTTGGATCACCATCTGTTAACGCCGAAAACTCTGCCGCCCCCATGAAAAACTGATAGCAATGGGGGCCAGCGATCCGGTCAACACCTTCGGCGGCCAAAACCGCGTCCAAGTGGCCACCTGTCCCGCAATCCCCATAGGCCACAAAAATATGCTGATATTTCCCCCGCCCCGCGCGGATTTTTGCAGCAACCCCTGCCGGAATTTTATCCGGTGTATTGTGCCAAATGGCGGGGAGGCAGGTGATGTCGATCTGTTTGTGATCAAGCTGCCCTGTCAGAGCCACAAGCTCATGCGCGAGGGCCCCGCAGGCAATAATCAGGGTTTGCGCGTCTTGCCCTACTGCCATGGTTCAAACCGGGGCACCTGCCGAGTTTGATAACCGCCGTTCAGAGATCAACTGCGCGGCGGTTTCAACGGCAACCGCCGCATCCCGGCAATAGGCGTCAGCACCGACATTTTCGGCAAAGGCCTCATTCAATGGCGCGCCGCCCACCATCACGATGTAATCATCCCGAATACCTTTTTCGACCATGGTATCAATCACAACCTTCATATAGGGCATGGTTGTGGTCAGTAGGGCTGACATGCCAAGGATATCGGGCTGATGTTCTTCCAAGGCGGCGAGGTAATTTTCCACAGGGATATTAATGCCCAGGTCAATCACCTCAAATCCAGCGCCTTCCATCATCATTGAGACCAAGTTCTTGCCGATGTCGTGAATGTCACCTTTGACGGTGCCAATGACCATCTTGCCGACCCGCGGTGCGCCGGTTTCGATCAATAAGGGGCGCAGCAGGCTCATGCCCCCTTTCATCGAATTCGCGGCCATGAGCACTTCAGGCACAAACAGAATACCATCGCGAAAGTCGACACCGACGATCCGCATGCCCTCCACCAAAGCCTTGGTCAGAACGTCATAGGGCTCCCAGCCGCGATCCAGCAGGATGGTGACACCTTCGACAACCTCATCCTTTAGGCCGTCATAAAGGTCATCATGCATCTGCTCGACCAGCTCATCATCCGCCAGTTCTGCCAGAACAATGTCTTCGCCGTCCGTATCTGCCATCGCACTTGCCTCCAAACTCGGAAACCAAAAGGATTATATTATTCCGACGCTACGACGCGG
>JBELLC010000122.1:4804-8421 GCA_042088965.1 Nisaea sp. | reverse complement strand
AACATCAAATATGATGCCTTGGTGCTGTCGCGGCCTGCCAATGGTGGGGTGCGTATATCGCCTGTTGATGACACCATGTGTCTGTCCTATGTGCTGGAAGGCGGTGCCCATGGCCATGGACTAGATGAGCTATCCTTGCTGCACGTGGACCACAGCAACATCAAATTTTCTGATGTCTGCGGCAAGGGCAAGGCACAAATCCCGTTTGCCGAAGTGAGCCTTGAAAACGCCCTTGATTACGCGGCTGAAGATGCGGACATGACAGGCAGGTTGCATCGCTTGTTAAAACCACGGGTTGGCCGTGATCATCTGATGACGGTTTATGAAACCCTTGAACGACCGTTAATTCCCGTCCTTGTGGCCATGGAACAGGCGGGAATTAAAGTGAACCCAGTCACCTTGTCGGCCATGTCGCAAGATTTTGCGCGCCGTATTGCTGACCTGGAAGCGCAGATCCATGAGATGGCAGGCGAAGCCTTCAATGTGGGCTCACCGAAGCAATTGGGTGAAATTTTATTTGACAAAATGGCACTGCCAGGTGGCAAAAAGGGCAAAACAGGCGCTTATGCAACAGGCGCTGAAATCCTAGAGGAATTGGCCGCCCAAGGCCATGATTTGCCGGCACGGGTGATTGATTGGCGGCAGTTGTCGAAATTGAAATCGACTTACACAGATGCACTGGTCGCAGACATCAATCCGGAAACCGGCCGAATCCACACCTCTTATTCGATGGCCGCCGCCAGCACCGGACGGCTCAGCTCGAATGACCCGAACTTGCAAAATATTCCGATTCGAACCGAAGAAGGCCGAAAGATCAGGACAGCATTTGTTGCCAAAGAAGGCTGCAAGCTGTTGTCTGTTGATTATTCGCAGATCGAACTTCGATTGGTTGCAGATATCGCTGGCCTCGATAGCATGCAGCAAGCTTTTCGTGATGGGGTGGATATTCATGCCCAGACCGCCAGTGAAGTCTTTGGGGTACCGCTTGCGGATATGGATGGGGAGACACGGCGAAAAGCGAAAGCCATTAACTTTGGGATCATTTATGGCATTTCCGGCTTCGGCCTGGCCCGCCAGCTTGCCGTGCCTCAAGGTGAAGCGCGCGCCTATATCGATACCTATTTTGAGCGCTACCCCGGCATTCGTGAATATATGGAGGAGATGAAAGTCTTCTGCCGTGCGCGCGGCTATGTGGAAACGCGGTTTGGTCGGCGGGTTCATATTCCCGGGATTAAGGACGCCAATCCGGCGCGCCGCGCGTTTTCAGAGCGGGCGGCGATTAATGCCCCCATTCAAGGAACCGCAGCCGATATCATCAAGCGGGCCATGATCCGGATGTCACCGCGGCTATCAGCTGCGGGCTTACAAGCACGCATGCTATTGCAGGTTCACGATGAGTTACTATTTGAAGTACCTGAGGCAGAGATCGAACAGACCACGTCTGTGGTCCGTGAGGTTATGGAAACAGCCGGTGATCCAGTTCTGTCGTTGGCGGTACCGCTGATTGCAGAAGCAGGTGTTGGGGCGAACTGGGCAGAAGCTCACTAAGGCCAGAGTGGTGATTGACGTGGTGATGAATAACCTTGATCCAGATGTGCTGAAACGTCTCGCGGAGGATTTTATTACCGATGCCACCGCCAGCGTGGCCCGGATGCGAGACATTTTACAGGCTGGCGGTCAACGGGCATGGCGCCAACACGCGGGGGATGCGCGCACAACGGATCCTGGCGTTGTTGCTGACGTGTTACGCAGTGAAGCGCATAAAATTAAAGGCACGGCAGGATTTTGCGGTTTTCCCAGTTTGGCCGAGGTCGCTGGTCGCTTTGAGGCGTATATGATTGCGCGGCAAAGCGCCGCTAATCCTCAGGACCTGTGTCAATTTATCGACATTTTAGACCTTTTTCTGACCCTTGAAGAGGCAGCGGCAACCACCGTATTGCAGGTTGTCCTTGATTGGCTGCCACCATCCCAGCCTGTTAACCTTCGGCCTCTACCCGGGGATTATGGTGAGGCGGCACAACCCTTAGCTGCTCTGCTGGTCTGTCATGATACGCCGTCGACGGGGTGCCTTAGCCAACGGTTATCATCAATGGGGGTTGATGTCGCCGTCATTGCCGATCCATCACAGGCGCTGAAACATGTTATCAATACGCCGCCACAAATGATTTTTGTAACGGTGCAGTTGAGGGATATGAGCGGTCTTGAGTTTGTCCGTTTGTTATCTGCCATGGATATTGTCAATGGCTCTGCAATCGGCGTGCTGTCTGACCGGTCAGCTAAAGACGTTGATGTGTCGATCTGGCCAAAGACCAGTGCCGTTATTGATGTCAACGCGAACGTTCAGACATCCCTCGCCGCATTCGTTAAACCGTTGCTGGCGGAAAAACAGCAACAGAAAACACCCCTGTCCAAACATAAATAGGGTAAGCTTTTGTCCGCACAACAATCTAATTAATAGGAGTTAAACTTATGCTTCTTGACGTTCGCACCTATCGCTGCCGACCCGGCACAATCGCTGCTCATCTGGCCCTCTATAATGAAAAAGGTCGGGTCCCACAAACCCGCAATCTGGGGCAGCCATTGGCATTTTTAAAAACAGAAACAGGCGATCCCAACGAATATATCCATATCTGGGTCTATGAAAATGCGGGCGACCGCGAAGCCAAAAGAGCGGCCCTTTGGTCCGATCCTGAATGGCTTGCCTACACGCGCGAAAGTGCTCAATTAGGTGCCTTAGAATCACAGCGTAATCAATTGATGACACCAGTTGATTTCTTCCCGCTGGCGCGATAATCCGCAGCTGGAGATGAGGCGTGGTGATGGGCCAGGGGCGAAAGTCGTTCTGGATCAAACAGCTGACGGATTTGGGCAGATTTACGTGGCCACGCACACTTACTGTCGACAGGTAAAGTTGATAGCTGCTTTTGGGGATGGCGATGGCACCGGAAGGGTCAAATAACACATCGGTGATAACGGCATCGCCCGCGGACGTGAGGCCGCACGCGCCGTCAGAAACGCATTATTGTGTTCATATCCGTGATTTGATCGTGTCAATGTCAATCGGGGTCCATGACCATGAACGCCACCAAAAGCAGCGTGTGCGTTTAAATTTGGATATCGATTGCGCTTATCCTCAGGGTGGATTTAACGAGGATTATCATAAGGTGTATTGTTATGAGACATTGGTTGCTGCGATAGAGGCGGAAGCTGCCAATGGGCACGTCATTCTGGTGGAAAGCCTGGCGGAGCGGGTGGCCGCCCTTGCCCTACAATCACCTTTGAGCCGCCATATCAGCGTTAAGATCGAAAAATTAGACGCGATTAGCAGCTGCCAATCGGTCGGTATTTCCTTGCAAAGAAGTCGCTGAACTGTGATCTGTGCGCAATCGGCCGTTGGACGCTTAAGATGCGTCCGCGCTGGCTTTTTTCATGATCCGGCGCTTTAAGCGCACCGCCGGTGTCGCTAAGTTACGGTCCTTCGTGGACAGTAAATAAGCGTCCAGGCCGCCATTATGTTCAATCGAGCGGATCGCGTGTGTGGTCAAGCGCAGGCGCACCGTCTCTCCCAAGACTTCACTCAAAAGCGAGGCATGTTGGAGGTTTGGTAAAAAACGACG
>JBELLC010000122.1:0-4704 GCA_042088965.1 Nisaea sp. | reverse complement strand
GTCATCGGCCACCACCGAACCAGTGTTAGCTTGGAAACACAGGTTTGGGAGTCACTGGATGATGTCTGTTTGCGGGAAGACATGAGATTGGATCAGGTCTGCACTGCTGTTAATGAACGTCGCCTGAGCTCTAGTATGTCGTCGTCATTGCATATGCTTCTGTTGATTTATTATCGGTATCTTGCAGAATTTTTGAATAAAAGAAATACGAGTAAGGCTGGTCGTGGATTTGGTCAAAAACCGCAAATGCCGTTTCCATCAATCTTTAATGTCGCGCTTGATCGCTTGGCTGCGGAACAATTGCGGCACGCACGGAAGTAGTCTTATTGAGTCGTTGTCGCTCCCTCAAATTTCTGCTGATTCCCAAAATTACTGCATTACTTGTTTGAACAAGTGGCATAGCTATTCATAATATGCTAATTCAATATGCGTAGCAGGACTAATAAATGAATTACTATCCAAAAAAGGTGTCGGCAGTCGAATGGACTTCTTCACCGCGCCTGAAGGAAAGGTCTCAATATGCCTCAAATTCGTAGTTTAGATCGTTCAAGAAGAAATGTTTTTATCGGTGACCGCCGAACGAGTGTAAGCCTTGAAATATTGGTGTGGGAGTCACTTGTTGATGTCTGCCGCCGGGAAGAAATAAGTCTTGATGAAATATGCACCGAAGTTGAAGATCGACGTGTTAGCTCAAGCATGTCGTCCTCATTGCGCATGTTCTTACTAATCTATTATAAATTTTTGGTGGAAATTGCCGAAGGTAGAGCGCCAAGAGGCCGTGGTGGCGCGGCGCCGAATGCCTTGAAGGAGACGTTGAAGCGCCTTGCCGCCGAACAACTGCGGCATGCTGACAACGATTAGCTAAGACGCGGCATCACGTATAGGCCGGATAGGTCGTGGTTCGCGGCCATCGCCATGGCCTTGTCCAAGCGCACCGTTCCTTTGTCGATCAATGCCCGTCGGTCAATGCCATCTGCGAGCCATAGGGCGGGCATGCCAAGGGCCTTTGCGCCGGTCACGTCTGTGCGGATATTGTCACCAACCATCAGGCATTCAGCCGCCCCCACGTTAAGGTCATTGAGGCAGGTTTGAAAGACAGCGGTCTGTGGCTTGCCGTGGTAAAAAACCTGCCCGTTGATAGCTTCATAGGCCGCAGCGATACTGCCCGCACACACCTGTACACTGTCGCCAACATAGACCTCTAGATCCGGATTCGCGCAGATCATCGGTAATTCGCGTGCCTTGGCACGGGTTAACAGATCGGTAAAATCTGTCACCACAGCATTTTGGTTTTCAGGTCCAGAATTGAGAATAACATCGGCGTCGTCGATGGACGAAACGGCTGTAAACGGGGTCTCATGAAGGAGGTTTGGAAATCGGATTGGGCCCGTTTCGAAAACCCGCAGGCCAAGATCCCTGTAAAACGCATTTGGACGTGTTTTGAGATGCCAATGAGCCTCTCCCCCAGAAGTCACCAGGGATTGGTAGTGACGACGGTCAATGCCCAGCTTATTCAGGCGGGTTTCGACAACCGCCGGCCGCTGTGGTGAGTTTGACAAAATGGCCACAGATTTGCCAGCATCGGCGAGCCGGTCGAGAACCTTTATGGCTGCGGGATAGGCATCGGCACCGTCATAAAGCGTACCCCAAACATCAAAAATAAATCCTGTATAGCGCTCAATAAGCGGCTCAAAGCTCTCAACAAGGCGAACGGCTTCAGTCATCAGTGCTACTCCGTGATCTGCGCGGTTCACCGAAAAGATAGCCTTGACCAACTGTGATCCCAAGACGCAACAAATCTGCGAGCATTTCTTCGGTTTCAATTTTCTCTGCGATCATCTCAATGTTGCTGCGCCTGAAATCACTGTGCATGGTTTTGACAATAGCAGGTGCGGTTCCACCGGCTGAAAACTCATGCAGCATATGCGCATCGATTTTAATGAACTTAAATTTTTGCGCCGCAAGGTCGTCAACATCAAAATCAAAATGCGTCACGCGATCTAAGGACAAGCGGAAACCAAGCTGGGTGAGACGCTGTATGTTGATCCGGGTTTCAAAGTCATCAGCATCAATAACGGCCTGTTCAAATTCAAAAATGAGATTGTTGCTAAGACTGGGATTGGCTGCCAAGAAGGTGATGAAATCCTGGAAAAAGCCCGTGTCCCGCATGGTGGCATCAGAAATATTACAGAAAAACCCAATATTCAGATGATCGCGTTGTGCTGATCGGACCAATTGAACCAGCCGGAACAACAGTAAATTATCAATGGCGCTGACCAAGCCTTGATCGGTGGCAAGTTGAATATAGCGTTGCGGGACCAGTAAATCGCCATTTTCGGTGGGGATCCGCGAGAGACACTCAAAGAACAGATGGTCACGCTGCGGTAAATTGACAATCGGTTGGAGATATAGCTCGACCCGGTCATTTTGTAATGCACTGTGGAGGGCTGCCAATACTGCTTGGTCATCTAACGCATCTGAGGCCATTGCATCGCGGGCAGCGTTTGGCCGTAGGGCTGGCGGCTGCACCTCAGGTGACCGAAGGTTCTCCAAAACAGCCTCTGCCGCACCAGGTGCGGGATCCGGGCCGCTATATTGCAGGTGTTGATTTTGCAGATTGCTCATCAATCCCTGCAAAACCTTTAGTTCGGTCGCCATCGCTTGGCTGTCAGGCAGGCTGTCAACATGCCGCTCAAGGCTCGCAAGTTGGCGTTCAAGTATGGCGATCGCCTCGGGGGCTTGTTTCAGTTTTGAGCTTAGATGGTCTAGGCGATGCAAACGGCGACCCGCGCGCAACTGCGCAATGACCAGATGGACGGCGATCGCCAGGGCAGATAACGCCATCACCAAAAGCATTGCGTCAAACACGTTTGCGGGCAAACGATCACTGTTCAGCAAAATAAAAATCACTGCGAACGCGGTACCATATATTACCGCAATCAGACCATGTACTAAGATTGCCTGCCTCCGTCATCGCCGTAACACTGCGTGTCTATGCCGATCGCTTGCGATAACGTCCCAAAGCCATCACGGGCCAAAAGCCCGTCAAGTTCGGTGACAATCTTCCCAACCAACCCAGGACCATTATATACCAGCGCTGTGTAAAGCTGCACCAGAGAAGCACCAGCGCGAATTTTCGTATAGGCGTCTGCACCGCTGGCGATACCGCCAACCCCAATCAGGGGAATATGATGGCCAACCAGGCGGAACATGGCTGCCAGAACAGCTGTCGAGGGCAAGAATAACGGCGCACCGCTGAGACCTCCTGCTTCTCTGCGGTAGCGGCTCGTCAAGGATGCTGGCCGCATGACGGTCGTATTGGAAATGATCATCCCATTAACCCCAAATTGCAGCGCCACATCGGCAATATCTTCAAGTTGAACATGATTGATATCGGGCGCAATTTTCAGCAGGATCGGCGGCAGGTTGGGCGCGCTGCGATGGCGTGCTGACATGACGGCAGAAATTAATGCCGCCAGATGATCGCGACCTTGAAGGTCACGAAGCCCCGGGGTATTCGGTGACGATACATTGATGGTGATATAGTCAGCCAGTGGAGCCAGGCACTCTGTTGCTGCCACATAATCCTCTTGTGGTATGGCGCTGGTTTTATTCGCGCCAATGTTGATGCCAACAATGCCGTGGCTGCGGTCACGGTCGCTTAACCGCGCGCGAGCGGCCAGCATGCCCTGATTGTTAAAGCCATAGCGGTTAATAACAGCACCATCAGCAGGCAGGCGGAACACCCGTGGACGCGGATTGCCGGGCTGAGGTTGCGGCGTTATTGTGCCCACCTCAACAAATCCAAAGCCAAGCTTCAGCAGTGGGATTGGAACTTCTGCATCCTTATCAAAGCCTGCGGCTAAGCCGATGGGATGGGGAAAGTCCAAGCCGAACAGCTTTTGCGCCAGGACCGGCGCTGGCGTCCTCGGCTGCTTTGGCACTAAACCCTGTTTCAAGGCCCAAATTGTCAGATGATGGGCATCTTCCGGGTTTAAAAGCCGCAATCCGGCAAGTAGCGCTGCCGTGCTCATGTTGAGGTCGCCATGTCGGGGAATATGTGCTGACCATCCGCTGCCAGCGGCAAGGCGATTGTTGTCACCACATCGCTGACTTGAAGGGGGCCGTAAAGGTGGGGGAACAAGTCACCGCCCCGCGATGGCTCCCATTTTAATGCGTTGCCAAGGGTTGTGGCCGCAACGGACAGCAAAATAATATCAACCTCACCTGCACGATGTTTGCGGGCGCTTTCAACAATTTGCGGCGCCGTTGAAAAATGTAAATAGCCATCTGCGCGATCTTCTGCAGTGCCTTCGTATATGCCGGTTTCCAGTGCTGCTTGCCAGCCGCTGTTCCGCGCTAAATGATAAATGAGCATTTCCATGCAGGGACCATACCCGCGTTGATGGCGGTTTGAAAAGAGCCGCGTGAGGGGTGTTGGCTTTATTCTTTCGAGGGCGTAGGCTGTTCAGGAAATAGGAGGTGTAACCATGAGCGCAACACTGAATGCATGGACATATGTTGATGGTAAATGGCTGGAGGGTAACCCGCCTCTGATGGGCCCTATGACACTGGCAACCTGGCTTGGCTCGGTCATCTTTGATGGTGCCCGCGCCTTTGAAGGAACTGTCCCAGATCTTGATTTGCACTGTCAGCGGGCGGTCACCTCTGCTGCACGCATGAACATGAAAGCGCCCTTGAGTG
>JBELLC010000121.1:6385-8458 GCA_042088965.1 Nisaea sp. | reverse complement strand
CTGGTGCTGCCGCCGAGATTTGAACTCGGGACCTCTCCCTTACCAAGGGAGTGCTCTACCACTGAGCTACGGCAGCGTTCACCGCGACGCGGGAACCGCTTCAACGCCTATATTTGATAAATATGTGATCGGTGAAGCGCGCGGAAAATGCCATGGCCGTCACAGCTTTGCAAGACCTATCCTTTCGGGAGGTTTGAGGCTGAGCATTGGGCGTGTTAAGAAGACAAATGATCGCGATGGAAGCGTTGGCAAACAAGCAAGGGGCCTTGACTGGAATATGACGGCAAAACAGCATCAGATGGGCGCTGGCTTGACCAGCAGCGGTGCCGATCATGGGGCCAACCATGGGACCAGTCATGGGGCCAGCCGAGAGGCTAATCTAGGCGATGCGTCACCCGAAATAGACTCGCCAGCACTGGATCAAAAAGCACTGGATCAAAAAGCACTGGATCAAAAAACACTGGATCAAAAAACAATGGGCCAACAAGCAGCTGCAGAACGCCGCGCCAAACACGCTGCCAATCAACGCGCCCGCGACCAAGACAAAGAGCGCCGCCGGGCAGAGGCTTTGCGCGCCAATCTGCATCGCCGCAAAGCACAAGCGCGCAATCGCCGGGATCAAGATGACGCCTGACCGCAAAGGCGGTCTTGAACCCTGCCATGAGATTGCCGCAAATCAGCGGTAGGGATGATGTGATACAAGCATCGGCTGAAAACAGTCGGTACAGCGCGACGTTGAGGGTTTGATGGAAAAGTTAAGAATTCAGGGTGGGCGACCTTTAAACGGCACGATTGCGATCAGTGGTGCCAAGAATGCAGCCCTGCCGTTATTGGCGGCAAGCCTTTTGACAGATCAAACGGTTACCCTTGGCAATGTGCCGGCGCTGGCGGATATCGATTCCATGGTCAGCTTGCTCACCGAACTTGGGGTTGAGATAAGCCTGCTTGACGGGCCAGCGCGCATTTCCCATGGCCCGGACATTGGCCGCCGTTATGCCCTCACAGCGGCAACCCTCAACAGCTCAGAAGCCGCTTATGACTTGGTCCGTAAAATGCGTGCCTCTGTTCTTGTCCTGGGCCCCTTATTGGCGCGCACTGGCATGGCGCGGGTATCGCTGCCAGGGGGGTGTGCCATCGGCAATCGGCCGGTTGACCTGCATGTCAAAGGCTTGGCGGCGCTGGGGGCAGAGGTGTCCCTTGACGGCGGGTATATCGAAGCCCGCATGCCTGCTTGTGGGCATTTAACGGGCGGACGGGTGGTTTTCCCTGTGGTCTCGGTCGGGGCGACGGAAAATATCATGATGGCGGCCACCCTCGCGCGGGGGCAGACAGTTATGGTAAATGCGGCCCGTGAACCTGAAATTGTTGATCTGGCCGATTGCCTTCGGGCGATGGGCGCCAAAATCAGCGGTGATGGTACCGACACCATCTCCATTGAGGGTGTTGATCAGCTGCATGGTTGCCACCATCAGGTGATTGCAGATCGGATTGAGACAGGCACTTTTGCGATCGCTGCCGCCCTGGCCGGTGGGCGTGTCACCTTAGCGGGTGGGCGGGCTGATTTGATTGAAACGGTGATTGACGTGCTGCGGCAAGCAGGCGTGACCGTTGAGGTGCACGATCAAGGCTTAACGATTACCCCGCCACGAGATGGCCTGTGCGGCGTTGATGTCATGACCGAACCATATCCGGGCTTCCCAACCGATTTACAAGCTCAGATTATGGTCTTGATGGCAGCAGCCAATGGGGCGGCGATGGTGACAGAGACAATTTTTGAAAACCGCTTCATGCATGTTCCAGAATTGGCCCGCATGGGGGCCAATATTAACGTCCATCAGGCCTCTGCAATGGTCCGGGGCGTGCCGCAATTAACCGGCGCTCAAGTTATGGCAACAGATTTACGCGCCTCAGTCTCGCTCGTGTTGGCAGGGTTGATGGCTGCGGGTGAAACAGTCGTAAACCGTGTCTATCACCTTGACCGAGGCTATGAATGCTTGGTTGAAAAGCTGCGTGCTGTTGGTGCTGACATTACCCGCCAAAGCGATGGTCGCGATGAAAGTGATAACCGTGATG
>JBELLC010000121.1:0-6285 GCA_042088965.1 Nisaea sp. | reverse complement strand
ACCGTGATGAGAATGTTGCATGACCAGCGCGCCACCACCAATTCGCACCCGTGCAGGGGGGATAAAACCACGGCCGTTCCGGGTGCGTGTCACCGATCAGGATGACCTGACCACAGCAGCAAGCTATTTGCAGGATGCGGTCGTGCCGGTTGGCGATTTGGCCTTTATGCCCGGGCAAGGACGGTTTGCGATGGTTGTCAGTCGATACCGCTGGGAGCAATCCACAGAGGACAGCGATCGGGTCCATACCGCCGTGGTCTTTGACGGGGTAACAGCGACCAAGTTCAAAGGTTTATCACGAGATGATGCAGATCAGATTTTGAACCTCTTGACGATCGTCGCGGGAGAGGGGCATATCGACTTGATTTTTTCTGGTTCGGCTGCGGTTCGCCTATCGGTAGAGCGGATCGACGGGGTGATCGAGGATGTTGGTGATGCATGGCCAACGATTTTTCGCCCGCAGCATAACCTCGACTAACTTTTGGCAGTCATCCTGGCTGCAATTGAAAGAGACATCTGGTGATGTTTCGCCCTGAGGAGTGACAGGTGAATCCGAACGAAAAACTGGTGCTGGCGTTACCGAAAGGTCGGGTTTTGGGGGCAATTACCCCTATTTTGGCGCGTGTGGGCATTATTCCCGAAGATGCTTTTAACGATTCAAGCTCGCGGGCCTTGCGCTTTGAGACCAATAACCCGCAGATTGATATCATCCGTGTACGCAGCTTTGATACCGCTACTTTTCTGGCCTTTGGGGCCGCGCATTTAGCTGTTGCGGGCAGTGATGTGTTGATGGAATTTGCCCATCCAGAGGTCTATGCGCCTGTTGATCTGGGGGTTGCGCCGTGCCGGTTGATGGTGGCCGCACCTGCCGAACTGGCTGCCCGTGATGACCCGCGCAAATGGAGCCATGTGCGCGTTGCCACCAAATATCCAAACGTCACCCGTCAGCATTTTGCTGCGCGCGGCGTGCAGGCAGAGTGTATCAAACTCAATGGCGCCCTTGAACTTGCGCCAAACCTGGGGTTATCACGGCGCATTGTTGACCTTGTACAAACCGGCTCTACCCTTAAGGCAAATGGCCTGGTTGAGGTCGAACATATCGCCGACTGCTCGGCCCGCTTGGCGGTAAATCGGGCCGCGCTCAAAACCAACCCGACGGCGGTAAATGATTTGATTTCGCGTTTTCAGGAGGCGGCCCGTGCCGCGTGATTTAAACTTTAACGACCCTGACTTTGAGGCGGCGTTCCGCGATTTGGTCAATACCCGTCGCGGCGACCCAGGCGATGTGCGCACGGTTGTTGAGACAATCGTGGTGGATGTGCGGGCCCGCGGCGATGCCGCCTTGTTTGAAATGACCGCGCAGTTTGATCACCATGACGTGGACAGCCAAAGTATTCGGGTGAGCGCTGACCTAATCGCGGATGCACGGAAAACGGTCGATGCTGATCTGGTTGCGGCCTTGCAGATGGCGGCCGACCGGATTGATGCTTTTCACCGTCAGCAATTGCCAAAAGACTTAGATTACGTCGACGCTGACGGTATTGGCCTTGGACAGCGCTGGCGGCCCATTGACGCGGTAGGGTTATATGTCCCCGGCGGGCGGGCTGCCTATCCAAGCTCGCTGTTGATGAATGCGATCCCGGCGCGGGTGGCAGGTGTGACGCGGCGGGTGATGGTCACACCAACGCCAAACGGTGAGATTAACCCGCTGTTGCTGGTCGCCGCTGAAATTGCAGGTATTGAAGAAATTTATCAAGTCGGCGGTGCACAAGCGGTGGCGGCATTAGCCTATGGCACCCAATCAGTGCCGCGCGTGGATAAGATCGTTGGTCCAGGCAACGCCTATGTGGCAGAGGCGAAACGCCAGGTTTATGGACAAGTTGGGATTGACTCGATTGCGGGTCCGTCTGAAGTGTTGATCGTTGCGGATGGCAAAAATGATCCGAATTGGATTGCCATTGATCTATTATCGCAGGCTGAACATGATGATTTGGCGCAGGCGATCTTGATCACCGATGATGCTGACTTTGCAGCCGCGGTGAAGGCCAGTGTGGCCCAATGGCTTGAAACCCTGCCACGCCGCGATATCGCCGCGAAAGCCTGGCAGGATCATGGGGCGGTGATTGTGGTTGCCGATCTGCAAGCCGCGTTGCCCTTGATTGATCAGCTGGCGGCTGAACATTTACAATTGGCGATTGATGATGCGGCCGCCTATGCAAAACAGGTTAATCATGCCGGGGCTATTTTCCTCGGACGGCACACGCCGGAGGCGCTGGGGGATTATGTCGCTGGCCCCAATCATGTGCTGCCAACGGACCGCACGGCGCGCTTTTCCTCTGGTTTGGGAACCTTGGACTTCATGAAGCGGACAACTTGGGTGTCATGTGATGCGGATGGCTTGGCGCGCATTGGTCCGGCGGCAACCAAGATTGCGCGCGCCGAAGGGCTGGATGCCCATGGGTTGTCAATTTGGACGCGGCTTCGCGCTGGCAGCGACGCTCAGGGATGAATGGCACGGGCGCAGAGTCGCAAGGGACAGGCGATAGCGCTGGTAAGTCCCTTGGCCGAATCGCCGCGCTCACGCTTGATCATGAGAGCTTACTGCGGCGGAGTGCCGAAGTGGAACACGAGCGGGCGGTGGCGGTCTATGATCTGCTGGAAGCCAATGTCTTCGCCCTTGAAGGGGCGTTTCAAGGGCCCTATCACCTGCATTTATCAGTGTTGGAAAACCGCCTCATTCTGGATGTGCGGGACCCGGACGAACAGCCGTTGCGGATCATCCAACTGTCACTGACACCGTTTCGCCGCATCGTCCGTGACTACTTTCAGATGTGTGACAGCTATTATGATGCCATTACCCGATTATCACCGTCACAGATTGAAACCATTGATATGGGCCGCCGCGGCTTGCATGATGAAGGGGCCCGCATTTTAGAAAGCCGTTTGGCTGGCAAAGCCTATTTTGATTTTCAAACCGCACGGCGTCTATTCACGCTTATTTGCGTCCTACATATTAAACCGTGAGGGAGCGCGATGAGCACCATCAAAGATCCCTTCGCCCCGATAGCGCAACCAAGCGCGGTTCTATTTGCCTGTAATTTAAATATTATCCGCTCTGCAATGGCCGCAGCCCTGTTGAAACGCCGCCATGGGCAGCGGATTTACGTTGATTCCTGTGGCTCCCGTGCGGGCAGTGAAACCGACGGTTTTGCAATCGCCGTCATGGAAGAGATTGGCTTGGACTTGCAAAGCCATCAGCCAAAAAGCTTTGACGATCTTGAAGATGATTATTTTGATTTGATCATTTCGTTGTCACCAGAAGCTCAGCATCGGGCGATTGAAATGACGCGGACCACAGCTTGCGATATCGAATATTGGCCGATCTTTGATGCAACCATTGTCGAGGGTGACCGGGCGACGCGTCTAGCGGCCTATCGACAGGTGCGTGATGACCTGGATGCGCGTATCCAAGCACGCTTTCCTGTGATGCCAATTGGGACTGTTTAAGGGGGGCTGCGCGAAAAGAGTTGACGTTTTCACCGCTGATGCGCACTTTCTCGACACCTTTCAGGCCTATTCAAGGAGTTGTAATGCCGAAGGAAGACGTAATTGAATTTCCAGGTACAGTTTCAGAACTGCTGCCGAATGCGATGTTTCGGGTCCGCCTTGACAACGATCATGAGGTGCTGGCGCATACCAGCGGCAAGATGCGCAAGAACCGAATCCGTGTGCTGGCAGGTGACCGCGTGAATGTTGAAATGACGCCTTATGATTTAAGTAAGGGGCGGATCACTTTCCGCTTTAAGTAAGTGTTGGCGCCCTGATGGCGACGAGTGACTCATGGATAACTGCGTCAACGCCGTTGATTTTAGCGTCAGCGTCGCCGCGTCGTCGTGATTTATTGGCCCAGATTGGGGTGATCCCAACAGCCATCATTCCAGCTGATATTGATGAAACCGCCTACCGGGCTGAATTGCCTGCTGCCTATGCCCGGCGCATGGCGGCACAGAAATGCCAAACAATTGTCCGTCAGCGCCCAGAGGCAGCGGTTCTGGCCGCAGATACGGTGGTGGCCGTTGGTCGGCGCATTTTACCAAAAGCCGAAAGTATTGCCGAGGCTGTGCAGTGTTTGCGGCTGTTAAGCGGCCGCGCTCACAAGGTGATTGGCGGTATCGCCCTCGCCCTACCAGAACAGCCCTTGCGGCTGCGTCTTGTTACCACCCGCGTCACCTTTAAAAAATTATCTGAGAGCGAAATAAAAGCCTATTTGGCGAGCGGTGAATGGCAGGGCAAGGCAGGCGGTTATGCCATCCAAGGGCGGGCGGCGGTTTTTGTCCAAGCGCTTGGCGGGTCGCATTCCAATGTTGTTGGTCTAAGCGTGCATGAAACCTATCAATTGCTTATGGGCGCTGGCTTTCGGTTCAGCGCTGAGGTCTGATGGCTGGGCGGCGGATCATTTTTGAGGACGGGCCGGGGGAACGCCGGGCGGCTTTTTTCGATGCCGATAAATTGCGAGAAATCTGGCTGGAACCGATCGCTGAACCAGATGAAACAGGGGCGATAATGGCTGGCCGCATGCGCGCTCATCGCCCTGAGTTGCGCGGTGGTTTTGTGGATATTGGTGCTGCAAGTGCGGCATTTTTGCAGGCAACGCCTGGGCAACCTCTGCCGCCAGAGGGGGCAATGGTCATGGTTCAGCTGCGCCGTCCTGCCGCGGCGGGAAAAGGCCCCCGGGTGAGCCAAGCCATCGCCTTAAACGCGCCGGGCTTGTGCTTAAGCCATTCCGCAACCGAGGTTGCTGTGGCCCGCAGCATTGGTGGCCCCGCGCGCCGTCGCCAATTGCGTGACTTGCTTGCCCCGCTGCGACCTGCTGATGGTGGGTGGAGGGTCACGGCGACGGCTGCTGATCTTGAAAACAACACCTTGGCGACTGTGGCACGCGAGCTTGTGGCCGCTTGGCAGCAATTGAAAACATCCTTTGCGGCAACAGACTCCGTGTGCCAATTACGCCCTGCGCCAGATTTTCAGGCGCGTCTGATGGCGCATGCAGCTGGCGCCGCGATTGAGAGGGATCACACGGGTCAATTGTTTGAAAAAAGCGGCGCTGAAGCGGGGCTGGCGGCGGCCCTTGATCGCCAGGTGAGACTTTCTGGTGGTGCGATGTTGGTGTTTGATCAGGTTGAAGCCTTGACCGCCATTGATGTCGATGCCGCCAGCGCCGGGGTCCACGCCAGCGCGCTTGACATTAATCTACAAGCTGCAGCTGTCATCGCCGCAGAAATTCGCCTGCGCGCTCTTGGTGGTATGATTGTGATTGATTTTTTGCGACTCCACCATGCCAAGGCTCGTGAACAGGTGAAAGCAGCCTTGGTGGCAGGGCTTGACCTTGATCCGGCGGGCTGTGAGGTTTTGGGCTGGACGCGTGGTGGATTGTTTGAATTGCGCCGTCGCCGTTTAGGCCCAAGCCTACAAGAACAGCTCTATGATCCCGGGGCGACACCGCATCCAAAGCCAAAAGCAGCAGCCCATGCGTTGTTACGAGAGGTTTTGCGTGCCCCCGCCGGGGCGAGTGGTGCAGCCTTGCTTTGTTCCCCTGAAATTGCGCATTATCTTGGCACCGCACCGGGGCAAGCGGCCTTGGCCATGGTGACAGGCAGAATGGGTGAGGCAGTGGAAATCAAAATCATCGACAACAAGGCCAATCAACCCGCCCAGGTGATCTGGCGTCACCAGGCTTAGGAGGATGCAATGAGTAATATTCATCCCTTTAAATCGAAAAAGGGCGCTGTTAAAGCGGCCTGTCCCACCTGTGGAAAGCCGCCGATTGCGGCGCACCGACCGTTTTGTTCGGCGCGGTGTAAGCAGCTGGATCTGGGCAAATGGCTTGGTGGTGACTATCGCTTGCCAACAGAGGAAGAGGCAGACCCAGAGGAGATTTTGGCCGCCTTGCAAAACAGCGCTGATCCGCAAGCCGATCGATAGGATCCGACGTTCTGCGGGGGGGCATGTTTGGCGATAATATTTTGCGAAACGCAGCCCTAGACAGCGGCCCTGTTATTTCCTATAAGCGGGGTCGCACAGCGGCGTTACGCATGTCGCCGTGCCACGGTGCCCAGGTAGCTCAGTTGGTAGAGCAGTGGACTGAAAATCCGCGTGTCGGTGGTTCGAGTCCGCCCCTGGGCACCATTTAATCTACCTAGTTTGATCTAAGTCATTGAAATACATATCGGAATCTATTCGAGTGTATTTTGGTGGGGTACAAATTGGGGCACAAATCTCCTTCTT
>JBELLC010000120.1:0-8478 GCA_042088965.1 Nisaea sp. | reverse complement strand
TGATCCGCTGCATGCGCTTCAAGGTCGGTCATCGTTTTAAACAAAAAGCAAAGCTCTTCGACGGTAACAATTTGTGGAGCCGGTGGGACCATTTCAGCCATCTCACTTTATCAATTTATTCATGCGCAAAGTCAATGCATCGAAGATATATTAACATTAAATGAAATTTAATAAATTTGGCTATAAGTATAAAAAATATACAATAGTATATTTTTATGAATTATGAAAAAATTTTACTAATTAATAAAGCGTAAAATAATTATATTATTATACAAAAGTATAATTTGTTATTCCAATTACACATTGAATAAATGAAACGTATCAGCAATAAGTATTAGGTGTGAAAAATAAGTATCTCATCTGCCAATGCGTAGTGATGGTGTTTAAGCGTTATATAGGTCTGGGGTGTTGCTTCGTTATAAATGAAATATGAAATGGAATTTCAAGGTTATGGTTTTGAAAAATAATCTAGCAGAACATGATGGCTTAACCAAAGCAGATAGCCTTGAGATGTTATTAAAGAATGGCGTGATTAATCGGCGAATATTGGCTGCAATCACCCTGGCTTTCGTCGAAAGTTATGGCTTAGATGAAACCCCGGAAGTGATCATTCTTGACGATTTATCAAAACTGTCACGGCGGTCTCTTTTACGGCAACCGAATTTCGGCATAAGCTCCGTTGAGTATATCGAAAAACTCTGCGCAACGGTGGGGGTACACTTACTGGATCAGAAAGCTAACCCGCCACAATAATCTGTTGAAGCATTTCTTGCCATTCTTCTTCTGACAGAATCTGCACGCCAAGATCAGCCGCCTTGCGGGCTTTGCTTCCAGCATCAGCCCCTGCAATCAAGTAATCCGTTTTGGTTGAGATGGATCCCGTGACTTTGGCGCCAAGGCTCTCGGCGCGGGCTTTTGCTTCAGACCGGCCCATGGTCTGCAATGCGCCGGTAAAAACCACAATTTTGCCTGCCAGCGGGGTCTCCCCAAGAGCAGCGGCTTGGACGGCTTCAATGTTAATTTCTTGGGCCAGTTCCACGACCATCGTCCGGTTTTGCGGGGTGTCAAAAAACCCAATCAAATCAGCGGCAACAGCTGCCCCAATTTGGTCGATGTTTATCAGATCTTGATAGGCTTGGCTGGTCTGGTCTGTGGCGCGGTCAACGGCCTCTAACAGAGCCTCTAAGGTGCCGTAATTAAGCGCCAAGAGGCGTGCTGTTGCTTGTCCAATTTGTCTGATTCCAAGCGCGAAGATAACCCGGTCGAAGGCAATGTCACGGCGGTTTTCAATTGCTGTCATCAGCTTTTCAACTGATTTCTCGCCCCAGCCGTCGCGGGTTTTTAATACCGCTTGGTGTTGATGTAGGCGAAAAATATCTGCGGGCGTCGCAATCAGCTTGTCCTGCAACAGCCCGAGGACTTGCTTTCCGCCAAGGCCGTCGATATCAAAGGCATTACGGGAGACAAAATGCTTCAGCCGTTCGGCAATTTGCGCCGCACAAATGAGACCACCGCGACAGCGCCTGACAGCTTCGCTTTCATCGCGTGGTGCCGGGCTGCTGCATACCGGACATTGTGTGGGGAACGCATATTCAAGGGCGTCTGGAGGGCGTTTGCTGAGCACGACGTTGACAACCTGCGGGATAACGTCACCGGCACGTTGAATAACCACATAATCGCCAATGCGCACATCTTTGCGGCGAATCTCATCTTCGTTATGCAAGGTCGCGTTGGCGACCATGACGCCGCCAACATTCACGGGTTGCAAGCGGGCAACGGGGGTCAGGGCCCCGGTACGCCCCACTTGGATATCAATCGCCTCAAGAACGGTTTCAACTTGTTCGGCGGGAAATTTATGGGCGATGGCCCAGCGCGGGGCGCGGCTGACCATGCCCAGGCGTTCTTGGAAGTCGAAGCGATCAACTTTATACACCACACCATCAATATCGTAGGGCAGATCAGGCCGGGCATCGGCAATTTGGTGGTATAAATTGAGGGCCGCCGCAACGTTGTCGACCTGCTTTGAGAGCTCATTGGTGCAGAACCCCCAAGTTTGTAATTGATTGAGGAACTGCCATTGGCTGGTGGCGCTATTGGTGCTGATCTCGCCACTTGAATAGGCAAAAAAGTGCAGGCTGCGGGCTGCTGTCACGTTTGGATCCAGCTGCCGCAAAGAGCCTGCGGCGGCATTGCGTGGATTGGCAAACTGTTTTTCGCCAGCCTGCACTTGACGATTGTTGAGAGCGGTAAAGGCGTCTTTGCGCATATAAATTTCGCCGCGCACTTCCAAAACTGCGGGCCAGTTGTCACCGGCTAACCGCTTGGGGATTTCAGCGATGGTCATGAGGTTTGCTGTAATGTCTTCGCCAACCGCACCATCGCCGCGTGTCGCCCCTTGCACAAAGATTCCCTTTTCATAGCGCAGGGCGGCAGACAAGCCGTCAATCTTTGGCTCGGCAACCAGCACCAAAGCGCTTTCTTGTGGTAATAATAAAAACCGCCGCACCCGGTCGGCGAACTCCTGGACGTCAGTGTCGTCAAAGGCATTCGACAGTGACAGCATCGGGCGGCTATGGGTGACTTTTTGAAAACCGGATGCGGGAGCGGCACCGACGCGATTTGTCAGCGCGTCGCCTGCATCCAGATCTGGAAACTGGGCCTTAATCGCGTCATGACGTCGCCGCAACGCATCGTATTCAGCGTCGCTGATAAGGGGGGCGTCATTGCCATGATAATGGTCATCATGGGTGCTGATCTCAGCGCCCAGCGCGGTGATTTCAAGCGCCGCCTCTCGCAGGTTAAGTTGCCGGACAGGTTTAAGGCGAAGACCAATCATGTGTTTGCCTGTGCGCTATCTTGAAGGAGTTGATCGGCGGCCGCCCGAGCCGCATCTGTGACATTACTTCCAGCCAGCATACGGGCGACTTCTTCGCGGCGTTCATCGGCAGATAGGCGGGCAACATCTGTGACCATTTGGCCGCCGCTCATGGCCTTGGCAACCCGCAAGTGCTGGCCGCCGCGAGCGGCAACTTGTGGCGAATGGGTGACCACTAAAATCTGTAACTCCTGCCCCAACAATGCCAAGCGTTCGCCAACAGCGTCTGCAACGGCACCGCCGACCCCGGAGTCAACCTCATCAAAGATCAGGGTTGCGATCGGGTCGGCGCCTGCCAGAACCACTTTTAGGGCCAGTAAAAACCGTGACAGCTCGCCGCCAGAGGCAATTTTATTTAATGGCCCAGGGGCGCTGCCAGGATTTGTTGCGACCTCAAATACGACCGTGTCTGCACCGTCTGCATGCCAGCGATCAATCGGTAAGGGTTGCACATTTGTGCGGAATTCGGCGCGTTCCATTTTTAACGGGGGTAATTCGGCGGCCACCGCCTGATCAAGTTTCTTGGCCGCTTGCACCCGCGCTGCCGAAATCGCTTCAGCATCGGCACTAAAGGCTTTTTGCGCGGCATCCGCGACAGCGCGGCAACGGCTAATGGCATCGGCATTCTGGTCTAATTGTGCCAGTGTGTCGGCTAATTCCGCATGAATACGGGGTAAATCATCTACTTCAACCCGATGTTTTCGGGCCAAATCACGCAGCGCAAATAAACGTTCTTCGGTTGCCTCAAGCTGACTGCCATCGGCGTCGATTTGCTCGCTCACATCGATCAGCTGATTTTGGACTTCGGTCATCTCGCTGAGGGCGCGATCAAGTCCTGAAATCGCAGCATCAAGCCGGCCAGCAGATTTTGGCGCTGCCCGCTCAAGCGCTTTTAAGGCCGCTGTAATGGCATTTTCCCCGGCCCCATCCGGGCCGATTGCATCGGTTGCTTCCTGCATGGCGCGCAGCATGTCATCAGCATTCATCAGCAGGGCACGCTTTTCAGCAAGTGCGTGTTCTTCGCCCGCGACAGGTGCCATTTGGTCGAGTTCTGCAACGGTGTGGCGCAAGTAATCTTCTTCACTGCGGGCCCGCTCCAGGTCTGCGATGGCTTTGCTATGGGCTGCTTCAGCCTGCCGCCAATCTTGATAGCGTTCCCCCAAAGCGACCACAGCGTCGCGATGGCCTGCGAAAACATCCAGTAAATTGAGATGATTCTTGGGGTTAAGCAGGCCGTGCTGGTCAAATTGACCCTGAATTTCGACCAGACAATTGCCAACTTGGGCGAGCAGTCCAATACTGCTGGCCTGATCATTAATGAAAGCGCGGCTGCGGCCGTCGGTGGTGACGGTCCGGCGTAAAATGAGATCACCGTCATGGTTCACATCAGCGTCGGCGAGCAAAAGGCGGGCAGGGTGATCGGGGGCAATATCAAATACCGCAGTGACGCTTGCTTGTTTTGCACCATGACGGACCAGACGCGCTTCTGCACGCTGACCCAGCGCCAGCCCAAGTGACTCCAGCAGGATCGATTTGCCAGCGCCAGTTTCGCCGGTGAGAACCGATAGGCCGTTTTTGAAATCGAGCGTTAACGCCTCAATTAATACAACGTCGCGGATGGTGAGTTCCGTCAACATGCTCTGTGCCCTGCGATCTTAGAACAGGCCCGACAGGCCGGACCACATGCGGTCAAAAACGCTCAGGTGTTTTTCTTCAGCCGCGGACCTTCCGGTTGTGATAACAGCGTAACTATCTGAATACCATTCACTGCCGGGGTAATTATGACTGAGAAGGGCTGCGGCGCGGCGGGCTTCGTCTTTTAGGCCAAGAACAAGATACAGCTCCGTCAGCCGGTGAAGCGCCTCTGGCACTTGTTCTGTGGTATCAAATTTTTCAACAACCGCTCGAAAGCGATTGATCGCGGCCAAATATTGACCACGATTAGCATAATATCGACCGACAGCCATTTCCTTGCCAGCCAAATGGTTGCGGGTCAAATCAACTTTCAGGCGGGCATCACGCGTATATTTTCCCTCTGGAAAACGTTTGATGAGAATATCAAAGGTTTCCAAGGCACGGCGAGTCATGAACTGGTCACGGCCAACATCGGTAATCTGTTCATAATAGCTTAGCCCTTTGAGATAATGGGCATAAGCAGCATTTGGATTGCCTGGATTAAGGCGGATAAATCGGTCTAGGGCTGCGATGGAGTCATCATAATTATTGGCCTGATACAAGGCATAGGCGGCCATTAACTGCCCCTGAACAGCCCATACTGAATAAGGGTGTTGACGTTCAACTTCGTCAAATTGGCGGGCAGCTTTTTCATAGGCACCGGCGCGTGCCGTCGCCATTGCCTGATTGTATAATTGCTCAACAGGTTTGACATCTTCAACTGGCGCAATCTCGCGTTCTGGCGTGCTGCTACACGCGCTTACCGTAACCACGATTAAGGCGCTGGCGAAAAGGTTTTTAAATGTTTTCATTCTTGCTCACCCGCTGGTCGCGCGACGATTGACCTTTGAGGAACATAAGCGTTCAAGCTGCCATCGCCAAGTTTAATAGCGATCATTGGCGCGGATCTTTTTATTCTGCCCCAGGAAAAGCCCCAGGAAAAGCCCCAGGAACAGCCCCAGGAAAAGCCCCAGGAAAAGCCCCAGGAAAAGCCCGAGTGAGCAGCCCTGGCAAATAGCTTAAGCTGCGGCGATTGCGGGGTTAGCGTGCTGCGCGCTGCGTAGCATGTTCACCCAGCTGCACGCCCCTGGCGTTGCAAAAATTTTCCGCAGTAACGCGTTGTTCAAGGCATGTCCGGCGCGAATGCCTTTGATATGGCCTAAAATTGGCCCACCAGCGAGATAAAAATCACCCACACAATCTAATATTTTGTGGCGCACACATTCGTCATCAAAGCGCAAGCCACCATCGTTTAAAACTTCTTCGCCATCAACAACCAGCGCGTTTTCAAGGGTCCCACCAAGACCTAACCCGGCGGCTTGAAGTTTTTCAATATCCGCACGAAACCCAAAAGTTCGCGCAGGGCTAATCAATTTATTGAAGGTGCCATTGATTAAGTTCACTGCCAGATGACCGCTGGCCAATCGGGAGTTTTCAAATTGAGTTTGGAAGTCCACAGCCAAGTGCTCATGGGGCTGGATCGATAAATGTTTTTGACCCTCATCGATGATAATCGCTTGGTCGATTTGAAGGGCCCGCCGGGGGACGTTTTGTTCAACGCTACCGACGCTTTCGATCAGGGTCACAAAGGGTGCCGAGCTGCCATCCATGATGGGCGTTTCTGGACCATCAACATCGATCAAAACATTATCAATCTCGCAGCCTGCAAGGGCGGCCATCAAATGTTCAACAGTTGAAACCGTTAGCCCGTCTTTGCTGCCAATCACCGTACACATATTGGTATTCACCACGTTGTTCCAACGTGCCGGGATCAGATTGTGCGGGCCATCAATATCACTGCGCCGAAAAACAATGCCATGGTTGGCCGCAGCCGGATGTAACGTCAGCACAGCTTTTCGCCCGCCATGAACGCCGTTGCCTTCAAACTCGACAGCTGTCCGAAGCGTTTTCTGGGGGACAAACACGTCGTCTTGTATTGTCTTTTCGGCCTTGGACATAACAGCGATCTCAATTCATTTTAGGTATTAAACTTATCTGACCTCGGCACAATACTGTGATCATGCCGAGGCCGAAAATCACCATTTATTACCGGTTGTTACGCTTCACCCACCACGATGATGCGGACCAACGGGTTTAGTTTGCTTGCCGACGCAGAAACGCCGGAATATCCAGCAAGTCATTATCAGTTTGCTTCTGTGGTGCCGCCGCCCGGGCGGTTGGCTCCAGGCCGTCAAGTTGGGTCTGAGCCCTGGTTGGCGTGCTGGCAACCGCTGGTTCTGCGCGTTCAACGGCGGCGGCTACTGGCTTTTCTTTCGGCGCCATCCCCATCCGGGTAATTTGGCGAAAGATATTCCGTGATCGAGGTGCGACCTCCGGCGCAGGCGACGCTTGGTCTGTTGGCATGTTTGTATCGGGCAAGTTTGTGAGCGGTGGTTGCGGCGTTGGAACAACCGGTGCTGGTGGAATAAAACTTGCTTGTGCTGTCACGGTTTCAGCGGTGTCTGGGTCTGCTACCGTGTCAATTGGTTTATCCGTCATAGCCGTATCAGCGGCATAGCTTTCAAACAGATGCGCGACGGATTGTGTGGCGTTGTTGTCTTCGGCGTGATCCCCTGTATCGCGATCAAGATTTAACTGGTCATTGGGGTCGGCCGCTGCTGTCATTGCGGTGTCAATATCCTGATCAGACTGAAACGACTCTGCGGTGATTTCAGTCGCCGCTGGCTTTGGATCGGCATTTTGTCCGGACAATGAGCGGCTGCGAATGACAGAGAGGGCGGGCCTGCTGGTTGGCAGGGCAGCGACGCCTTCAGCGGCAATGCCTGTGGCGACCACGGAAACCCGCATCACGCCCTCAAGACGCTCATCAAAGGTTGACCCAAAGATGATGTTGGCATCTGGGTCAACTTCGTCGCGGATTCGGTTTGCTGCCTCATCAACCTCATACAAGGTCATGTCGTTACCGCCCGTGATGTTGATCAAGACACCGCGCGCGCCCTTCATCGTGCTGTCTTCAAGCAACGGATTGTTGATGGCAGATTCAGCGGCATCAACAGCGCGGGCCTCGCCGCTTGCTTCGCCTGTGCCCATCATGGCTTTGCCCATTTCGCTCATCACCGAGCGGATATCTGCAAAATCAAGGTTGATCAATCCTGGCATCACCATCAAATCGGTAACACCGCGGACGCCCGCATGAAGCACGTCATCGGCAAGATTAAAGGCATCAGCAAAGGTGGTTTTTTCATTCGCAATCCGGAACAGGTTTTGGTTTGGAATAATGATCAGGGTATCAACATATTGCTGAAGCTCGTCGATCCCATTGTCAGCGGTCCGCATTCGATGCGCGCCCTCGAAATGGAAGGGTTTGGTCACAACGCCGACAGTTAAAATCCCGCTCTCACGGCAAGCTTGGGCAATAACAGGGGCGGCGCCCGTACCTGTACCACCGCCCATGCCAGCTGTGATGAAAACCATGTTTTGGTTTTCAAGCTTTACCATGATGTCAGCGATGGCTTCCTCAGCGGCCGCGCGACCAACATCTGGTTTTGAGCCTGCACCCAGGCCTTGGGTAACGGTTTGGCCAAGCTGAATGCGTTTATCTGCATGCGAAAATTCCAATGCTTGGGCGTCTGTATTTGCAACAATAAAATCAACCCCATGCAGGTTTGCTTGGATCATGTTGTTGACAGCATTGCCGCCAGCGCCGCCAACACCAATGACGGTGATGCGTGGCTTAAGTTCGAGGTCGTCTTGAGGAACAGTGATGTTAATGGTCATGGCTACCTCCGGTAGGTCATTTTGGTGATTGTGGTGGTTTTTGCCTTGGCGGTTACGGAGCGTGAAACGCCAAGGGGCGCGGTGTGAATGGCGATACGGATAGACCGCAGCGCAGATTGACTATTTGGGGGTTGCAGATGCATCAGTAATGCTCCTGAAACCATTTGCCGACGCGGCCAAATAGCGACGGC
>JBELLC010000119.1:0-8761 GCA_042088965.1 Nisaea sp. | reverse complement strand
AGGTATTTGGCGACGTGGCAGTGAATTTGAAAACCTGATTGACCGCGACAGTGAGCTTCATCATTGCCGCTTCGGCAGCGCTCTCTGCGGCCGCATCAACCAATTTATCGGCAAGATCAGCAGGCACATTGTGATAGGCGAGTGCCTCACTGATGGTGTCAAGTGGGTCGGTCTCCGGCTGTATCGGCGCTTGTGGTGCAGGATAGTCTTGGTCGCTGTCACGGTGATCATGAGCGGCGGTAATGCGCACACCCACACCGTCGTCGTCGGTGCGTGTCGACACAATAATGGCGTCGGGCCCAAAATGCAGTTTAACCTGCGCCATGGCTTCGCTCATGGAAGGGGCTGTAAAGGTCTTTAGACGCATATTCGCTGCCTTCCTGAACCTTTAGATTTGACCCAATGTACGAATCTTGGCTTTTGCATGAATCTCATTCTGCGACATGACGATGGTTTGTGGATGAAATCTTTCGATAATCGAGCGGACAAATGGTCGGATTGGGGGCGAGGTCAAAATCACCGGAATTTCGCCGCTGCGCGCCAGATTGTCGAGCTGTTCACGCACGGCGGTGATAAAGTTTTGTAACTGGCTTGGCGGCATTGCAAGTTGCTTTTCATCGCCTTGGCCGATAATCGATTCCGCAAAGGCTTGTTCCCATTCGCCAGATAATGTGACCAGCGGGACGACGCCATTTGCATCACTACAGGCCTCGCTGATTTGGCGGGCCAACCGCGTCCTGACATGCTCGGTAATGACCGTCACATTGCGGCTATAACTTGCAGCTTCGGCAATGCCTTCAAGAATGGTTGGTAAATCCCGAATGGAAACCCGTTCGATCAATAAATTTTGTAAGACACGTTGCAAGGCGCTGACGGTCAATTGTGTGGGGATCACATCGCCGACCAGCTTTTGATGCTGCTCAGGCAATTCATCAAGAAGTTTCTGCGTTTCCCCATAAGACAGCAATTCATGCATATTATCACGAATGGTTTCGGCCAAATGGGTAATGATCACGGTTGATGGATCAACAACGGTGTAGCCGCGGAAAACAGCTTCTTCACGGGCATCTGGGGCAATCCAGGTCGCGGGTAGATTAAATGTTGGCTCACGCGTATCTGTGCCCGGCAGATCAACGCTTTCGCCAGTGGGATTCATCGCCATCAATCGGCTGGGTTGTAACTCGCCCCGACCAACTTCAATTTCTTTGACGCGGATGATGTACAGATTAGCATCTAGCTGAAGGTTATCCTGAATCCGCACTTGCGGCATAATAAAGCCACTCTCGATGGCCATTTGCCGACGCAGAGATTTGATCTGATCGGTAATTTTCTGGCCTTCGCTGACCTCATTAATCAATGGCAATAGGCCATAACCAAGCTCTAAGCGCACTAAATCAATATTTAAGATCGACGAGATCGGCTCTTCTAGCGGCGGGCCTTCGGCCGCTTCCTGATCACGCTGAATCGCGGCGGCTTCAGCTTGCTTTCGCGAGCGCGACAGTAACCATGCGCCACCACCGGTCACGGCGGCAAGGCTGAGGAAAATAAAGGTTGGGATGCCGGGCAACAGGGCCATGATCACCATCAACCCCGAGCTGATCGCCAGTGCCTGCGGGTAGCCGCCAAGCTGGCTAAAAACGGCCTTATCAGCGCTGCCGCTGGTACCGCTTTTTGTCACCAATAAGCCCGCAGCGGTCGACACAATGAGGGCTGGAATTTGGCTGACCAAGCCATCGCCAACAGTCAAAATCGTGTAGGTGGACGCGGCGTCAGAGAAGCTCAGCCCATTTTGCGCCATGCCGATGATGATACCACCGATAACATTAATGACAGTAATCAGCAGGCCAGCAATCGCATCCCCGCGCACGAATTTCGAAGCACCATCCATGGATCCAAAGAAAGAACTCTCTTGGGTCAGTTCCTCGCGGCGCTCGCGGGCCTCATTTTCGCTAATAATGCCTGATGATAAATCGGCATCGATGGCCATTTGTTTGCCTGGCATCGCATCTAAACTAAAGCGGGCGGAAACCTCTGCAATGCGTCCTGAACCTTTGGTGATTACAATAAAGTTGACGATCACAAGGATGGCAAAAACGATTACCCCAATCACCGGGTTGCCGCTCATCATGAATTCGCCAAAGGCTTTAATAACTTGCCCGGCGGCATCTGTGCCAGTGTGCCCTTCGGCCAAAATCAGCCGCGTTGACGCGAGGTTTAACGACAATCGCAGCATGGTCGCGATCAACAGGACTGTCGGAAATGAGTTGAAATCCAGCGCTTTATGGATGAACAACACCGTCATCAGGATCAAAATAGAAATTGTGATTGAAATGCCCAGGCTCATATCGAGCAGCCAGGTTGGCATTGGCAGGATTAAAATGGCCAAAATACCAACAACACCAAGCGCTAAGGCAATGTCACCTTTCCCAAGCAGCGCCTTCACCTGATCAAGCATGGCGTTGCCGCTGGGAAAGCTTCCCGGGGGGGTATTCTTATCCCCACCGCCCTGCTCAGGTAGCTGATTTGGTGTATCCGTCATAAAAGTTCCAACAACTCACAATAACTTGCGACTAAAAACGATTGAGATCTATTTATGAATTATGACGATCACCTTCAGTGACAGGTGGCAGGCTGGAGCCTTCGTCGTTATAAATCTTTAGTTTGTTCCTCAAGGTTCTGATTGAAATGCCTAAAATATTTGCTGCGTGGGTGCGATTACCCAAGCAATGCTCAAGGGTATCAATGATGAGGTCACGTTCCACATCTGCAACCGTGCGCCCGACAAGCGATTGTCCAGCATCGCTGTTATTGGCGCTATCGTGCGGCGGATTTGCTGCCATTGCTTCTTGCGGGGCTGGCGCCGCTGGCGGGGCGGATGTCACGGCTGCCGGCGGCGCCGTAGCGGCTGTCACCGAACCACCAATCAAAGGGCTCATGCCTTCGCCCGTCAACAAGATCGCATCACTGTCAATTTCTTTTGCCGAGGCCAGCAATACCGCGCGGTGCATGGTATTTTCAAGCTCTCGCACATTGCCGCGCCAATGATGTTCAGTCAGCCGGGCCAAGGCAGACGCGGTCATAGGGCGGTCGCTCATACCATTGGCCGCAGCGTATTTTTTACCAAAAAAGGCTGCGAGAACGGGAATATCGCCAGGGCGCTCGCGTAACGCTGGCAGTTGCAGATTAAAGACATTCAGGCGGAAGTATAAATCTTCGCGAAAATTGCCATCACGCACGTGTTTTTCAAGGTCACGATTGGAGGTTGCTAGCAGGCGGATATCTACTTTTACGGGCTGACTGCCGCCCACACGATCAATTTCCCGCTCTTGGATGGCGCGCAGCAGTTTTGCCTGTAGGCGGATATCCATCTCGCTGATTTCATCAAGCAACAGGGTGCCGCCATTGGCTTCTTCAAATTTACCAACACGACGGGCAACTGCGCCGGTAAACGCGCCTTTTTCATGGCCGAACAATTCGGATTCAAGCAGGTTATCTGGAATGGCAGCACAGTTCACCGATACAAAAGCCTTGCTATCCCGGCGGCTTTTCTGGTGGATGTATCGGGCCAAGACTTCCTTGCCAGTGCCAGACTCGCCGGTAATCAAAATGCTGGCATCGGAAGGGGCGACTTGATCAGCGAGTTTTAGGGTGCTGGCCATGACCGGATCAGCATACACAACGGCGCTCTGATCTTCGGTGACCGCTGCCAAGACGGCGGCAATTAATTCAGCATCAGGTGGCAGGGGGATATACTCTTTTGCGCCAGCGCGGATGGCCGCTTCCGCCGCATCAGGATCCGAGGTAATGCCGCAGGCAACCACTGGGGTGTTAATATGTTCGGCCTTCATCGCTTTGATAAGACGCGGTGCCGAAAGCCGCACATCAACCATCACCAAATCAGCGCCTCGGCCATTCCGCAGCGCGGTTAATCCGGCGTCGATGGTCTCCACATGGCTCACCTTGGCGCCGCGGGCAATCGCGATCTGTCCAGCCGCGCTAATATGACCTTCGAGTGTTCCAACAATCAGAAGGCGCATGGTTGTTTATTTCCTTCAGTCAATGAGCAGATCTGCGATCATGCATATGTTTGTGTTAGTCAAAATAATCTATTCGGTCGCTTGGGGACAATATTGTATTTAACATGGTTTCAAGCCGTCGGGGGTGTTCTTGACGGGCAATCGACATCGCGCCCAAGGTATGGATGTTTGCCATGATCAAGTCTTCGCGGCCATTGCGGTCAAGCTTTGAGGCTAAGGGCGCGAACACCATATAGGCCAAGATCGCGCCATAAAAAGTTGTGAGCAGGGCGATTGCCATCGCGGGGCCAATGGTTGTGGGGTCATCCAAATTGGCAAGCATTTGGATTAAGCCAACTAAAGTTCCAATTAAGCCCATTGCCGGGGCGACTTCGGCGGCCCGTCGCATGACATTTGCGTTGCGGTTATCTCGCTCACTGATGGCCGCAATTTCGTGGCTCATGACGGTTTCAATTTCTTCTGCGGTCGCGCCATCCACCGCCATGGCAATGGCACGTTGTAACAGCGGGCTTGGATGCAACTGGTCAATCACCGGATCAAGTGCCAGGATGCCGCGTGACCGTGCCAGACTGGCTAAGGATAAAATGACAGTCGCGGCTTGCTGTGGGGCGCGATGGCTGGGAAACACGGCGCGCCAGACGACGCCTAATGCCCCAAAAGTTTCCCGCAGGCTAAAGGACATCATGGTGACCGCCAAGGTGCCGATGAAAACAATCATAACCGAGGGCAGATTATAAAATGATCGGACCGAACCGCTCATCGATAAGGCTGTGATAACAAGCGTGAACGCTGTTGCCAGACCGATGACCAAGGCCCAATCGACCCGGACTCCCGCTGTTGGCAGTTCGACAGTTACCTCAGAACGACCCGATACAGCACGATCATGATACGATTCAACCATTCCGATAGGCTCCAAAAGACATTTGGCGGTTAATTGCCAGGTCGATCAGATTTGATGATTTCAGTCATTGTCACGCCAAGGCGGTCGTCGACGATGACCACTTCACCACGGGCGATTAAGCGGTTGTTCACATAAATATCAATTGCTTCACCAACCTTACGATCAAGTTCGACAACAGCACCCCGCCCCAGTTTCAGAAGCTGTGAGACCTGCATGCTGGATTTACCAAGAACAGCAGATACCTGAACCGGAATATCATAAACGGCCTCTAATTCTTGGGCTGTAACTTGCTGCGCTTCTTCCTCGATGAGTTCTTCAAACTCCTGAGCGTCACTGCCTGTGTTAGGCTCCTCTAGATCTTCCAGCGGAACTTCAGTTTCATCGGACATGTCTATCGCCTTCGGTTGAGAGAGCCGGGAAGGGCTCTCGATCTCATTTCATTACGGTGTATCTGCTGTGCTTTGAGGGAGGGCGTCATCGTCTTCTGCGACGGTGTTTGTGTTTTGCGCCGCACCGGTCGCCTCTGGGCTTTTCACCTCAGCGCTGAGCGCGCGCCCAACAATCGCGTCAATATCTGACCAGGTATCGGCACGTGAACTTTCAACCGCACCAGCGAACCATGAAATGCGGCAATCGGTTGCGTCAAGCTCAGGGTCACCAACGAGCACGACCTCACCCTCATACCCGACCCGGCTTGCCATCAAATCGGTCTTATCGCGCAAATACGGTTCGACGGCTTCAGGCACGCGAATGATGACTTTGGGCTGGTTGGTCAAAAAAGAAAACGCCTCACGCACCACATACTCAACCTCGACCGCTTCGCGAGATTGGATAAGGGCTGGGGCAAGTTTATGCATAATTGCTTGGCACAGTTTTAAGGCGTCATTTTGCAGCGATTGTGCAAAGGCTTTTTGTTCGATGAAAACACTGGGCAAACGATTAAGGATATCATCTAAACTCAAGCTAATCTGTTTTTCGATGCCATTGAGGGCATCGGCCATGCCATCTTGGCGGCCTTGTTGATAGGCGCTGCTGCGGGCGGCTTCCAATTCTTCGGTAGAAAATGTTGGCGGTGCCTCGGGAATTTCTTCAATGTCCACGTCGGCGTCATCGCCTGCTTTTTTCAGGTGACTGGCGACATTGTCGTCGAAGTTATTGTCGAATAAAAACTTCCGCCCTCTCACCCTGCGCTCCTAATTTGCCATGGATTATCACCTTGATCACAACAGATCACCGGGCTTGGTCCTGATAGATCCAGTTGCGGACGATGGCGACAGCCTCTTCTGGGTGTGAATTGACGATCTCACTCACCTGCTGCACACCTGACGTCCGCATTTGGTCTTCAACGGCGTTCACATCAATCATCTGATCAAGCAAGCTTGGATTTTTGGATTTTTCTTGCAGGCGTTCGCCGGTGAGCCCATCTGGTCCGGCAAGTTGGGCCAGGGTCTCCTGATCATCCGCAAGCATGGCAGCGCTGCCCGCCGCTTTTGGCATGACTTCGAACAGCCGGGTGATGATCGGACGGACCACGAACAACACCAACAAGGCGCCCACCAGTGCGAGGACAATAATCTCTACTAGCGGCATCACATCCTGCTTGGTCAGACCCAAGAATGATCCGGTGTCTGTAAATTCTTCCGGCTGGATATTCGCAAATTGCATATTGACGATTTCAACAGTATCCCCGCGGTTCGGGTCATACCCAATGGCAGATTTGACCAGCGTTTCGATTTGCTCAAGCTGCTCTGCGCTGCGCGGTTCATAAACGGCGGGGTCGTCGCCTTGTGCCGTGTAATTGCCATCAACCAGGACGGCCACTGACAGGCGCTCAATTTCGCCTGTTTCTTTGACCCTATTGGTGACAGTGCGCGAGACTTCGAAGTTCACGACTTCCTCGCTTCGGGTTCGCCGCGTCTCATTGTTCGCCGCCGCAACGGCTGCGTTACCATCTTGGTTTTCGGGCAACTCGTTTTGCACAGAAACGGTTTGATTATCAGACGGCTCGGAGCTTTCTTCGTTTTCACTGATGGTGTTGGTCGACCTTGTTACCTGACCTTCAGGGTCATATCGTTCGGCACTTTCAGTAATTTTGTCATAGTTGATTTTCGCAGAAACCTCGGCGCGGACTTTATCCAAACCAACCACTTGCTGGACCAAAAGTTCGATTGAGCGCTGCATCTTGTTTTCATAACTCAGGCGCATCTCATTAGACGTCTGCAACGAGCTTGCTGATTTTTCATTCTCCCCCAGCCCGCGCGCCAGCAACTTGCCGCGATTGTCGAGGATGGCAATGGCGGTTGGGTCAAGATCGGGTATGGCGGCGGCGACCAAATGCTGAATGGCAGAAACCTGTTCGCGATCTAACCGATTACTGCCAATCAACTGAAGCACGACAGAGGCGCTTGGTTTTTGCTTTTCGCGGCTAAAGAGCTGGCGCCGTGGCAACACCAAATGCACGCGCGCGCCCTTGACCCCCTGAATGGAACTGATGGTGCGCGATAGCTCACCTTCTAAAGCCCGCACCAAATTAACGTTTTGGACGAAATTGGTGGTACCGATGCCTTGTGACTTATCAAATAACTCATAGCCCATCGAGCCGCCACCGGGCAGACCGCTGGAGGCCAAAGACATGCGCAGGTTAAGAACTTGCTCTGAGGCGACCAGGATCTGGCTGCCGCCGGATTTGAGCTGATAGGGGATGTTTTTCTGGTCGAGCTCTTTGATAATCGCGCCGCTATCGCTTGGATCAAGGTCGGAATAGAGCAGCGCCATGCTGCCCGCGGACATGCGTGTTGCCAGGAAAATGAAAAACCCAATGATCGCAAAGCCAGTGCCAATAAGCGCGGCCACACGGACGGGGCCCAACTTTTGGAAGAGCTCAATTATCGGGTGCATCGACTGATCACTCCATCTTATAACTCATGCCGACACGGCTGTTCCGCTTACGTGCAGCTGCACCAATCATGTCGAAAACAACGGCGAATTAGACTTTTCGTCATTATCTTTTAATATTATTTCATAGTTTATATTAATTAGGCGATAGATAACAAGTCATTATATCCTATGCGTAAAATAGAGGTGTCCTGATGACGGCCAGCAAGGCGGCGATAAGGGTGTTATGCGCGCGCCCGCCACCTTTCCCAATGAACGTAGTGCCTTAGGGTGATGTGGTTTATGAACAATGGCCGCAAGCAAGATACCTGCGGCCATGTCATGAAGATCAACAATTTTAACGTTTAACGCGGATAATCTCGTCTAACATTTCATCGCCAGTGGTCAAAATCTTGGTTGCCGCTGAATAGGCACGCTGGGTAATGATGAGATCGGTAAACTCTTCCGAGATATCAATGGTTGAGCTTTCCAGGGCCCCTGATTGAACGGTCCCCAGGCCACCTTCACCAGATTCATTCAGCACCAAGTCCCCGGACGCAGAACTCACAAGGTAAGCGTTCCCGTTCAGCGCCCCCAGCTCTGTGGGCGAGGGCACGGACCCGACGGCCAGTTTATAAATGGCTTTTGATTCACCATTGGCAAAAATGGCTGTTACCACGCCGCCATCTGTGACCTCTACACCTGCGTATGACGATGGCCCAGAGCCGTTTTGGTTGATTTTGGAGACGTTATAATCATCGGCAATTTGTGATAGACCATTTGTTTCACTGATACGTCCAAAGTTCATTGTGATTGCTGATAGGCCTGCGCCTGTTTGAAACAAATCAGAAACAACATTGCCGGCACCGTCCACTGTCTGAAGATCAAAGCCAGCACTGTTAAACCCAGGGAAGTCAAAGGTCAACTCACCCTCGTCGCCGGTGCCGGT
>JBELLC010000118.1:0-8964 GCA_042088965.1 Nisaea sp. | reverse complement strand
GAAATTGGCATGAACCTCAACTTATTCGCCTATGGCGATGATTGGTTAATGGTCGACTTGGGCATCACTTTTGGTGATGATACCACCCCCAGTTTAGATATTATTATGCCAGACATCCGCTTCATCGAAGCCAAGCGTGATAAATTGTTGGGATTGGTCCTGACCCATGGGCATGAAGACCATATTGGTGCCGTGCCTTATTTGTGGTCACGGTTGAAATGCCCGATCTATGCGACCCCGTTCACAGCGTCCTTGGTGCGGCGTAAATTAGCTGATGTAAATTTATTAGATCAGGTTGAATTGAACGAAGTGCCGCTGTCTGGGAATATGGAAATTGGTCCTTTTAACATCGATCTAGTGCGCTTAACTCATTCGATTCCCGAGCCAAATGGGCTTGCCATTAAAACCCCCGTTGGGGTTATTTATCACACGGGTGATTGGAAATTTGACCCTGATCCCGTGGTTGGTGCGCCGCCTGATTTTGATCATTTACGTGCCCTTGGTGATGATGGCGTTCTGGCCTTAATCGGCGATTCAACCAATGTCTTTGTCGACGGCGATACGCCGTCAGAATCACACTTAATGGCTGGTCTCAGTGCGATTTTTAAAGAGCAAACAGGGCGGGTGGCGATGACCTCTTTTGCGTCAAACGTGGCGCGCTTGGAGACCATTACACGGGCTGCTCTGGCCGCCGATCGGCATGTTGGTCTGGTCGGCCGGTCGATGTGGCGGATTGAGGCCGCAGCGCGGGAAAATGGCTATCTCAGTGATCTGCCGCCATTTGTTCGTGAAGATGAAATTGCCCTGTTACCGCCCCGTCACACAGCCATTATCTGCACCGGAAGTCAGGGCGAATCGCGGGCAGCGTTATCGCGGATCGCGTCTGGCAGTCACCAGCATGTCAGCCTGGGGGCAGGTGATACAGTCGTGTTCTCATCACGGAAAATCCCGGGGAATGAGCGGGCGATCCAACGATTACAGAACCGTCTGATTGCAGGTGGCATTGAGGTCATTACCGATGATGATAGATTTGTGCATGTTTCTGGCCATCCCTCGCGCGGCGACCTGACACGCATGTATGGTCTGATTCGCCCGCAGGTGGCAATCCCAGTGCATGGCGAGCAGATGCATCTGATTGCCCATGCTGCCCTCGCAGAGGCCTGCCAAGTGCCGCAATCTGTGGTGCCCAAAAATGGTAGCTTGATCCGCCTGCATCCTGGACCAGCGGAAATCATTGATCACGTGCCTGCAGGTTATCTGGCCCTTGATGGTGGTCGTTTGAAAGCGCTGAACGCTGAAAGTATCCGCGACCGGACCAAATTGTTACATAATGGCAGCGTGTCAACGACGGTGGTTTTGAATGCCACCGGTAAGTTGTTGGCCGACCCAACGGTAGCCTTGCGCGGCATTGATGATGGCGACGCCGGGATTGATGCCAGCGAGGATTTGATCGACCTTGTGATTGAGACTGTCGAAGGGATGAATAAATCTGCCCGCCAGCGTGACGCTTCTATTCGCCAGCAGGTCGAACAGGCGGTGCGGCGGGAAATTCGGCAAATCTATAACAAGCGACCTTTGGTCGATGTTCATTTAGTGCGCGTTTAACGAAAGGCAGCAAAGATGATCGGACGCTTAAACCATGTGGCCATTGTGGTCCCTGACTTAACAGCGGCGGCTGCAACCTATGCCAAAACTTTGGGTGCTGACGTGAGTGCACCAGATGATCTGCCAAGCCATGGGGTGACAGTTGTTTTTGTGAATCTGCCGAATACAAAAATCGAATTGTTGCATCCCCTTGGCGTGGACTCACCAATTGCTGGTTTCCTTGACAAAAATCCAGCGGGTGGCATGCATCATATCTGTTATGAAGTTGATGATATTGAGGCTGCGGGCGCCAAGATGGTGGCTGACGGGGCGCGTATTCTTGGCGACGGCAAGCCGACCATTGGGGCGCATGGTAAGCCTGTTCTGTTTCTGCATCCAAAAGACTTCTGTGGCACCTTGGTTGAGTTAGAGCAGGCGTAACCCCTATGGATTTTGTTTCCGGATTAGTTGTCTATATTTTGCTGTGGTGGTGGGTGTTCTTCATGACCTTGCCAATCGGCAATAAGCCGCCAGAAGATCTTGGGGATGGGCATGCGGCGAGTGCGCCAGAGAGGCCACGGCTATGGATTAAAGCTGGAGCATCAACCGTTATTGCCGCAATTTTGTTTGCCGGCGTTTATGCCTTTATTGCCGCTGACATAATCTCTTTCCGCGATATGGCCGATAAAATGGGGGGCTAGTCCACGATGGTGCATTATTGTGACTCTGCCCCAGGCGATCCCCTGCATGCGCCGTATCACGATACCGAATATGGCTTTCCTGTGTCCGACGACGCTGTGCTGTTTGAGCGCCTTGTTTTAGAAATCAATCAGGCAGGCTTATCCTGGGCCCTTATGCTGAAAAAGCGTGCGGCCTTTAAGTCAGCGTTTAGGGGCTTTGAGCCGTCGGTGGTTGCTGCCTTTGATCGTGCCGATCGTGTCCGCCTGCTCAATGATGCAGGGATCATTCGCAATCGTTTAAAAGTCGATGCTGTGATTGAAAATGCCTGCCGTATTGTTGCGTTACAGCAAGAATACGGCAGTTTTTCTGCCTGGATTGACCGCCAGCATCCACAAGACAAGGCGTCTTGGGTTAAAATTTTTAAAAAACAGTTTAAGTTTATGGGGCCAGAGATCGTCGGCGAATTTTTGATGAGCACCGGTTATTTGGCCGGTGCACACCGCAAAGATTGCCCCGTATTTCAGGTTATTGCCCAGCAATCGCCCGCGTGGATGGATGTCTAAGCCTTCAGTCAGAAAGTTGCTTTTCTAAAGCTGCAATCTCGTCTGCAATACTCGTGTCAGGGCGTTGGCGTTCCTCTGCCAAAATAGATTTATGGGCGCGGCGAATGAAATCGCTTTTAAGGGATTGTAATCTCGCTGGCATTTCATCGGTTTTCATGGCCGACACGATGATCAAGGTAACAAGCCGTTCAGCACCGTCTAAGCGGCCCCACAAAAGGTCATATTCACGGGCATTGCGGCTGAAAAACCCAAAGAAACCATCAAGTTTTCGGCATTTTAATCGCTTGCTGTCTTGCGACAATATCGTTGCATCACGGGGCGAAATACGCATGGTCTTGACGGGTATTAAGTTTTCAATACCGGCCAGTTCCATCAGGGGAAAGGTGACCAGATCTAGAAATGGGAAGAGGACAAAAGCGGTGGTTATTTCAGGGATGTTTGCCGCTGCGATGGCTTTGAACATACGGTTATTTATGTCCTCGCCTTTTGCTGCAAAACGCGCTGACAACTCATTGTAGACATGTTCAATTTTTTGACCATGTCGGTCCAAGAATGCAGATTTATCCGCATTGAAGGCACGGTGAATATAGGTCACACTTTCAGCAGTCGCACCGCCGAAAACCTTTCTAATATTCTCTGAAATATCATGATTGCTGCGCTTCAAATTCTCTAACTCAATCATCAAATTGGCGAGCGTGCGCTTAAAACTGTCGACCGTCGCGCGCTGGCTGTCATCGGTGACATAAATGTCATTCGCAGCGTCGAGCAATGCAAAAAGCCGACGTTGGCGGAACTTGATATCAAAGGCACGGAGAAAGGCTATTTCTGTCTGTGCTGGCCCCGCGCCAAAGGGCGTCGAATGATCACTGCGCTGCGGGCAGATCTTTTGACTTATCCAGGCATCAATAATGGCGCGGATAAGATAAGCTTGCCGAGCATTCTCTGGAAGGTGAAGGGTGTGGATGATAATCAACGCGAACATATGGCTGGCTGATTGTCGTTTAAGGGTCAGATAGCCCCCATATGCCGGGTGTTGATTGGCAACCGCTTGGTTGGTTTGATGTCGCCAACTCAGAAGGTCCTCAACGTTAACCGGCGTAGATGATGACTTTGGCCAGGAGGCGCACTCATTTGCCGCTTTAGTCGCATATCGGTAAGTCGCCGCTCGGGCCGATCTAATCTTTTTCACCTTCGCATTATATTCATCGACCGTGCGCAGGTCTTGGGCGATTGGCTCATGGCGCAATAGCTTTAAAAGCTGCCCGAGGCCAGCCCAAAACCCAGGCGGGGTGAGGGGTGGACGTTCGTTAAAACCGTCTGGATCCGGTTCAACATAAAGCAAATGTCGATCCACTTGGTGTTCCGCTGGGTTGGTTGCGATCGTTTTCAGCACATCTCCAAAAGGCTTGTTATCAAGGATCCCGCCATCCACCATCCACGCGGTGGCGGCAGACAGGCCTGTTACCTGATAATCTGGCATGATGGTTTCAATGGCATCAGGTTGGCCAGACTGTTCCGTTTCATAACCAGTTTCCTGAAACCAACGCGAAATCTGATCATAATTAATCGGCTCAAATACCATTGGGAAACCTGCACTGCCTCTGCTGGCAAAAACCAACACAGCATCATCACCCAAGCGCGGTCGTATTCTGGAATGCGGGTCAGCAGAATTGTGAAACGCTAAAACTTGCGCATGTGTGCGTTCCGTCTGCGGTGCTTCATGCAAGCTATCATTTAAACTGAGGTGTTGAGGCCATCCAAAAAGGTCCGTTTGAGTGACAAACAAGTTGAACTGGCTGCGGTCTGGCAGCAGGGCAATACGATCACCTTGTTCTCTCATACCCTGAAAAGCGGTCGCAATCATCAGAGTGAAATCTCTACCATCAAAGGGTGTGATTGCTGGCCCTTTGTTGACCAGCGTGCGGTAACAGAAATCCCGCAGCCAGCGAAGATTGGTTTTTGTGTTTTGTAGGTTTTCGAATAATTGCGGGCGTACGAAACGCAGGCCCTGATAACATCCCCATGCAAGAATTCTGACAGGCCATGGGGCGAGGGGTACCTGCGTTTTTAGTAGGTGGATATCGGCAAATTCAATCCAAACTTTATTCAAAACAGAGAAATCGCCGCCTTCTACCAACGATTTGGATAAAGCAACGCCATTTAGCCCGCCGGCTGAGGTTCCCGCGACCGTATCGATGACAACGCGCAATGATGAGGTATCTTGATCCGCGTCGAGCGCCGCAAGCAAATCATGGTATACTTTAACGGTCGCAGATTTGGGTAAAGAGTATTTCTCTGCTGTGGGTCTCCGAAAGAAGCGAGATGCTTGGGCGATGTGCCATATTTCTGTGACCACACCGTTCATGTATACCGCTAACGAAACACCCCCAAATAAGACTAAGGCAATCCGAAGTTCTTTCATTCTTCACCATCAAAATATTGTTTCTCATCTTATGGCTTTGGAATAATAGTTCAAGTTCATATTCTTTTTTATTTTACATTCATGCGCATGCAGGATTATATTTAAGATTTTATTGAAAATAATTTCTAATCATAAACATTAGGAGAGCGATTTGAATTTGTATAATATCTTTTTTTACTTTCTTGTGTTTTCTTTCAGCATTTCTATGGCACGACATAGTTATGCTGAAGAAGTAACGCAGCCCATATCGTCAGAACTTTGCCGGTTGATCGTGGCACATCAACCCTCTGATGATGTCACTTTTAAAGCTGGCGTTGATCAGGCCGGGAATGCTGTTGCACCAGCAGATTTGCAGTCATCCTGGTTTAAGCTGCCAAAATCGCTGACGGTGACAATTGACCAGACCTTGGCTGATATCGGTCAAGATGAGCAAGGACCCGTGAGCAAGATTGATATGTCACAACTGACGTTTGATATGAAGACCAAAAGGCTGGAATTGGCGGGACAACCGATTGACCCGACCGTCAGCGCCGACATGATGAAAAAATGTAAGGTCTCAACCCATTAGACGCTTCGGTAATCACAGGACGCTTTGTTTCCATCTATCGCCATCGCGCTTTCGTAAAGAATGATATTTCCCATAATATACATTATGCGACATTGGGATATTTGTATTTTCTCCCGTTGGGACGTTTCTGCCATCCCCACCTTTAGAATATGCTAGCCTCCCTGAGGATTTTATGCGGCACAATGCGGCCATTATACAGAGGGTCTGACAGGATGAAAGTTGGCGATAAAGCCTATCGGACCATTTGGCCAGAAATGTTTGGTGCGCCGGTGTCAATCATCGACCAACGGCATTTGCCACATCGTTTTGACATCGTTGCGCTTGAAACTCTTGAGGCAGCGGAGATTGCAATCCGGGATATGTGGGTTCGCGGTGCGCCATTGATTGGAGTGACAGCGGTTTATGGACTGTATCTTGGTTTATTGCACAAAGCCGATGATGCAGATTTAAAGGCAGCGCATGACACGCTCTTGGCCACCCGGCCGACGGCGGTGAACTTGCGTTGGGCACTGGCGCGGGCGTTTGCGCATTTGCATCCTCTTCCCCCTCAAGATCGCGCTCTGGCCGCCTTTGACCTTGCGGCGGTGATGGCCGATGAAGATGTTGAGATTAATCAGGCGATCGGTACCCATGGGATTGCAGTTATTCGCGCCCTTGCGGCACAGAAAACACCCGCTGAGCCTGTAAATATCTTGACTCATTGCAATGCCGGTTGGCTGGCAACAGTGGATTGGGGCACAGCGACATCGCCGATTTATCAAGCCCATGACGCTGGGATTTCTGTTCATGTCTGGGTTGATGAGACCAGACCGCGCAATCAAGGCGCGAGCATCACAGCTTTTGAGCTGGCTAACCACGGTGTGCCACATACTGTGATTGTTGATAATGCTGGCGGCCATTTGATGCAACATGGGCAGGTTGATATGGTCATCACCGGCACGGATCGGACCACTTCAAATGGGGATGTGTGCAATAAAATCGGGACTTATTTGAAGGCATTAGCCGCTTTTGATAATGACGTGCCTTTCTATGTGGCGCTACCCTCACCGACAATTGATTGGTCGTTAAGCGATGGTATTGCCGACATCCCGATTGAGGAACGCGCGGCGATCGAAGTCAGCCATATGCAGGGTCTGCTTGCGGACGGCCGCTATGGCGCTGTGCAGATTACCCCTCAGGCAAGTGCTGTCGCAAACCCCGCCTTTGATGTCACACCGGCGCGGCTTATTACCGGTGGATTGATCACCGAACGCGGGATTGCTGCGGCCAGTGTCAGCGGCCTAAAGGCGCTATTTCCAGAAGCTGATGTCACTGGCTCTGGCTGGGTGCGAGCGCGCTAATGTCAGCAGCGCTTTTCACCACTGATTACAAACCCTCTCCTTATTGGTGGGAGGATCGACCCCGGCCAAAATTCCTGGATCAAGACCTGCCAAAGCGTGCCGATGTGCTTATCATTGGATCAGGCTACACAGGGCTGTGCGCAGCCCTGCAAACAGCACGCGGTGGCCGCGCGACGGTGATTTTGGACGCAGAGGACGCTGGCTGGGGGTGCAGCTCTCGTAACGGCGGGCATGTGAGTACAGGGTTAAAGCCAGATACACTGGCTTTAATGGCGCGTTATGGCAAAGATGCCGGGCTTGCCATTGCCGCTGAAGGGCACAACGCCCTCGCCTGGATCAAGGCGTTTGTCGCAGACGAGACACTGGTGTGTGACTTTAACGTTTCTGGCAAATTCATCGGCGCGCATACGACTGCCCAATTTGACCGCCTGGCGCGGATGGCTTCTGCAAAAACACCGGGCCTGCAAGCTCACATGGAGATTGTCCCGCGGGCGGCGCAAGATCGGGAAATCCAAACAGACCTCTATCATGGCGGCCTTGTGTACCACGATCATGCCTCTATTCATCCGGCAAAATATCATCAAGCTTTGTTAGACAAGGTTTTGACGGCGGGTGCACAGCTGTTGCCCAAATGCAGGGCGCTGGCCATTATCCCTGACGGTAAGGGGTTTATTGTGGAGACGGCGCGCGGCCCCATCGCTGCGGCTGATGTGGTGGTTGCCAGTAACGGTTATACTGATAAATCGAGCCCCTGGTTACGCCGCCGTGTGATCCCTATTGGCAGCTATATGATCGCCACAGAGGTCTTACCTACAGCGCTGATGGATAGGCTGTTGCCAACTCAGCGCACCATTGGTGATACCCGTAAAGTTGTCTATTACTATGGCCCCTCACCAGACCGTCAGCGGATTATTTTTGGCGGCCGAGTGACCCATTATGAAAGCGACCCGACCAAGACGGCCCCCCTGCTTCACCGCGATTTGGTCGCCTTGTTCCCCGATCTGACGGGTTACAAAATCAGCCATAGTTGGCAAGGGACAGTGGCCTATACCTTTGATCAGCTGCCGCATTTAGGCCGAAACGATAAAGGCGTTTATTACGCCGCTGGCTATTGCGGCTCAGGCATTGCGATGTCGAGCTATTGTGGTACGCGCCTTGGGCAAAAAATTCTCGGCTATCCAGAGGGCAAAACCGGTTTTGACGGCCTGCAATTCGCAAGCCGGCCTTACTATTTTGGCCAGCCGTGGTTTTTGTCTGCCGCGGTTGCTTACTATCGATGGCAGGATCGTTTAGGGTAACGGTGTCCCGGAATCAGAAGGTGATTTGACATGAATCTGGAAAAACCTGCGATTGATCGGTTATTGGCGGTTATGGGCAGATTACGCGACCCAGAAAATGGCTGTCCTTGGGATTTAGAGCAAAGCTTTGCCAGTATTGCCCCCTATACAATCGAAGAAGCTTACGAAGTTGCTGATGCCATAGAACAAGGTGATATGGAGCATCTGCGTGATGAGTTGGGCGATCTGCTGTTGCAAGTGGTGTTTCACGCCAAAATCGCCGAGGACGCCGGGTTATTTGACTTTCATGATGTGGCGGCCGGGATTGCGGAAAAGATGATCCGGCGTCACCCGCATGTGTTTGGTGATCAGAAAATATCTGGGGCTACCGCTCAAACGCTCAACTGGGAAGCCCAAAAATCAGCAGAACGCGCCGCCGCTGCGGCGTCTTTGGGGAAATCAGCAGGAGCGCTGGAGGGGGTCTCCTTGGGCCTGCCAGCGCTGATGCGGGCGATCAAACTGCAAAAAC
>JBELLC010000007.1:40583-45709 GCA_042088965.1 Nisaea sp. | reverse complement strand
TGGTGCCCCCAGCGAGACTCGAACTCGCACTCAGTTACCTGAACCAGATTTTGAATCTGGCGCGTCTACCAATTCCGCCACAGGGGCCCTGTGATCAGGCGGCGCAGTTTAGTCATTCAGGCGCGCGGGTCAATGCTGCTTTCGCAATTTACCGGCAGATAATTACCGCCTCATTGACGGCCCCATCATCCAGCTTCACGGCGGCGGTGATATATCCAGCCACCCAGATGCCGACTTGTCAGCGCGCGGTGCGGCCTGTATCCCTTTTGCCGGCAGAGGGTTTCTGTCCTGCAATTGGGGATCGCCGCAATCACCGCGGCCCGTAACCCGCCGGTTTGGCACTGAAAAGGAACGCGGACATGCTGCGCCGCCTATATGACTGGACCTTAAACGCTGCTGGCAGCCGCCGGGCGGAACCTGTTCTTTTCATTGTCGCTTTTCTGGAAAGTTCTTTTTTCCCAATACCACCCGATATCATGGTGGTGCCGATGGTGCTCGCGAACCGGGCCCGCGCCTGGCGGATTGCTGCCATCTGTACCCTTGGCTCGGTTCTTGGCGGGATTGTCGGTTATCTGATTGGTGCCTTCCTATTTGATCTGATTGGTGCCCCTATTCTTGAATGGTATGGCAATAGCGACCGCTTTGATGCTTTTGCCGGGATGTATAATGAATGGGGGGCGTGGATCGTGTTTGGCGCTGGGGTCACCCCGTTTCCGTATAAAGTGATTACCATCGCCTCTGGTGCAACGGCGCTGGAGCCGATGGTTTTCATTGTCGCCTCAATACTGGCGCGGGGGTTGCGGTTTTTCCTCGTTGCCGCGCTGATTTGGCAGTTTGGGCCGCCAATTCAAACCTTCATTGAACGCCGTCTCGGCATAGTCACATGGGTGTTTTTCATGCTATTAGTTGGTGGATTTGCGGTATTAAAACTTTTGTTGTGACGCATGATGCAAACCGAGATCTTTGAGACACCCGCCAACCGCTGGCAAGACGCCGCGCCACTTTTGGTGATTCTGGGCAGTGTCAGTTTGCTTGGCGGTGCTTTTGCCTTTGAGATTTTTGCCGATTTGAAACCCTGCACCTTATGTATTTGGCAACGTTGGCCCCATGCAATCGCCATAATCCTCGGCATCCTTGCCCTTGGGGCGCCGGGGGGTGCCCGTATTTTACTGCTGGTGATGGCGGCGATTGCTGTCTGGAGCAGCGCGGCGATTGCAGGTTTTCATGTCGGTGTGGAACAACAATGGTGGCCTGGCACCGCCAGCTGCGGGGCGGCCAATACGCCAAATTCTTTGCAAGCGTTGATGGCGCAGCTGAAAGCCCAGCCGATCATCCGCTGCGACGAAGTGGCCTGGTCCCTTCTCGGCCTGTCGATGGCGGCCTATAATTTGGTGTTCTCAATGTCTCTTGGTGGCCTGATTTTAACCGCCGCTGGACGTCTTGAATTGCGGAGATTTAATGATGAATGCTGAGATACGCGCCCACCGCCAACGCCGCCGTGAACTTGCCCGTATGCTGCGCGTGAACCACGCCGGAGAACTTGGCGCGCAACATATCTACAACGGCCAACTAGCGGTCCTTGGCGATGGTGACATGGCAGCGACACTGCAGCATATGAAAGCCCAAGAGGAAGTGCATCTGGCGCATTTTGAAAATCTCTTGGTAACCGAGAAAGTCCGCCCGACGGCGCTGCACCCGTTCTGGAAAGCCGCTGGATTTGCCCTTGGCGCCGGAACGGCCCTGATGGGCAAAAAGGCGGCCATGGCCTGCACCATCGCCGTTGAGGAAGTTATCGATGATCACTACGCCGCCCAGATCGAGGCTCTTGGTGATGGCCCAGAGGAAGCACAACTGGCCGCTGACTTAGAGGTTTTTCGCCAAGAAGAAGTCGAGCATCGTGATATCGGCATTGACCACGGCGGCCAGCAAGCCCCCGGCTACCCGCTGCTGCGGACCGTTATTCGCCGTGGCTGCAAAACAGCGATTTGGCTATCTGAGCGGATTTAACCATCGTCTTCCAAGGCGCTGTCCCAATACAAATAGTCCCGCCAACTTTCATGCAGAAAATTTGGCGGAAAGCCGCGGCCATGCTCTTGCAGCAAGAAGGTTGTTGGCTCTACCGGTTCATTCAAAGGGAACAGACCAGCCCGGTCGGGCATTTTATTGCCCTTGCGCAGATTACACACACCGCAGGCTGTCACCACATTAAGCCAGCTTGTACGCCCCCCGCGCGAGCGCGGCACCACATGATCAAAGGTCAGCTCTGGGGTGGGGAATTTCTCGCCGCAATATTGGCAACAAAAGCGGTCACGCAAAAACACGTTGAAGCGTGTGAAAGCAGGCTTGCGGGCTTGCGACACGTATTCTTTCAACGCAATCACACTCGGTAATTGCATTTCAAAATTGGGCGAGCGAACCGTTAGGTCATACTCTGAAACAATCGTCACGCGGTTCAGGAAGACAGCTTTCACAGCGTCTTGCCACGGCCAAAGCGACAGCGGAAAATAACTCAGAGGGCGAAAATCCGCATTGAGAACAAGGGCCGGTGACGACTCGACCGATCCATTCACAACTTGCCTTTCTGAACCCATTGGGCTCTTTTTATCACAGCTTTTGCTGTTTTAAGTGGACCAGAAATCATGATAAAACACAAGATCTTGATTGGAAAAGCCTCACTTAAAGCTCACCTAGATGGCTCATCCTAAACATGCAGAGGCCATTTTGCAGTTTTGTAACGGAAGTTTGTCAGTTTTTTGACATTCAAAAAATGTCATAGATCAATGATTATCACGCGATTTGCCCCCAGCCCCACAGGCCGCCTACATCTTGGGCATGCGTTTTCGGCGCTTTTTGCTGCTGATTTGGCCGCGCCAAATGGACAGTTTTTGCTGCGCCTCGAAGATATTGATCAAAGCCGCTGTCGGCCTGAGTTTGAGCAGGCTTTGCTCGACGATCTTAGCTGGCTGGGCTTAACCTGGGCGACACCTGTTCGCCGCCAATCAGACCATATGGACGATTATCAGACAGCATTGGACCGGCTCAAATCAATGGGTTTGGTCTATAAATGCTATCTGACACGGCGGCAACTCAATGACATCTTTGCCGCCCCCCACGGCCCCACATCAGACGTGGTTTTTGATACGGATAAAGCTGTCACTGACGCTGAACGCACGCAATTGCAGGAACATGACGCACCGCATGCCTGGCGGTTACGGTCACGGGCGGCGATCAAACGGACAGGGCCGCTGTTTTGGCACGATCAAGACGCTGGCGAGCAACAGGTTGATATCAAGCGTTTTGGTGATGTGATTTTAGGCCGCAAAGATATGCCCACCAGTTATCATCTGGCAGTAACCGTGGATGATGCGGCCCAAGGGGTCACCGATGTGAGTCGCGGCAGCGACCTATTTGCTGCCAGCCACGTCCACAGATTGCTACAAGCGCTGTTAGATCTGCCGCAACCACGCTATCATCACCATCGCCTATTGACTGACGCCAACGGCAAGCGGTTCGCCAAACGTGACCAATCAGTTACCTTGGCAAGCCTGCGCACCAACGGCTATTCGGCGGCTGATATTCGCCAGATGATACACTGCTGATTAGGCGCTTTGAGGCCCAGACCATGTGCTGACGACCGTCTCTGGGCCAGCCCTGTTGCGCTCTTGCGGTGCCTCGTTCGCGGAGCCAATATAAATAAAACCAACAATATCGGTTTCCGGATCATGGCCAAGGGCAGCCTTAACGCCATCATGATAAGACGGCCACTCGGTCAGCCATTGGGCAACAAAACCAGAGGCATGGGCCGCCACCAAAATATTCTGGCAAAACGCCCCAGCCGATAAGCGTTGCTCGATCACCGGGATTTTGTGGTGCCGCTGCACAGTCTGGCTTACCGCCAGCAGAACCGGGGCCCGACACGGCCGCTGACGCTCAGCGATAAGTTGCTCCGCACTTACATCTGGGGTCTCCCGGCGGACGATTTCTGCAAACACCTCCCCCAGTGCATTTTGTCCCTGATCGTCAATGATTTGGACACGCCAGGGGGCCATTTTGCCATGATCTGGCACCCTGATCCCCGCCATTAGAATATCCTCTAATTGCTGCTTATTTGGCCCCGGCGTGACCATATTGCGCGCCAAAACAGAGCGCCTTTTTAGTAGAAGTTCTAACGTATCCAAACCACCCTCCAAGCCAATCTGCCCGCACGAAATGCCTAAGCGGAACCGATTGGTCCCTATCATGGCGTTAGCCTGCCCGCTCAGCAATTAAAAATAACCGCCGAAAGGGGAATAGGGTGCGGCCATCCGGGCGACGCGGATAGGCGGCCCGCATGCGGGCTCGATAAGCCTCTTCGAAAGCTGTTTGATCAGCCCCTTCAAGGGCATCAAGAAAGGGCCGCAGCCATGTGCCCTTGGTCCATTCAGCCACCGGATCATCGCCTTCAAGTGCCTGTAAATATTCGGTTTCCCAGATATCAATGCTAACCGCATCCTTCGCCAAAACATCATAGTAAAAGCCCGGCGGCTGAGTTGGGGCAGGCTTTATCAATGGCGCAAGTTGCGCCTGCCAGCGCGGATCTTCGGCCAGCGCGTTGATCGTGATATGGGAGGGGGCGGCAAAATTTCGCGGCATCTGCACCGCCAAAAACCCACCAACGCGCACTTGCGCGAATAAATGCGCAAAAAGCCCTTGATGGTCCCCGAGCCAATGTAAGGCGGCGTTTGAATACAGCACATCGACAGGTTTATCTGGCTGCCAGCGGGCGATGTCAGCAGCCAGCCAGGTGATCGACGGGCTTTCATCGCCAGCCCGCGCCAGCATATCGGCAGAGCTATCGATCCCGGTCAGCTTTGCAGCGGGCCAGCGCTGTTCAATCAAGCGTGTTACATTGCCTGTGCCGCAGCCAAGATCAACAACCTGTGCTGGCGCATCGACAGGGATACGATTTAAAAGATCAATCGCAGGCCGCAATCGATGGCCTGCAAATTTCAAATATTGTGACGGATCCCAGCTCATCGCCGCGCCCTTTCCTGGATTTCTTACCATAGCAAGTTTATGGTAATTCGTGGCCGGGTGGAATGCGCGAATTTGTGTTTTATCCGCCACCGTTGCGGCCCGATCGACGG
>JBELLC010000007.1:25131-40483 GCA_042088965.1 Nisaea sp. | reverse complement strand
CCTGGTCACCCCTCCGCCTGCACGCCGAAGGAAAACCCGATTTGACTGACAGCGACGATATAGATCTTGAAACCCAAGCAGTGCCAGAGCAAACCCGCATGGTCACCCGAGGTGTCGGCCGCTTGTTTGGGCAAATGGGCTTGGCAAGCTTGAACGAGCTCAGCCTAAAAACAGGTCGCCGGGTCGATGTTATGGGGATCAGCGACAAGGGCATCATCCATATCGCAGAGGTCAAGGTTACCGTGAGTGATTTTCGCGGCGATGACAAATGGCAAGAATATCGTGATTTTTGCGATTATTTTTATTTTGCCGTGCCCCCCACCTTTCCACAGGAAATCCTGCCCATGAGCGACGACTGCGGCGTTATTGTCGCCGATCCCTATGGCGGCGAGGTGCTGCGCCCGGCCCCGCATCAACCCCTTGCTGCCGCCCGCCGCAAAGCGGTAACGCTGCGGTTTGCACGCAAAGCAAGCCAGCGCCTGCGGCATTTCATTGATCCGCGCCTCTGATTTACCCGTTAATACTCGACCCGCTCACATCCTCGCTCTTTGAAAGGCTTCTTGATGATAAAACCTGTCCGTCCGAAAGATTCCGGGAGTGTCTTAGTCGTTCGTCAGGGCGATGAGGGTATTGAAGTGTTGATGGGACGACGCGGCGCATCAGCCGTTTTCGGGGGGTTTTGGGTTTTTCCCGGCGGCAAAGTCGACCGCAGTGACAGATATCCGCGTCCTGCACATGATCTTACCGCACAGATTTTAGGAAAATTATCCCAAGACAGCATCCGCGCGCGCGCCTTCGCCATGGCAGCTGTGCGCGAAACATTTGAGGAAACAGGCCTGATGATCGCCGCCCCTGGGGATTTTGAGCCGGGACCCCACCCATCTTGGCAAGCCTTTCAAGATCAGGCCATGACGCCGCGCCTTGATCGCTTGCATTACCTTGGCCATGCGGTCACGCCGACCCAGGCACGTCATCGGTTTAATGCGCGCTTTTTTGTAGCCTGGGCGGCGGAGACCCACGGCACACTCGGCGGCAGCGGGGAATTGGTCGACCTTGCCTTCCGGCCCATTCGCGCCTGCCTGGAGCGACCTTTGATTGATGTCACACGCTTCATGCTGGGGGCATTACTGCGCCAACAAGCCAGCGATTTTTCGGCGCCCCGAACATTCCCACGATTTGGTTATCGTAATCGCCAACGCGTCGTGAGCTATCACTAAAGCGGTATTATTTGCTATAAAGCGCAGGCCGTGATCATCGGCTATTTGCAAAGAGGGTATTTGGGTGGATCAAGAAACAATTGATGACGAGCGAAAGCAGCAAATTCAGGCATTTATGGAAAATCGCCCAGAGCGCATCCCTCGGCCCCGGGATTCTGCAACTGTCATGCTGTTGCGAAAAGGCCAAAAAACCGTTGAAACCCTCATGGGACAACGCGGCAAAAAAGCAACATTCGCCTCTGTTTACGTGTTTCCGGGCGGTAAGGTGGATGGCGATGATAAGCGGGCCGGATTCGCCTCTGACCTGCCAGCGGTAACTTTAGCAAAGATTTCTGCAAAACCTGATCTGGCGCGCAGCTACCCCATGGCAGCGGTGCGCGAGCTGTTGGAAGAAACGGGCCTCAGGATCACTGCGCCCGGCCAAATTGGCGAGACTCGCAATCCGACCTATCGTGACATGGCGGACATGGGCCACGCTCCTGCCCTTGACCGACTGCAATATGTTGGCCAGGCGATTACCCCGATGTATCGCCCGCGGCGGTTTAACGCGCGATTTTTCCTCGCCTGGGAAGAGGCCACAACCGGCCAGTTAGGCGGCAGCGGCGAGCTTAGCAATCTGCATTGGGTCTCGCTCAAAGACGCTTTGGCGCTGCCAACGGTGGCAATCACTAAGTTTATGCTGAAACATGTCCAAGACATGGCCGACGCAGGCTTTCCCCCGATCGACCAATCAATCTTTTTCACCTGGCGAAATGGCAAACGCTATATCCGCTACCGGTAAACCCGAATGCCTTTGACTTATCCCCTGCGGCGAAAATGGGCGTCCATCGATAGGCCCTCAGGGGCCGTCACCTGGCCCTGTTCGACCAGATAGACAATCGAGGCAAAGGTTGAGCGGGCAGCCGCTGGGAATAGCCGCTCATCAAGCCCTTGGTAAATTACCGGGACCATAGTGGGCAGGGTGTTTTGGCCATCATCAATACAGCTTAAAATCTGTGCTGCCCGCTCTTGACGATGGGCGATAAAGGCCGCCACATGGCGGGCCGGATCAGTGATCGGGGCACCATGGGTTGGCCAATAGGTGTGTTCATCACGGGCCAATAGTTTTTCCAAACTGGCAATATATTGTCCCATGTCACCATCAGGCGGCGAGACGATGCTGGTTGACCAGCCCATCACATGGTCGCCGGGGAAAAGCATCCCCGCTTCGCGCCAGGAAAAGCAAATATGGTTAGAGGTATGACCCGGGGTATGGACAGCCTCCATGGTCCAGCCATCGCCTGTAATCACATCACCATCCGCTAGCCGGTGATCTGGCACAAAGTCCATATCACCGCCTTCTTCAACCTTCACACCTTCTGCCCATTTCCCGCTACCATGGGGCCCAAAGGCATAGGTCGGCGCGCCGGTTGCCGCTTTCAGCGGGGCAGCCGCAGGGGAATGATCGGCATGGGTATGGGTTAACAGAATATGACTGACTTTTTCACCCTCTAGGGCCTCGAGCAAGGCCGCCACATGATCGTTGAGCAAGGGGCCGGGATCAATCACCGCAACCGACCCTTCGCCAACAATATAGGTGCCCGTACCATGAAAGGTGAACGGTCCTGGATTATTTGCCAGCACCCGCCGCAACCCTGGCGCAACTGTTTCTACCACCCCATATTTTGGGTCAAAGTCTCGCACATAGGGTATATCGACAGCCATCATATCTCCTTTACTCAACCGCCGTTGCGGTCATTCTTTTGCTGTGATCTCGGCGACCATGTTGGTGGTACTGTAACCCTCCTCAAGATTGGCCAGCAAGACTCTGCCGCCCGCAGCCTGCACAATATCTGCACCAACCACCGTCTCAACAGTATAATCAGCACCTTTGACCAACACATCTGGCATCACCAACGCAATGATCTCAGCCGGGGTATCTTCGTCAAAAACAATAATGCCATCAATATGCGCAAGGGCCGCCAAAACAACACTTCGGGTATGTTGATCATTCAGCGGCCGATTGGGACCTTTTAAGCGTGTCACCGAGGCATCGCTATTCAAGCCAACAATCAGCCGATCACAGGCCCCACGGGCTTGGCTAAACAGCGATACATGGCCGGGATGTAGTAAATCAAAGCAGCCATTGGTGAAGCCGATTTTATGGCCTGCTTGCCGCCATTCTGCCAATTTCAACACCAAACTTGCGTGATCAAGAATTTTATCTTCGCGGGCAACATCGCCAGCCGCCTGCAAAGTGGCGACTAATTCGCGCGCACTCACGACCGCTGTGCCGGTTTTTGCGACAACCACGCCGGCCGCCGCATTGGCCAAACGAACTGCATCTGATAAATCAAAATCTGCCGCCACAGCAGCCGCCAACGCGGCCACCACAGTGTCACCCGCACCCGAAACGTCAAACACTTCACGGGCGGTTGCAGACACGGTCTGGATCGGCGCCCCCGCTTCGCTCACCAGCATCATGCCGTCCTGGCTTAAGGTCACCAAAACATGGGTAATGCCGGCATGTGCGATCAAGGCGCGGGCAGCGGCCTCCACGTCGTCTAAACTGCCGACAGGCAGATCAGTGGCAAGGCCAAGCTCGCGGCGATTTGGGGTCACCAGACTCGCCCCCCGATAGCGGCTATAATCATTGCCTTTTGGATCAACAATCACAGCCACGCCAGCATCACGGGCACGGGCAATCAACTGATTAATCACCCTGTCACTGAGCACGCCCTTGCCATAATCAGACAAGATCAGGGCTTTTGCGCGGCCAAGATCAGCAATCGCGCGCGCGATGATTTCGGTTTCGGTATCAGCGTTAATGGCATCTTGGGTTTCTTGATCTGCCCGCAAGACCTGCTGAGCACCCGCGACAAACCGGGTTTTGATGGTCGTTGGCCGATCATCATCGGTCAAAACATGGCTTTCAACCCCGGCTTCATCCGCAAGTAAATTCATCACTTCACGCCCCGGGGAATCACGCCCAAGTAAAGACACAAAACAACAATCAACGCCCAATGCCACCAGGTTACGGACCACATTTCCTGCCCCCCCCAACATGGCCCTTTCGCTTTTGATGCGCAAAATGGGTACCGGGGCCTCGGGGGAGATACGCTCAACCACGCCATAAACGAAGCGGTCCAACATTAAATCGCCAACACACAGGATCCGTCCCCCCTTTAAGGCAGGAACTTTGGCGGCGAGGTCATTTTGATCGGTCATTACGCGTGACTTTATTTTTATCGTCGGGACCCTATTGATGTATCGGTTTATGATCGTAAATACCAGCCTTGCGACGGGCCGATGACGATTTTACGCCCCAAGACGCGTTCTCATGGCATACTGACAGATCCGAAACATCGCATCGTTTATTGGCTGGGAGATCGTTCTAAATGCGTGATCAAATTGTACATCCGAGTTGGTTGGTTGACAGTGATTGGCTGGCCGAAAATCTAGACGATCCAAGCTTGCGCATTTTTGACTGTACAACTTTCCTGCGCCCTGACCCGGTGACAACCTATCGTGCGCAAGCGGGCTTCCAAGAATATTGTGATGGCCATATTCCCGGTGCCGCTTTCATCGACTTACAGGCGGACCTATCTGATCCTGACAGTCCTTTGCGTTTCACGATGCAAAACGCCGATGACTTTGCCGCTGCGGCCGGTCGGTTAGGCATTGATGCCCATTCACGGGTAATTTTATACAGCCAAACCTCGGTTCAATGGGCAACACGCGTGTGGTGGCTGTTGCGTTGTTTTGGATTTGATAACGCCGCTGTCTTAAATGGTGGTTTAACCAAATGGCAGCTTGAGGGAAGAGCTGTAAAAAGCGGCATTGAAAGCTATCCCACAGGCGTCTTCGTCACCGCAGCGCGCCACGGCTTGATGGCTGATAGCGCAGAGGTTAACGCCCATATTGGCGATGAAAACGCCCGCATCATAAACGCCTTGTCATTTGAACAACATACCGGAACTGGCGGCACAGCCTATGGCCGCCCTGGGCGGATCGCAGAAAGCCGCTGTGTGCCAACCGCCAGCTTGCTTGACCCCGAAACTGGGGCTTTCATTGACATGGCAACAATTTCCGAGGCCTTTGACGGCATTGGTGCCGCCAAAAACAAACGCATTATAGCCTATTGCGGCGGCGGTATCGCAGCCAGCGCGACAGCTTATGTGCTGACCTTGCTTGGTCATCAAAATGTCGCCGTTTATGACAATTCACTCTCGGAGTGGGCCACAGACCCAAGTTTACCCATGGCTATCGGGGATTAGCGTGCTGGCGTCTGGCCTATAGCCCCATGGGGCCTTCTGGACGCGGTGCAAAGTCGACCTGATCGCGGGTTTCTTGATAATGCTCAAGCGCCCAAAGCACGCTTGGAAAGGCGATCTGATCCCAGGGAATATCCTCCCATGTGAACAGGGCCACCTCTTCAGATTCAATCCCAGGATGAAAGTCGGTATTTAACAGCTTGGCCCGATAGATCATTTGAATTTGGCTAATTCGGGCGATGTTATACACCCCCAACAGCGCATCAATTTCGATCTCTGCATGGGCCTCTTCCCATGCTTCGCGCTTGGCACCATCGCTGGTGCTTTCCTTTTGCTCAAGGAAGCCCGCAGGCATTGTCCAAAAGCCTTTTCGCGGTTCTATGGCGCGCTTGCACAGCAGAAATTTATCTTCCCAAGTCACCACAGCACCCACCACAACCAGTGGATTCACATAGCGCACAAAACCACAATCATCACAAATCAACCGTTCGCGATTGTCGCCTTCAGGGATGCGGGCATGGATCGGGCCTTCGGCGGCAAACTCGCCCGGCAAAAAAACAAGGGGGTCGCGTTTGGCCATCGGTCAGCCCTGTTCAAATTGTTGGATTAATATGATGGTAGAGCCCAATGCAGCAGCGCTTAAACATGGATATCAATTGTGTCGCCGCGCTTTGGATTGCCGCGTGTCATGACCCGATCTGCGGCAGCTTGCAGATAGCTACCCTCACGGTCATATGCCGCCGCATCATCGCCATCGGCTGTTGCCGTGATCGATGATTCAAGCATGCCACGTTCTTGATCAGGGACCCGTTGCTGCGTTGTTGGCCGTGGCGGAACCACCAATGGCGTTGGCGCTGTGACGGGCGTGCTGACGACGGTCGGTTGTATCATAATCCTACTCCTGGATTAACCTTAATGTCTTCATACGCGCACTGTCAACGCTGCATGGCGCGATTTTGGCCAAATCCCGCCGTCGCAAGCCTCACCTTTAACGGCTGAGCACGGCAACACCTGGCAGATCTTTGCCCTCTAACCACTCCAGAAATGCGCCACCAGCTGTGGAGACATAGCTAAAGCGTTCCTGAACGCCCGCCGCGCCAAGGGCAGCAACCGTATCGCCGCCGCCCGCAACGGAGCGTAATTGGCCTGCCTCGGTTAAATCAGCCGCGCGTTCAGCCAATGCCATTGTGCCCCGATCAAAGGGCGGGAATTCAAACGCCCCAACCGGCCCATTCCAAACCAGAGTCCGGGCACGGGCCAGCACGTCAGCAAACTGCGCCACGGATTGCGGCCCAATATCCAAAATCATCCGATCCGCGGGTACCGCGTCGATGGCCACATCCTCAACGGCCACACCAGCAGCCAGTTCAGCGGCAATACAGGCATCAACTTGAAGGTGGATTTGGCATCCAGCTGCAGCTGCCTTAGCCTCAATCTGGCGCGCCGTGTCGGCGAGGTCGCGTTCCGCCAATGAGGTGCCGACCGACACCCCACGGGCATATAAAAACGTGTTGGCCATGCCGCCGCCAATCACCAGATGGTCAACTTTAGCAACTAAATTCCCCAGCAAATCCAATTTGGTCGACACCTTTGCGCCGCCAACAACCGCCATCACAGGACGGGCAGGATTGCCCAGCGCACTATCCAGCGCCTCTAGCTCGGCCTGCATGGCGCGGCCCGCAATCGCGGGCAAGCGACGGGCGATTCCATCAATTGAGGCATGGGCACGATGGGCAGCTGAAAAGGCATCATTGACATAAATCTCGCCAAGAGCGGCTAATTCAGCACTAAAACTGTCCGCATTGGCTTCTTCGCCGGCATGAAAACGTAAATTTTCAAGCAAGGCAACATCGCCGTCTGCAAGCGCATTCACCAACGCGACGGCGTCAGGTCCAATGCAATCCGGCGCAAAATCTACGCGATCAATCCCCAAACTTTCCGCCAAAGGTGCCAAGAGAGGCTGCAACGAGAGGTCTGCGACCGGCGTGCCTTTGGGGCGGCCAAAATGCGACAGGATGACCACCCGTGCACCTGCTGTCCGCAATTCTTGGATAGTCGGCACGGCGCGGGTAATGCGGGTGGCGTCGGTAACCACCCCGTCGCGCATTGGGACATTTAAATCAAGGCGCAATAATACGCGCTTACCCGCAACATCAATGTCATCAAGGGTTGTGAAGTGAGGCATCCGATTTCTCCCAAAGTCGCGTTAGCAATACTGCCGCGATACAGCGATGATGGTGTCAGTATGGTGACGTGATGACGGCGCGTGAACTACTCAACTTCCGCGTCTGCATCTGCCGTCTTAAGGGCCGGTCCGCGGGCGATTTCTTGCGCGTCGCGGCCAACGACCGTCAAGCCATAACTGGCAAAGTTGTCCCGCGTGGTCGCGGAAATGACCAAATCTTTGTCGGTAACCACCTTTGCACAATGGCCAAGAACCGCCGCAAAGCCGTCTAAATGTGAATCGATTACAAATTTACGGCCATCACTCCGCAAAGCCAACTGCATCCAACCACTGACATCCTTTTCCTTACTGCGCCGATTTTGGGTTGAATAATAGCGCAAATCAACACTGCAAACCTCTTCCCATTTGACCGCACGGCGGCGGATCATGAAACCCGTATCATCGACGTGAACAACATCTGTCAAACGCCGCATAGAACGCAGGAAAAACCCCCCAAATAGAATCAATAAGCCGAGGAAAACCATACCGAAAAAGGTCATCATCGGCACAAAAGCCAAGAACCACCCGGCGATTGCGGCACCACTGCCGCCGAGTAAAATATCTTTTCTGACCGCCTTACGATCATATTTAAATTGCTGCACCTAACACCTCGATAAATGGCAGACCACCGATCAGCCCCGCAAATGGCAGACCACCGATCAGCCCCGCCGATCAGCCCCGCCGTCGCAACATAACCCCGCTATTCATGCCATGTCGGCCGCAAATTGTCACCCTTCGCCACACAGTCTCATCACCCACGTGATACAGAATTAAAACACGTTTGATTTACTAAGGTGTTGACAAGGCTGAATGAATTCTTAACCTTCTGGTTTTTTAAGAGATATTCAAAAGGGTATAAAAAATGAATAATTATGCCGGTGATTTAACACCACAAGAAGCATGGCTGTTACTGAAAAAATCGCCTGAAGCTGTCTTAATTGATGTGCGCACACAGCCGGAATGGGCTTTTGTCGGTATTCCAGATCTAAGCACGATTAATAAAGCGATCATCCCCATTTCCTGGCAAATATTTCCAAATATGACTGTTAATCCACGGTTTATTAGCGACCTTACCGAGGCAGGCCTTAGCAGCGAACACCATCTGTGTTTTCTATGCCGATCGGGGGTGCGCTCGGTCGCCGCCGCCAGAGCCGCTACAGCGGCTGGGTTTTCGATCTCCTTTAATATTACTGCCGGTTTTGAGGGTGATTTAGATGATAAAATTCAACGCGGCAACTTGAATGGTTGGCGTTTTGAGGGGCTTCCTTGGCAACAAGGCTAGTCATGACAGGCAGGTTTTCAACTTTTTTAAATCCATCAGGGCGCCAGTGTTTGTGCGGGTTTTCAGAGGGCGAGATAGCCCAATCAGTGCCCGCCGCACAAGCCCAACCTTGACAGACAGCGTCTGAACACGGCAGTCTGAACAAACGTTAGGCAGCCGGATGGGCAGTAATTTTATGCTAATCCTAAGCGATGCAGTCATTGCCGCTGAGGCTCTCCTAACTGAGCCTTTAAAGAACACAAATATGGCTAAATGCTCACAAACTTAAACAGGGACGGTTTGAAATGAAGGAACTCGATTTCCATAAATCACGCTTCGTGGCAGGGAAGATTGGCCGACGGGAATTTATTGGGCGCGCAATCGCGCTAGGTGTTTCAGTTGGCGCTGCCAGCACCTTAGCCGCCGAAGCTGCGTTTGCCGCTGGCCCCAAAAAAGGCGGCCATTTGCGCACCGGCATTAGCCACGGCTCAACCACCGACTCGCTTGATACGGCAACATTTGAAAATGGCTTTATGAATGCGGTCGGCGGCGGCACCTTTAACCAGCTTGGCCAAGTCAAAGCTGACGGGCAAATCCATCCTGATGTGGCAGAAAGCTGGGAAGCCTCACCAGATGCCAAAACCTGGACGTTTAACCTGCGCAAGGGAATGACGTTCCACAACGGCAAATCTGTCGAAGCTGAAGATGTTATCGCCTCCTTCCAGCACCACATGGGTAAGGAGTCCAAATCAGCGGCAAAATCCCTATTGGATCAAGTTGTCTCGATTAAAGCCGACGGCAAAGGCACCGTGGTTTTTGACCTAAACGGCGGTAATGCTGACTTTCCCTTTGTTGCCAGTGACTATCACATCGCGATTAAACCGTCGAAAGATGGCAAGATTGACGCCACCGGCAAGCACGGTACAGGCTCCTACATGCTTGAGAATTTCGAGCCTGGCGTGCGCGCAACCTTTAAGCGGAACCCGAATTATCATGACAGCGACGTTGCCCATGTGGACAGCGTTGAGATGATCACCATCGCTGATGTGGCTGCCCGGACCAATGCGCTGTCGACTGGCGAAGTTGACATGATAGATCGGGTCGATCTGAAAACAGTTCATCTGTTAAAACGCAACAAAAACCTGAAAGTTGAAGAAACAACAGGTTTCGCCCATTACACCATGCCGATGCGAACCGATACGGCGCCATTTGATGACAATAATGTTCGGATGGCCTTGAAATATGCGATGGATCGAGAAGCGATCTTAAAAACGGTGCTGCGCGGTTACGGCTCGGTCGGTAATGATCATCCGATCAGCCCGGCAAACCAGTTTTATGCGTCCGAGTTGCCACAGCGTGGCTATGACATTGATAAAGCGAAGTTCCATTTGAAAAAAGCCGGCCTGAGCAGCTTGAACGTGGAAATTTCAGCCGCAGATGCAGCTTTTTCTGGCGCTGTAGATGCCGCCATTCTGTATAAAGAACAGGCTGCCAAAGCGGGCATTAACATCAAAGTCATTCGCGAGCCAAACGACGGCTATTGGTCAAACGTCTGGCTGAAAAAAGCCTGGTGCTTCTGCTATTGGGGCGGCCGTCCAACCGAAGACTGGATGTTCACCACGGCCTATGCGGCAGACGCCAAATGGAACGACACCTATTGGAAGCATGATCGCTTCAATGAGTTGTTGCTTGCGGGCCGGGCCGAGCTGGATCAAAAGAAACGGCGTGACATTTATGTTGAGATGCAGACCATCGTGCATCATGACGGTGGGGCCATGGTGCCGTTGTTCAACAACTATGTCTTCGCGACCGCCAAGAACGTGCAGCACGGCGAAATGGCCGGTAACTGGGATTTAGACGGCAGCCGCTTTATGGAGCGTTGGTGGTTCGCATAAACTAAACAACCGATCATCATCAGATGTCTCAAATACTGACGATGGTGGCCCAGCGTTTTGCGCTGGGCCTCCTAACACTTTTGGCGATTTCGCTGATTATCTTTTTCGGCGTTGAGCTATTGCCCGGCGATTTGGCAAGCGAAATTCTTGGCCGCTCGGCGACCCCAGAAACCCTTGCCGCCTTCCGTCTCGAGCTTGGTTTGGATAAACCACCCTATACCCGTTACGCTGAATGGCTGGGCGGGATCTTGCAAGGCGATATGGGTAAATCACTGGCCAATAATCGGGAAATCTCAGGGCTGATCGCGACCCGCATTGGCAACACCCTTTTTCTCGCCTGCATGGCCGCGATTATTTCGGTCCCGATCGCCTTGGTATTGGGCATTCTGGCAGCACTGTTTCGCAATACCATTTTTGATCGCACTGTAAATGTCTTCACGCTGACATCAATTTCTTTCCCAGAGTTTTTTGTCGCCTATATCCTGGTCTTTGTTTTTGCGGTCAATCTTGGCTGGTTCCCGAGCATTTCAAACATTAGCCCAGAGACGCCATTTTGGGAGCAGGTCTATCGGTCAACCCTACCTGCCCTGACCCTGACGCTGGTTGTGGTCGCGCATATGATGCGCATGACCCGCGCCTCGATCATTAATTTATTGGCCAGCGCCTATATCGAAATGGCCAACTTAAAGGGCCTGAAGCCATGGCGAATCATCACCCGCCATGCGCTGCCCAACGCATTAGCGCCGATCATCAATGTGATCATCATTAACCTGGCCTATCTGATTGTCGGCGTGGTGATTGTTGAGTTCGTGTTTGTCTATCCAGGTCTGGGCCAACTGCTGATTGATTCCGTATCAAAGCGCGATTTACCTGTGGTGCAAAGTGCCGGCCTGCTATTTGCGGCAACCTATATTTTCCTCAACCTTGTGGCAGATGTGTTGTCGATTTTGACGAATCCACGCCTGCTGCATCCACGCTGAGGGCCAGGATTATGAACCGTTTTGCAAAGCTCCTCCAGACAGCCCCCTGGACCGCCCGCATCGGCCTGCTGATTATCTTCGGCTATCTGATTTTGTTTCTATTTGCGCCGTGGATTGCCCCCTATAGCGAGACCGAAATTGTCAGTGACGCTTATATGCCCTGGGATAACCAATTCATTTTCGGCACCGATAATATTGGCCGCGATATGCTCTCACGGCTGATTTATGGTGCCCGTAATACCATTGGCATTGCCCTCATCACGACCGCTTTGGCGTTCATCGGCGGGGTCATCATTGGTTTCCTAGCTGCGACTGTCGGCGGTTGGTTGGATCAGTTTTTCAGCCGTCTGAATGATATTTTGATGGCCATTCCCGGGATCATTTTTGCGCTCTTAACCCTGACCATTTTCGGCTCAAGCATTGGTGTTGTGATTGTGGTCATCGCTGTTGTTGAAGGCACCCGCGTTTTCCGGCTGTCGCGTGCTGTCGGCCAAAGCATTGTGGTTCTTGATTTTGTCGAAGCGGCCCGTCTGCGCGGCGAAGGTCTGGCCTGGATCACCGTGCGGGAAATTCTGCCCAATGCGCTGCCGCCGCTGGCCGCTGAATTTGGCTTGCGATTTTGTTTTGTATTCCTGTTTTTGGCGGCCTTGAATTTCCTTGGCCTTGGCATCCAGCCACCCACCGCCGACTGGGGCAGTATGGTCAAAGAAAATGCCACCTTAATCAGCTATGGCGATATCACGCCGCTGTTGCCCGCTGGGGCCATTGCCTTGCTGACGGTCGGCGTTAACTTTGTGGTCGATTGGTTTTTGCATAAGACCGCTGGCCTGCGCGACGATCATTAACAGGGAAGAGACAGACACATGTCCCGCCTTTTAACCATGAATAATCTGCAGATCGAAGGCTATCAAGAGGATCGCTGGCAGCCGATTGTGAACGATGTATCTGTGACCTTGGAACGTGGTGAAATTCTGGGGTTAATTGGCGAATCGGGGGCGGGTAAATCGACCATTGGCATCGCCGCGATGGGGTTTACACGGGCAGGGTGCCGGATTGTTGGCGGCGACATTGACTTTGACGGTATTGATTTGTGCCGCGCCTCAGCAGAACAGCTCCGGGCCTTGCGGGGGGCGCGGATCGCCTATGTGGCACAAAGCGCAGCGGCGGCCTTTAACCCCGCCCATACGATTTTGGAGCAGTGCTGCGAGACGCCAATCAAGCACAATATTTTAGACCGCGAGACAGCTGAAAAAAACGCCCGTGAGATGTTTGCAAAATTGGAATTGCCTGACCCCGAAAATATCGGTGATCGCTATCCCCATCAAGTGTCCGGCGGTCAATTACAGCGGGCAATGGTGGCGATGGCGATGGCCTGTAAGCCCGATCTGATTATTTTTGATGAGCCCACAACAGCTTTGGATGTGACCACGCAAATTGAGGTATTGGCCGCCATTAAAGACGCTATCCGGCTGTATAATTCGGCGGCGATTTATATCAGTCATGATTTAGCTGTGGTCGCACAAGTCGCTGACCGGGTCACTGTCCTGCGCCATGGCCGGGAAATTGAAACCGGGCCAACAGAATCTCTGATTACGCATCCACGTGATCCGTATACCGCCGCCTTACTCGCGGTCCGCAAAGGCCAAGCGGCGAAGACGCAGCCGACGAAAGATCATGAAATTTTGCGGGTGGAGAATATCACCGCTGCCTATGGCAACGGTATCACGGTCTTGGACGGTGTCAGCGTGTCGATCAAGACCGGCAAGACGGTGGCTGTTGTGGGCGAGTCTGGCAGTGGTAAATCAACCCTGGCACGGGTGATTACAGGTTTGCTACCCCCCCTCAACGGCACGATCACATTTGACGATACGACGATTACCCCCTCATATAAACAGCGCAGCAAAGATCAGTTGCGGCGCATGCAGATGATTTATCAAATGGCCGATGTGGCGCTTAATCCGCGGCAGAAAATCCGTGATATTATTGGCCGCCCCCTGAGCTTTTATTTCGCCATGCAAGGCCGTGATAAAAGCCAACGGGTAAGCGCATTATTAGACATGATTGAGCTGGGAGACAGCTATGCCGATCGCTTGCCCTCAGAGTTATCAGGCGGCGAAAAGCAGCGCGTCTGTATTGCCCGGGCCCTGGCAGCAGAACCTGATTTGATCATCTGCGACGAGGTGACTTCGGCGCTGGATCAATTGGTTGCCGAAGACATTTTAAAACTGCTGCAAAACCTGCAAAACACCCTGGGTGTCTCCTATCTGTTCATCACCCATGATCTGGCAACGGTCAAAGCCATTTCCGATGAAATTGTGGTCATGTATCAGGGCCAAATTGTTGAGCAAGGGCCGCGCGAGATGGTTTTAAACCCGCCGCATCATGACTATACCGAATTGCTGTTATCTTCAGTGCCAGAAATGCGAACCGACTGGCTAGACAGCCTCTTGGCCGCCCGGCTGGCCAAGGCAACTGGCTGACAATGGCAACCATCCTCAGCGCATTTCCGCGCCCGATCCGTGAAATTGAAAACCAATGGATTACCTTGCAGGACGGCTGCAAACTGGCCGCACGGATGTGGTTGCCCGTTGACGCGGATGAAAATCCCGTGCCGGCGATCCTGGAATACCTGCCCTATCGTAAACGCGATGGCACTGCGGGCCGTGATGCCCTGACGCATCCCTATTTTGCCGGTCATGGCTACGCCTGTTTGCGGGTTGATATGCGCGGCAATGGCGAGTCTGATGGCCTCATGTGGGATGAGTATCTGGCCCAAGAACAAGATGACGCCCTTGAGGTAATCGCCTGGATCAGAGCGCAAAGCTGGTGCACAGGGCGGGTTGGTATGATCGGTATTTCCTGGGGCGGCTTCAATGGTTTACAGGTCGCCGCACGGGCACCTGACGGCCTTGATGCCGTGGTCACCATCGCCTCCACCGTTGATCGTTATCATGACGATATTCACTATAAAGGGGGCTGCCTGCTGTTGGAAAACCTGGGCTGGTCGTCGACCATGCAATCGTATTCATCACGGCCGCCTGATCCGATGTTGGTAGGCGAAAAATGGCGGCAAATCTGGGCCCATCGCTTGGCCCATCAACCCTTGCTGATCGACACATGGCTGGGTCATCAACGGCGTGATGCTTATTGGCAACACGGCTCGGTGGTCGAAGATTACAGCGCCATCAAAGCCGCTGTCCTGAGCGTTGGTGGCTGGGGCGATGGCTACCGCAATACCATGGATCATCTGGCCCGCCACCTGACCGCACCGGTCAAGGCGATTGCCGGACCTTGGGTGCATAAATATCCGCATTTTGCCAAACCTGGCCCGCAAATCGGCTTTCTGCAAGAATGCCTGCGCTGGTGGGATCGCTGGCTCAAAGACAGTGATACCGGCGTTGAACAGGACCCCGCCTTCCGCGCCTATATGATGGAAAGCGCCCGCCCGGCCACAGATTATGATTTCCGCCAAGGACGCTGGATCAGTGAGGCTGTTTGGCCCCCTAAGAATATCATCAGAAG
>JBELLC010000007.1:0-25031 GCA_042088965.1 Nisaea sp. | reverse complement strand
GCCAAGGACGCTGGATCAGTGAGGCTGTTTGGCCCCCTAAGAATATCATCAGAAGTCTTTATCATCTGAGCGCGCAGGGTCTGGTGAGCACCCAGGGTCTGGTGAGCACCCAGGGTCTGGCACGGCATCCCGGCAGCGGCACAAGGACACTCTGCTCGCCGCAAACCACCGGTATTGCCAGCGGCGAATACAGCAGCTTTGGCAGTGCGGCTGAATGGCCCGGCGACCAACGTATTGATGATGCAGGCTCCTTGGTCTTTGACAGCCAGCCCCTTGACGCGCGGATCGAGATTTTCGGCGGTGCAAGCGTTGATATCACCGTCACCAGCGATCAGCCCCAGGCCAATCTGGTGGTGCGCCTGATCGACCTTGCCCCCGATGGTGCGGCGACGCGGATTAGTTTTGGAATGCTCAACCTTTGCCACCGCGATAGCCACGAAAACCCTCAAGCGCTGGTCCCGGGGACCGCCTATCGGGTGCAGATCAACCTTGATCAAATGGCCTATGCGGTGCCGGCAGGGCACCAGCTGCGGCTGTCAATATCAACGGCCTATTGGCCGTTTATTTGGCCATCGCCGCGGAGTGCAACGATTACAGTTGATTTGGCCGATAGTACGCTACAGCTGCCCATCCGTCCGGCCACCGCGACCGACCCCGCGCCCGTTTTTGGCCCTGTTGAACACGCCCCACCACAGCAGCTTGACCTGCTACGGCCCGCTGAGACGCGCCGCCGGGTGGAGATTGACCAAGTCAATGGCCGCTATAGCCTGCACATTCTCAACGATAGCGGCTGCCGGCGCGACCGAGTCACAGGTCTTGAAACCAGCACCATCACCCGCGAATGCTTTTCTATCCTGCCCGATGATCCCCTGTCAGCGATTGCCGAAACCTGGTGGACTCAAAATCTGGGGCGCGGCGCCTGGCAGGTCCGCACCGAAGCCTATTCAAAAATGACCGCCACCGCAGAGGCGTTTGTCGTTACCGGCAGCTTGCACGCCTATGAGGGCGACAGTTTGTTCGATGAGCGCCACTGGCACAGCCAACATCCGCGCGATTTCATCTGATGCGCACCCCTTGCCGTCGACGCAGCAAGCGATTACGGTCATATCTTCAATTGTCTTAAACATGATGGGTTACCGGTTGATGACACAGACGCTTCGCCAACAAATTGCCGCCCCTGACATTGTGATTGCACCGGGGGTATTTGATGCTTTTAGCGCGATGATGGTCGCCAAGGCCGGTTTTTCTGCCGCCTATGTCACAGGGGCAAGCATTGCCTATACCCGGCTCGGTCGCCCAGACATTGGCTTAGTGTCGATGAATGAAGTGGCTGAAGTGATTGGCCTGATTCGCGAGCGCATTGATCTGCCGTTGATTGTTGACGGCGATACGGGCTATGGCAATGCGTTAAATGTGCAACGGACCGTGCGCTTGTTTGAACGCTCGGGTGCCAATGCGATCCAACTTGAAGACCAAACATTGCCAAAGCGTTGCGGCCATCTGGCAGGAAAAACCTTGGTTTCCACAGCGGAAATGGTCGGTAAAATCCATGCAGCTTGCGACGCCCGGCAGAATGATGACACCATGATCATCGCCCGCACCGACGCCATTGCGGTGGAAGGTTTTGAGGCGGCCCTAGAGCGAGCAGAGCATTATCGCGCGGCAGGCGCGGATCTGTTGTTCATCGAGGCCCCACAGAGCCAGCAAGATATGATCACCCTCAATCAACGCTTTAACGGCCACGTGCCGCTGATGGCAAATATGGTTGAAGGCGGTAAAACACCGATTTTCCCTGCCAATGAATTACAAAGCTTTGGCTATGACCTGGTGATTTTCCCCGGCGGCCTGATGCGGGCCTTGGCCACCACTGCAAAAGAATATTTCGAAAGTTTAAAACAGCATGGCACCACGCAGCCTTTTCAAAATCGCATGCTCGATTTTGACGGCATCAATGCCTTGCTCGGGACCGATGACATCCTCAGCGATGGCAAGCGCTATGACGCCGACGCCCACACCCAATAACCGCCGGGTTAAACCACATTCTTTTCATGCACCAGACGGCCATCGGCAAAGCGGGCAAAGTCCAGGCGGGATAAATCAAGGCTTTGATAGGCACCATGGACGATTAATTCAGCAATCGCCCGCCCTACAGCAGGTGATTGCTGCAGGCCATGGCCGCTGAAACCATTGGCGAAAATAAAATTATCGACCTCTGGGTGGCGGCCAAGAATGGCGTTATGGTCAATCCGATTATAATCATAATAACCGGCCCAAGAGGTCGTTGGTTTGATCGCTTCAAAGGCTGGGACACGCGCTGCCAACACCGGCCAAATCACCGCCTCAAACCAGTGATGATCAACGCTCAGATCCCCCCCTGGCGGGTCTTGGTTTTCTGGCGGTGAAAACCCTGTGAGATAACTTTTACCCTCGGGGCGAAAATATACCCCACTTGGATCAATCGTGAGCGGCGGCAACGGGTCAAGCGGTTGGCGACAGTCAAACACATAGACCATGCGACGACGCGGCTCAACTGGCAGGATTATCCCCGCCTGCGCCGCAAGCGCGCCTGCCCAAGCACCCGCCGCATTGATCACTGTGCCGGCCGCAAAGCTATTGCCATTGCCAAGGCTGACGCCTGTGATCTGATGGCCGGCGCGTTGCAGGCCGGTCACCCGGTCAGCGATGAAGCGAACGCCAAGCGATTGGGCTTTTTTACGAAAGGCCTGTAACAGACTAAAAGGGTCAACCCATCCTTCGCCGCTCAAACTGACAGCTGCCGCCGCCACCCCATCGGCACTGATCCACGGGAAACGATGGATAAGTTGGTCACAATCAAGCAATTCAATCGCCGCCCCTGCCGCCGATTGCGCCCGTTGGTTTTCCGTCAGCACCGCCTGCCCTGTTTCACTGGCCAAGAACAGATAGCCCGCCTCAACGAAACCAACGTCAGGAACCGCGCCATCAAGGCTCAAATAATCCCCGATATTGCTGATAAAATGATGGGCAAACAGACCAATATCGATGTTTTCTGAGTTTGAGAACTGCTGGCGAATACCGCCAAGGGAGCGCGGCGTTGAAGCCGTTTCATATGTTGGGTCAGGCTCAATAACAGTCACATCGCCTGAAAAACCAGGGTTTGCGGCCAAAAAATAGGCAATCGCGCTGCCAATCACACCCCCACCTGCAATCAGCACATCTGTCGTCTGCATGATCTCACCCTTTTCTCACGCCAAAATATAAACAGCACTTACCCTGGCGAAACGATTGATTATCGCCTATTTTTAAGACGCCAACAGCGAATAGGGACCGAAATGGCCTTGAATGAGCCTCTAGATCAGCCAGTCGCGCCACCAATGGAAACCGCATTTCGACCGGTGGTCAAGATTAGCAATCAACGCGCCGTGATTAACCGCCAGGCGCTGTCCCAGAAGATTGAACAGGCGTGGCGGGCAACCGATACCACCGAGGCGTTTCGCCAGCAGCTTTGTGGCCTGCTGAAAACCGCCTTAAAGGATGGCCGCAGCGAGCTCAAAAGGCGCTTCCTTGACAGCAGCGATGGTGCTGCCGCGGTGCGCGGCAATGCGTTTTTAACCGATCAGATTATTCGCCTGACCCATGCGGCGGCCACCGAACGGGTGTTCCGGGTCGCCAACCCAACTGCCAGCGAACAGCTCGCGGTGGTTGCTGTCGGCGGCTATGGTCGCGGCGAGATGGCCCCCTTTTCAGATGTCGATTTGCTGTTTCTGTTTCCCTATAAACAGTCGCCTTGGATCGAACAGGTTGTTGAATTCACGCTTTATATGCTCTGGGATTTGGGGCTAAAAGTAGGCCATTCGGCGCGTTCACTTGATGAGAGCATGCGCCAAGCGCGGGCCGATACAACCATCACGACCGCCCTGTTGGAAGCCCGGTTTATCACCGGTGATGATAACCTTTTCCGGGCGCTGCGCGCGCGGTTCCAGCGTGAAATTGTGGTCGGCCACGCAGCAACTTTCGTCGAAGCAAAATTGGCAGAATCAGATCAACGACATAACCGATTGGGGGATTCCCGCTATGTGGTTGAGCCAAACATAAAGGATGGCAAAGGCGGTTTACGCGACCTGCATACCTTGCTGTGGATCGCAAAATTCGCTTATCAGGCAGATGATGTTGCGACCCTGGTGGAACGCGGCGTTCTTGATATCGCCGAGGCGCGGCGCTTTACCAAAGCACAAAACCACCTTTGGGCGGTACGCTGTCATCTGCATTACCTGGTGGGCCGCGCCGATGAGCGTTTAATCTTTGATCTGCAAATAGAGATTGCCAGCCGCATGGGGTACACCAAACATGCTGGCGCGGCGGCGGTCGAACGGTTCATGAAACACTATCATTTGACGGCCAAAGATGTGGGCGATTTAACCCGTATTGTCTGTGCTGCCGTGGAAGCGGCGCACCGCCGACGGCCACGGTTACAGTTCTTTAATATCCTGGGCCGGCGCCGCGAGTTTGATGGATTTCCCCTCGATGGAGATCGCCTGACCATCGAAAATGATGCCCATCTTATGGATAACCCGATCAATTTTATCCGATTGTTTCATGTCGCCCAGCGTGAAGATCTGGACATTCATCCGAACGCCCTTCGGCTGATTGCCAAAAATCTGCGGCTGATCGATGGAGCATTGAAAAAGAGCCCCGAGGCGAACCGGCTATTTGTTGAGATTATGACGTCTAACAAAGGCCCTGAGCGGATCTTACGACGGATGAACGAAGCCAATGTCTTTGGCCGTTTCGTGCCTGATTTTGGGCGTGTCGTGGCGCAGATGCAATATGACATGTATCACGTTTATACGGTCGATGAGCACACCATCATTGCGCTGGGGATCCTGCACCGTATCGAGACCGGCGAACTCAGCGACATCGCCCCTGTCGCGACCGAAGTTGTCCATAAGGTGCTGTCCCGGAGGGTCCTGTACGTGGCGACGCTGCTGCATGATATCGCCAAAGGGCGGGGCGGCGATCACTCTGAACTGGGCGAAAAAGTCGCCCGCAGACTATGCCCCCGCTTTGGCCTTGAGCCAGCGGAAACAGAGACGGTGGCATGGTTGGTACGGTACCACCTGTTGATGTCAAACACAGCCTTCAAACGCGATATCAACGATCCCCGCACAGTGGCTGATTTTGCCGAACAGGTGCAATCACCGGAACGCTTACGCCTGCTGCTGGTGCTCACTGTTGCCGATATTCGGGCAGTTGGCCCACAAGTCTGGAATGCCTGGAAAGCAGCCTTGCTGCGTGATTTATACTTTCGCACAATGGCGGTCCTTGGCGGCGAAGCCGTTGTCCCCGACCAGCACCAAATCGGCCATGTTCTTGAAGACTTACGGCAACGCTTATCCGATTTTGACAACCATTGCTTTGACGCCCTTGTCGATAAAGGCCCAGCACATTATTGGCTGAGTTTCCCTGGTGAAATTCTTGCACGCCACCTTCGGATCATGCGTCAAGCAGACCGGGACAAATCCCATTTCAACGTCGATATCCGCCGCGACGACTACCGGGCTGTGACCGAGGTCATGGTCTATGCCGATGATCACCCTGGCCTATTCGCACAAATCGCCGGGGCGATGGCAGCGGCAGGGGCAAATATTGTCAACGCGCAGATTTTTACCCTCGCCCATGGCCGTGCCTTAGATGTGTTTTCAATCCAGAACGCCGATCGCCAGCCTTTCGGCAGTGACCGGAGCCTTGCTGCCTTGAAGGTCAAAATCCGGCAAGCGGTGGCAGGCGAAATTGACCTTGATCAATTCATTGATGAACGCGCCGCCCGCCAAGGCCGCCGGGCCAAAGCCTTTAAGGTCCCCCCCCGGGTGCTGATTGATAACCGCGCGAGTGTGAGCCATACGGTAATCGAAACCAATGGTAAGGACCGGCCGGGCATTCTTTATGCCATGACCAAAGTACTCTCACGGCTAAACCTGCAAATTGGCTCGGCCCGAATTTCCACCTATGGCGAACGTTTCGTGGATGTGTTTTACGTCAAAGATTTGTTCGGCCTAAAAGTCGATCAGGACCGCAAGCTGGAAAGGCTCCGCCATGATCTTTTAGCCGCGATCGAGGGCCAGAAACCGACGTCAACAGAAGCCTCACCGTCAACAAAAACGTCATCTTAATGCCATATTTTAAGGCCTCTCTTGATACCATCGGGACCCTTATGTCCGGAATAAGAAGGGCGGCACAATGAATATGATGCGGGCGATTGCCGCTGTTGGTGGCCTGACCATGGTGTCGCGGATCACAGGTTTTTTGCGTGATGTTCTGATTGCCAATCTGCTTGGCGCGGGGCCTATCGCAGACGCCTTTTTTGTGGCGTTTAAATTACCCAATTTTTTTCGCCGTCTCACCGGCGAAGGCGCCTTAACTGTCGCTTTTGTGCCGTTATTTGCAGGCCATCTTGAGCGCGGCGGCCTGACTGCTGCGCGGGCCTTTGCCAGCGACGTCTGGGCGGTCCTGGTCGCTGTTCTCATCGCCCTGACCCTGGCCGCACAGTTAACCATGCCGTGGCTGGTAGAGATCATGGCCCCGGGGTTTGTCGAGACCGCACAGCGCTTCAATTTAACCGTCGAGCTTACCCGTATCACCTTTATTTACCTGCCGCTCATTTCGCTGGTGGCCCTGATGGGCGGAATGTTGAATGCCTTGGGCCGGTTCGCGGTCATGGCCGCAGCACCGATTTTATTGAACCTTATCCTGATCGCCGCCTTGGCGGCGGCGATGGTCGGTTTGGGCGCACCTGCATTATTGCTCGCGTGGGGCGTTGCAGGCGCAGGATTGGCACAATTTATCTGGTTGTTATGGGCCTGCCAAAAAGCCGGGATGGTGGTGACATTACGCTGGCCAAGGCTCAGCCCAGAGGTTCGTAAATTATTGATTTTAATGGCACCAGCAGCCCTTGGCGCGGGCGTGATCCATGTCAATCAAGTAATCGATGTGATTTTGGCCTCGACCCTGCCAACAGGTTCTGTGTCATTTTTATATTATGCTGACCGGATTAATCAGCTGCCTTTGGGGGTGATTGGGGTTGCCATTGGCACCGCACTTTTACCGATGCTGTCCCGACAGCTAAAACGCGGCGAGACCGCCAATGCCTTGGATACCCAAAACCGCGCCTTAGAGTTTGGCCTGTTGGTAACAGTGCCGGCCGCAACAGCGTTGCATCTGATCGCCGCTCCGGTGATTGAGGTGCTGTTCCAACGCGGCGCATTCACGCCTGCAATGACAGCCGCCACATCAGCCGCCCTCAGTATTTTTGCCCTCGGCCTGCCCGCCTTTGTGATGATTAAGATTTTCCAGCCAGGATTTTTTGCACGGCTCGACACCAAGACACCTGTATGGATTGCCGCTGCAGCCGTCGGCCTTAATTTGGCTGCTGCACTGGCTTTAATGCCTAGCTTGCAACATATTGGCATTGCCGCCGCCGCGGTTATTTCATCCTGGTTCAATGCCGCTGCGCTCGGGATTTTTCTGTACCGCCGGGACGCCTTGCAGATTGACCATCGGTTGCTTTGCCGCCTACCCCGCATTGCGGTGGCGGCAGCAGGCATGGGCCTCACATTACATTTTTTATCTGATGCGCTGGCCTGGTTTGGTTTGCCGGTAACCACGCTGCGTTCAACAGCCGGGCTTGCTGCGGTGGTGGTCATCGGGATGGCCAGCTATGGGCTGCTGGCCTGGCTGCTGGGGGCGTTCCGATGGCATGAATTACGGGCCGCCCTGCGGCAATCGCCAAAACCAGTTACCGACAACAGCTCTTGACCGATTCAAACCTTGCCGCGATAACGGCGCAATCATCCCCTTGAGCACACCACAATAAGCGAGCAAAGCAGATGGATCGGATTTTTTCAGGTGTCCAGCCCACAGGTAACCTGCATCTTGGTAATTATCTTGGTGCGATCCGCAACTGGGCGCGGCTGCAAGATAATTTTGACTGCATTTATTGCCTTGTTGATTTGCACGCCATCACCCTGCCACAAGACCCTGCTGACTTGCTCATCTCAACGCGCGAGGCCGCTGCAGGGTTGCTGGCTGCGGGGATTGATCCGACACAATCCGTCATCTTCAATCAAAGTCAGGTTTCTGCACATGCGGAATTGGCATGGATTTTTAACTGTGTTGCCCGCATCGGTTGGCTGAACCGGATGACACAATTCAAGGAAAAAGCTGGCAAAAACCGTGACCAAGCTACAGTTGGCTTGTACGGCTATCCGGTTCTCATGGCCGCCGACATTCTGGCCTACAAAGCCACCCATGTGCCCGTTGGCGATGATCAAAAGCAGCATCTGGAATTAACCCGCGACATCGCGCAAGCCTTCAACAGCATGTATGAGGTCGATTATTTCCCGCTGCCAGAGCCACAGATATTTGGCGGTGCGACACGGGTGATGAGCCTGCGTGATGGCAGCAAAAAGATGAGCAAGTCTGACCCCTCCGATTATTCACGGCTGAATATGACCGATAACGCCGACGCCATTGCCCAAAAAATTCGCAAGGCCAAAACAGATGCCTTGCCCTTGCCCGCCCACCTTGACGACTTGACCGATCGGCCTGAAGCCCTAAACCTGGTGACGTTATTTGCTGCCCTCGCGGAGCGTCCTGCTGACGATATTCTGCGCGATTTTGAAGGCAAGGGTTTTGGTGATTTCAAATCTGCACTGGCTGACGTATCCGTTGACGTCTTGGCCCCCATTGGCGCAGAAATGAGCCGTCTGGTAGATGATCCAGCCGAGATCGATAAAATTTTAAATGCCGGTGCTGAACGGGCCGAAGACCTGGCCCAACCGATCCTGGCAGAGGTTAAAAAGATTGTTGGCTTTCTTTGTCGATGAAGCGGTTTCAGATATGCTGCCCGCAGACAACTTGAAATGAGACAGATTATAGCCACATAAGATTACCGTCGTCAGTGACTCTGCGACGTTGGTAAGATATGCGTGTTAAACTTGGCCCGGCCAATCAAGGAGACGGCGATGTTCATTCAAACTGAGGAAACGCCAAACCCGGCAACCCTCAAATTCCTTCCTGGACGCGATGTTATGGCATCGGGAACAGCTGAATTTCGCGCCGCAGATGAAGCGGGTAAATCCCCGTTAGCCGGACGCTTGTTTGCTGTTGATGGGGTCACCGGGGTGTTTTTTGGGCAAGATTTCATCACCGTTACCAAGGCACTTGATAAGGAATGGTATGTCCTAAAACCCTCCATCCTGGGGGTTATTATGGAGCATTTCACCACCGGCGCGCCTGTTATGATGGACGGTGCGGGCGATGATGGCCACGCCGACAGTGCCGAAGGTGCTGACAGTGAAGTTATCGGCCAAATCAAAGAATTGCTGGATACCCGGGTACGGCCAGCGGTGGCTCAAGATGGCGGTGATATTGTCTTCCATGGTTTCGATGACGGCGTTGTTACCCTGTCGATGCGCGGCGCGTGCGCGGGCTGCCCCAGTTCGACCGCGACATTGAAGATGGGCATTGAGAATATGCTGCGCTACTACGTGCCTGAAGTGCGTGAGGTTCGCGCTGCGGAGCCTATGTACTGAGCCAACCCCTGAATAAAGACCTGACGTTATCATGCAAAACATGACCCGCTTATCGAAAGCGGCCGCCGCTCTGTTGGACAGAAAGCATGCAAAAAACGGGCTTGCGGGACGTCTGGTGGCTGCCAGTACCGCAGCGGTGTTGCTGCTGCCTGCTGCGTCAGCGCATTTTGCCACGCATAATACGGTCCTTGCGGCATCGCCCGCAAAAGCAAATGTTCGGGCCAAAGACGCTGATTTGACAATCCCAGAAGGGTCAAGCGTTGGACGCAGCATCCGCGTTAACATTCGCGACACGGCGACATTAGAAAGCCGGATTCATCGCCATTATGCGGGCGTTAAACTCAGTGCAAACCCCCAAACGCCGATTCCTAACCTCATTATCGATAACCTACCGCATGACTTTGCGCAGGCAATGCCAATCGCCAAACGCAAGCAGCTCTTTGTGCAAAGCGTCCTGCCGCTGGTATTGCTCGTGAATGAGAAACTGAAACAGCAACGGGCGCGCTTACAGGCACTTAGCGTTCAGGAGAGCACCGCCCCTGACGATCAGCGCTGGATCGCTGATCTTGCCAGCCGTTATGGCCTGTTCAATGCGGATCAGCCAAAACCGTATGTGCCTTCCCAGATGGCAAAAAAGTTATTGCTGAATATTGATGTGATTCCGGTTTCCCTGGCACTATCGCAAGCGGCCGCTGAAAGCGGTTGGGGCCGCTCGCGATTTGCCCGCCAAGGTAACGCCCTATTTGGGCAATGGACCGAAGATGGCGAACGCGGCCTCCTGCCCTTGCAGCGCGATTCCGATAAGCGGCATTTTGTGCGCGCCTTCCCCGACTTACTATCCTCCGTTGACAGCTACATGCGAAACTTAAACAGTCATCCTGCCTACAGCGATTTCCGGGCCGCGCGCGCGGTGACACGGCGGCTATATCGACCCTTCGATAGTGTTTATTTAGCGGGTTATCTTAACGCTTATTCCGAACGCGGCAGGGCCTATATCGACGAGTTGCGGACAATCATCCGGGTGAATAAATTTAATGCGCTAGATAACAGCAGGCTGCACCGCCCAACCACGATTTAAACCACCCAAATTAAACTGTTCTTAACGCGGCACATAGAATTGCATACCATACCACCGCCAACGACGATCTGGTCCAGGCATCGTGCAATTGATGCGCGAGCGCCCTGGCGGAAATGGCTCAAGCACCCGGACTTCAACGCGGTTGTCGAGGCGTTGCAGTTTTGCCCGCCCTTGCCCTGAGGCAAAACAAGCAAGTTGCGCTAGGCCAGCAAGGTCAGGTTGCACAGTAAACCCAAAAGCCGGTGGATTGGTGGCCAAAACAGGGTCTGCTGGCAGCACATCAGTGACCGGCAAGGGCAATGCATTGGCCGCCAACCGAAAACGATCAATGCCGCCATAGGTCTCGTTCATGGTAAAACGGGGCAGTGCAAACATGTCCGCGGCCGCATGCATCACCCCAGATTGCTGGCCAAATGCCGCCGTGAATCCTAAGTCAGATGCAATTTCTTTTATTTGAAGACTATATTCGCCAAAGGGATAAGCGAGAAATGTCGGCATCTCATCCATTTCATCTGCTAACCGTGCGTTTGACGCGCGTAATTCGCGGCCCACCTGTTCCAGGCTCAATTCAACCAAATGCGGATGGCTTTTGGTTTGATTGCCAATGGTCACGCCTTTGTCCTTCAGCTCTCTAATCTGCGCCCAGGACATATAATTGTTCGAGCCGCTATCGATCACATCGGTAGAGACAAACAAGGTGAACGGCAGTTTTGCCGCTTGTAGCAGCGGCCAGGCTTTTTCGTATACCGAGCGATAAGCGTCATCAATGCTTAAGCCTATGGTCCGATCCGGCAGCGCACGGCCGTTTTGCAAGGCATCAATAATTTCAGGAATCGGCAAAACGGTGTAACCACCACGGGCAATTTCTTGCAGATGAGCTTTAAACTGCTCAAGGCGAATACTGGTGGTTGGCCAATCGTTTTCACCAAATCGGTGATACATAAAAACCACAGCGCCATTTGCAGCAATCGCTGGCGCCGTAAAAGCGCTAACCGTCAAAACCACCAACGCCCCCAGTAGAACCTGAAATTTACTGACCAAACCGCGCATAACGAAAGTCCATAAAACCAGTGACAGCTGTTCGTGATCGGCGTACACCGCTGATCGTAACCGATCGCTTTTAGAGTATACACGATACAGCGCAGAATGATGGCATTTCTTCTTTCAATCGATTGCACAGGGCAAAACTGTTCATCTGCTCTTTTAGAGAAAGATTATGTCAGTGCCGCAGAATCTTTACCTCTTGCCCGTGGTCATGCCAGTCATATCGTGCCGCAAGTCGCCCGCGTGGTTTCCGCCGCTGGCATTTCGATGGCCCGCATCGACCATATTGTGACGCCCATTGGCCCTGGATCATTCACCGGTTTGCGGGTTGGCTTGGCAGCCGCCCGCGGCCTTGGTCTGGCTTTGGATATCCCTGTCTCCGGGGTCCGCGTTGGTGACGTATTATTGGATCAAATGGCGGCGCGCAAAACACCATTAACCTGGCAACTTGCCGTCCTTGATGGCAAACGCGCAGAGCCCTTTGTGCAATTTCGCAACCCTGAGACAGCTGACGTATCAGCCCCCTTCACGGCCACAAAAATCGCGTTACAACAGCACCTGGCGAAAGCCTTCGGCAGGCCGCTACAGCTTGCCGGTAATGGTAGCGAAAAACTCTTGCCGTTACTCGCAGCGGCCGGTTTTACAGACGTTAACATCATCACAAACGAGCTTCCCGACGCTGCCAGCATTGGTCTTTGGGCATGGCAGCGCTTTCAACGCGGGCAGGCCTTTTGGCCACCGACGCCACTTTACGTGCGCCCGCCTGACGTCAGCCAGTCGACGAAACCCGCGGGCCTGGCGCCGTGATCGAACTGACCTCTGTCAGCCAACCCGCGGCATATGTGCCTGTTCTTGCCGCATTACACCGCGAAGCCTTCGCGGTGCCCTGGTCTGAAAAAGCCTTTGCATCAGCGATTGCAGCCCCGGGAACCGCTGTGATCATGGCAACCCAAGATCAGGCCGAGAATGCTGTCGGCTTTATCTTATTTCGCCAAGTCCTCGATGAAGCGGAGATTTTAACCTTAATGGTGCGCCCAGACATACACCGCCAAGGATGTGGCAAATCCCTGCTAGAGGCGGCTGTTACCTGCCTTCAATCCAGAGGTGTCCGGCGGCTTTTTCTCGATGTCGATATTACCAATCATGCGGCCAAATCGCTATATCAGCACGCTCATTTCAACGTGATTGGGCGGCGGCGTGGCTATTTTAAAACACCCTCAGGGGGACGCAGTGATGCCCTTGTCATGCAACGCCTGATCATCGCCAGCGATCCAGAGCACAGGCCGCTGAAAACCGTTGACGGTTCTCATATGATGTAATTTGGACTAAATTCCCCAAATGCGTTATACAGAACCAATCGTGTTTATTCGGTAGCAGCGAAGGCGCAACAGGCAGGGTTAATGAAAGATATCGAAAAATTATGTGCCGAACGCGGTCTCAAGATGACAGAACAGCGTCGGGTGATTGCGCGGGTCCTAACGCGTTCAGATGATCACCCAGATGTGGAACAATTGCACCGCCGGGCTGTCGAGATTGATGCCGGGATCAGCATTGCAACCGTTTATCGAACGGTGCGCCTGTTCGAAGAAGCCAATATCCTGGAGCGTCACGAATTTCGCGACGGCCGCTCGCGTTATGAACAAGTTGGCGATCACCACGACCATCTCATCGACGTTGAGACCGGCAATGTTATCGAATTTCAAAATGCTGATATTGAAGCCTTAAAAGCCCGAATTGCCGACGAGCTTGGTTTTGATTTGGTCGACCATCGCCTAGAGCTTTATGGTCGCCCGCACCGCAATCCGACAAAAACATGACCGCTTTACCAGACCGTCATGTAAACTTAACCACTTCACAAGCTGAAATTGTTGCATACTATTAAGTATGGTAATGACAAGTTTTGATTATGCGGATATGGCAGTGAATGTCGCTTAAACGCAGATGTGCTTTGCGGTCCGATCGCGGGTCACACACTTGGCAGCGGCGCGGCGTTGCCACCGCCATGGCTGCGCCGTATGGGACGGTTGCAGCGTCTGCCGCCTTTTCACAAAACCTTAACGACAAGTGACCGCTCTTGGATAAAAAGCTTTTCATTAAAACCTATGGCTGCCAGATGAATGTTTATGATTCTGAGCAGATGTCAGCTGTTTTGGCACCGCTTGGCTATCAAATCTGTAACACCCCCGATGATGCAGACATGGTGATTTTGAACACCTGTCATATCCGTGAAAAAGCCACGGAAAAGGTGTTCTCAGAATTGGGTCGGTTACGTAATCGCAAGCAGGCTTTGGCCGAAAACGGTCAAAATCTTCTGATTGCTGTCGCAGGCTGTGTGGCGCAGGCAGAAGGGGCGGAGATTTTATCCAGAGCGCCGTATGTCGACATGGTTATTGGCCCACAAACCTATCACCGATTGCCCGAATTGGTTGCCAAGGCTGACCGTCAAAGTCGCACCCAAGCCAAAGGGCATTTTCGCGGTGCCGGATTGATCGACACTGAATTCCCCAGTGACGTTAAATTCGACCATCTGCCAAAAGCCAGTGGCGGACGCCGGGCGATGGCGTTTCTATCTATTCAAGAGGGCTGCGATAAGTTTTGTAGTTTTTGTGTTGTGCCCTATACCCGCGGCGCGGAGTATTCGCGCCCTGTTGAGCAGGTTTTAGACGAAGCCCGACAGCTCGTGGCATTGGGGGTCCGAGAGGTCACCTTACTCGGGCAGAATGTAAATGCCTATCACGGCGAAGCCAAAGACGGCCGTGAATGGGGCCTTGGGCGGTTGCTGCGCGCATTAGCGGAGATCGACGGCCTGGAGCGTCTGCGTTATACCACCTCTCATCCACGAGATGTTGATGCAGATCTGATTGCCGCCCATGGCGATGTTGAAAAAATCATGCCGTTTTTGCATTTACCGGTGCAATCAGGCTCTGACCGCATGCTTGAGGCGATGAATCGCAAACATAGCGCTGATGAATATCGCGCAATTATTGATCGCCTGCGGGATGCCCGTCCTGATCTGGTCTTGTCCTCTGATTTTATCGTTGGCCATCCCGGTGAAAGTGACCGCGACTTTGCTGACACCCTCCGCCTCATCAATGATATCGGCTTTACCCAAGCCTATTCATTTAAATACAGCCCGCGTCCCGGTACGCCAGCGGCAGCCTCGCTTGAGCAAGTACCAGAGGCTGTTAAAACGGCGCGGCTAGCGGGCCTACAGCAATTACTCAACGCCCAGCAACAGGCCTTTAACCGCGCCGCTGAGGGAACCACGCAAGACGTCCTCTTTGAACGTGCGGGCAATCAACCAGGCCAATTGGTCGGCCGCGGGCCATATATGCAATCCATCCATTGCGCCGGCCCCGAAAGCCTGATTGGCCATATCGCCGCCGTCAACATAACGCAAGGTCAAGCCAATAGCCTTGCTGGCACCCTGAAACAATCCGTCCCATTGCCAACAAATGGCACCGAAAGGATCCAAGCTTGACGACTCACATGGCCAAAGCAGAAGTCATCGCTCTTGAATTCGCTGACCACAGCCTTTTACCAAACCTTTATGGCGACCATGACCGCAATCTGGCGCGCATTGAACAGCGGCTCAAAGTATCCTTAGCGTGTTTTGGAAACCGTATTGAAATTAGCGGCGCAAGCGACGCCGCGCAGGCCGCGCATGGGGCGTTATCCGCTCTCTATGGCCGATTAGATAGCGAGCGCGAAAATGGCCAGGCAAGCGATATGATCGATTTGCCGACCGTTGATGCGGCGATTTCTTGGGTCCGCGGCAAAGGCGGCGACCAGGCTTTCGCAAACGATTCCCAGACCATTGAGACCTGGAAACGCGCTGTCCGTGCCCGCTCACCCAATCAGCGGGTTTATATTGATGCGCTGAACCGGGATGAATTGGTGTTCGGCTTAGGGCCAGCGGGAACCGGTAAAACATATATGGCTGTCGCCATCGCGGTATCGATGTTGAAAACCCGGCGTGTGGATCGCCTGATCTTATCCAGGCCAGCGGTTGAAGCGGGCGAACGGATTGGGTTTTTGCCGGGCGATATGAAAGATAAAGTCGATCCTTACCTTCGGCCTTTATATGACGCACTTTATGACATGATGCCTGGCGAACAGGTCGAGCGGCGCTTGGCCAGTGGTGAAATTGAAGTCGCCCCGCTGGCCTTTATGCGCGGGCGCACCTTGTCAAATGCTTATGTGATTTTAGACGAGGCGCAGAATACCACGCCGACGCAGATGAAAATGTTTTTGACGCGCCTGGGGGAAAACTCGCGCATGGCGGTGACCGGCGATCTATCACAGATTGATTTACCAATGGGGGCAAAATCGGGTCTACGCGAAGCCATTGGCCTATTGCGCGGGGTTGAGGGCATAAGCCAGGTTGAATTCAACGCCGCAGATGTTGTCCGCCATCCCTTGGTAACCAAAATCGTGCGGGCCTACCATGAAAAGGAAACCAATCTTTTAAGCCGGGGTAACGCAGAATGACGCTCACAGCGGAACCTGAGCCAGCCGATAGACCCACCGCGCCGGGTATGATTGTCGATATATCGATGCACGATGATCGCTGGCGAGAGATGGACATTGACCTGCACACCTTAAGCCAACAAGCCGCTGATTTGGCCGTATCAGGCCATGATGTCACCGGCGCCGAAATCGCCATTGCTTTTGGCAGCGATGAATGGATCAAACAGCTTAATAAGAAATTTCGCGGTATTGATAACGCCACCAATGTTCTGGCTTTTCCGGGCCAAAGTGATACCCCTCATCTGGGTGATATTGCCCTTGCACGGGAAACAATCATCGCCGAGGCAACCACAGAAAATAAAGCTGTCACCGCCCATCTTAGCCATTTGATTATACATGCTTGCCTGCATCTGTTGGGATATGACCATATCGAGACCGACGACGCCGCAGAAATGGAGGCCCTCGAAATTGAGCTATTGGCCACCATTGGTATTGCCAATCCTTACCGGGAGATTGATCCGCTGGCGGCTTCGCCAGAGCATCAAAATTATCCATGAGCGACGATAAAGACGACCCTTCTATAGCCACTGAGAATGGCACCCAGAATGTGCTTTTTAGCGGCATTCGAAGACTAGCGCGATTTGCGCGTTTGGGCCGTAACGGCACACAATCGGCACGCGATACCATTGAAGAGCTGATTGATGAGCGGATGGAGGATGAAGTCGAGATTGACGCTGGCGAACGCGCCATGATCCGAAACATCCTCGGGTTACGTGATATCGTGGCAAAGGATGTCATGGTGCCGCGTGCTGACATTATCGGTGTTGATGCGGAATCCTCGCTCCCCGAGGTGGCCAGCCAAATGATTGAAGCCGCACACTCTCGCCTGCCCGTCTATCGCGAGACGCTTGATAACGCGATTGGTATGGTGCACATCAAAGATGTGATGGCGCACCGGGATGCCGCGCAGGCGTTGCCTTTAACCGCCATGATCCGCAAAGTGCTGTTCGTCTCACCAGCCATGCGAGCGCTTGAGCTACTTCAGGAAATGCGCTTGAATCGGCAGCACCTCGCCCTTGTCATTGACGAATATGGCGGCATTGATGGCCTCATCACAATTGAAGATCTGGTGGAGGAAATTGTCGGCGAAATTGACGATGAACATGATACAGTTGATGGGCCAAAATTGCAGCTTCGGCCCGGTGGCGGTTATTGGGCCGACCCCAGAGCCACCGTCGAAGAATTCGAAGCATTGATTGGCCCTGTCTTGAGCGATGAAGAGCGTGAAGAAATTGACACCTTGGGGGGCTTGGTTTTGACCATTGCAGGCCGCGTCCCTGGTCCAGGTGAGGTCTTTAATCATCCGGCAGGCATTCGTTTTGAAATTGTCGATTCTGATCCGCGCCGGATTAAGGCCCTACAGATTCATCGCACCGCCCAAACCATCGACACCTGATTCAACCTTCCGTGGCTGGCTGATGCATATTGCACTCTCTGCGGCACAAAAACTAACTGAGTTGCGCGGTTGGCGGCGATCCGGTCTCGCCTTTCTGTTAGGCGCCATCAGCGCCAGCGCCCAAGCGCCCACTTTTATCCTGCCCGCGCTTTTGGTGATGTCAGCACTGCCCTGGTTGCTGGCAGGTGCCAAAAACAAACGCACCGCCTTTGCGATCGGCTGGTGGTTTGGCTTTGGCATGCTCACCGCAGGGTTATATTGGATCTCGAACGCGCTTTTAGTGGACAGCGCAAAAACAGCTTGGTTAGTGCCCTTTGCAGCAGCTGGCTTGCCCTCTGTGCTGGCGCTTTTTTATGGTTTGGCAACCCTATTTACTTACCTGTTACGGCCGCCACAGAGTCGCCCATCAACGCTCTATTTGGCGGGCTTTTGGCTGGCGGCAGAATGGCTGCGGGGGCATCTGTTTACAGGCTTTCCCTGGAACCTCACGGGTTATGCCTGGGGCTTTTCTGATATCCCGCTGCAGATAACCGCTTATATCGGCATTTACGGACTCAGCTTTCTGACAATTTTAGCAGCCTTATCCTTGAGCGCACTCGGTAATCCAACGGGCAATCTTTCGGGCGGCGCATTGGGCCATGCAGGCAACAACAGGATGCACTGCTGGCGGCCAGCAATCATCACGGGGGTGATGGTTGTTTTGATCTGCGGTGCCGGCAGCGTTCGATTGTCGATGCTGGCATCACCGCTCACAGGCCCTGTGGTGCGGGTTGTTCAAGGCAATGTCCCCCAACATCAAAAATGGCAGCATGACCAAAAGGCCGGCCATATTTCGCGCTATTTGCAAATGACCTCAGAGGCACCTGCTGACGGCGGCGCAGACCCCATTGCTGTCATTTGGCCTGAAACAGCTGTCGCTGTCTTCTTAAATGAAAGCCCCGACATCCGCGCGGCGATTGGCCAAGCCGCCCCCAAGCAGGGCTTTGTGCTCACCGGGTCAATCAGGGTTAAGCGAACCGGAAGCGATGCAAGTCACGTCTGGAACAGCGTCTTCGCGATTGATGAGCACGGCCAAACGCGGGCGGTATTCGATAAATTTCATCTGGTGCCCTTCGGCGAATATGTGCCGCTCAAAGAATGGCTGCCCTTGTCGCCCATCGTCGACAGCATCAGTGGTTTTACCGCCGGGAAAGGACCACGCACCCTAGAGTTGCCCGGCATGCCAGCCTTCAGCCCCTTGATTTGTTATGAGGCGATCTTTGCGGGGCAGGTGCGGGCAAAGACCGACCCAGCGGCCCGCTTGATGATAAATTTTACCAATGATGCGTGGTATGGGGTCAGCAGCGGTCCCTATCAACATTTGCTGGCGACCCAGGTGCGGGCAATTGAAGAAGGCGTACCTCTTATCAGAGCTGCGAATACCGGCATTTCAGCGATCTTTGACAGTTTAGGCCGGGTGCAATCGCAGCTCCCCCTTAATCAAGCGGGATTTTTCGACAGCCCTATCCCGGCGGCGCTGCAGAAGCCCACGCTCTATACCCAGATCGGCGACCTGCCGGTCTTGTTCGGCCTCCTCGTTTTGTTCGGATGGGGGGGTATTCGAGCCAGGAGAGACCAAACTTATACGCAAGGGTAATTGTAGCGCCTGCATTCACTCCTCTAGGTTTGTCCTCGTGAGCTGGCAGTTCTGTCAGTGTGGGAAATGGGTTGGGACGAAAATGATGACGCAGAAGCAACAGAAAATTAAGAACCACAGCAATACACGACCAGTGGGGGGCGAGAAAACCAACGTCGATCCTCTGGATGTCCATGTGGGACATAAAATTCGGCAACGGCGCAGACAACTTGGATATAGCAGCCATCAACTGGCGCAGGCACTGCACTTAAATGTTGATGAACTTCAATGTTATGAGCAAGGCAAGGCCAGTATCAATGCCAGATTACTGCACCGCACCGCAGGTTACTTAGACATTCATATCAACTATTTCTTTGATGGGTTACCTGAGCCAGTAGAGCCTGAAACCAATCTCTCCAAAGACACTGCGCATAATGTGGTCGCCCTGACAGCACCCGCAACGTTAATGGTCGATGACCCGCGAGCAATCGCACTTATGAGGGCTTTTTTGGGTATTTCAGACCAAAATCTACAAAACTCTCTGTTGAGCCTTGTCCACGATCTACATCCCGAGGATCAAGAGCTTGGTTGCCATCGACTGCACCTGGTCAACTAGATCGATCATGAGAGACGGTGATGTTTTCTGAACGCCACGCGCTTAAAATTTCTTGACCCTTGATGGTGTTGTTATCAATATCCGACTGGGCCTTGTGTGTGCGTGCTTGTATGTTTTGACGAGGCGCTTTTATTCTCGGCTATACGCATATTTCAGGACAACACCATGAGCCAGAACAGCTATCTTTTTACCAGCGAATCTGTATCTGAGGGCCATCCCGACAAAGTTTGTGATCGGATCTCGGATACGATTGTTGATATGTTTCTTGGCGCAGACCCAGAAAGCCGGGTTGCCTGTGAGACTCTGACAACCACCAATAAAGTGGTGCTTGCAGGGGAGGTGCGCGGCCCTGCGTCCATTACCAAAGAGGCCATGATTGCCGCCAGCCGAGAGGCGATTCGGGATATTGGTTACGCACAAGATGGCTTCCATTGGCAACATGCCGATATTGACGTCCTGCTGCATGAGCAATCAGCTGATATCGCGATGGGAGTTGATGCTTCTGGCAATAAGGATGAAGGTGCCGGCGACCAAGGGATCATGTTTGGCTACGCCTGCCGCGAGACAGATGTTTTAATGCCCGCGCCTATTCACTACGCGCATCGCATTTTAAAGGATATGGCAACAGCCCGTCACAGCGGCGCAACAACGGCGTTTGGCCCTGATTCCAAAAGCCAAGTGACCTTGAAATATGAAAACGGCGCGCCGGTCAGTGCGGCGTCGGTTGTGGTCTCAACGCAACATCACCCTGATCTTGATCAAAAAGAAATCCGTGAGTTGGTGCGGCCTTTCGTTGAGGCGGTTTTGCCAACGGGTTGGATGTGCCCAGAAGATCAATTCTACGTCAATCCAACCGGGCGCTTTGTGATCGGTGGCCCTGATGGCGACGCGGGCCTGACAGGTCGCAAGATTATCGTTGATACCTATGGCGGCGCAGCACCCCATGGTGGCGGTGCATTTTCAGGAAAAGATCCCACAAAAGTTGACCGTTCCGCAGCCTATGCTGCACGCTATTTAGCAAAAAATGTGGTTGCCGCTGGCCTTGCTGACCGCTGCACAATTCAGCTGTCCTATGCGATTGGCGTTGCCCACCCGCTGTCTGTTTATGTCAATACCTATGGTAGCTCAAACACTGACGAGCAATTATTGGCAGCAAGCCTGCGTGATGTGATGGACTTGTCACCCCGGGGAATTCGTCAACACCTTGGCCTGAACCGGCCGGTTTATGCGCGCTCTGCAGCCTATGGGCATTTTGGCCGTGAGCCTGACGCTGACGGCGGTTTTTCTTGGGAAAAAACCGACCTTACCGGCGCGCTGAAAGCTGCTGCTGGCTGATCGCTGAACAGCGCCAAACAGAGCGGATCTCATCATCATGGCAGGGCTTAAATCCGATCCACGGTTTCATGGCCGCCGGTCTGGTCGGCAGTTGAGAACAGGGCAAAAGGCGCTGATCCGCGATCTGTTGCCAAAAATTTCCATTATTGTGCCGCCGCCGCCCACGCCGCCACCCACACCGTCGCCCACACCGCCACAGGTATTTTTTGACCAAAGATATGATGCCTATTGGCTGGAAATTGGTTTCGGCGGTGGTGAGCATTTAGCCGCGCAAGCGATAGCCAACCCCAATGTTGGCATTCTCGGCGCGGAACCCTTTATCAATGGCGTTGTGACCCTTTTGCGCGAGGTTGATCAAAACGCGCTCAACAATGTGCGGGTTTTGGCGAATGACGTGCGGCCCTTGCTTGAGTGCTTGCCCGACGGCAGCCTAGAGCGGATTTTTGTGTTGTTCCCTGACCCGTGGCCGAAAACCCGCCACCATGCGCGGCGTATCATCAACCCCGCCTCGGTCGCGGTTTTTCACCGCCTTCTCAGCGCCACAGGAGAGTTGCGGATTGCCACTGATCATCGCGGTTATTTGTCCTGGATCCTGCGCCATGTTCTCAATCATGCGGGCTGGAAATGGTGTGCGGAAAGCCCCGATGATTGGCGGCGCCGGCCTGCTGATTGGCCGCCAACCCGCTATGAGCAAAAGGCCATTGCCAACGGTGATGCACCAAGTTTTTTACGCTTCGTAAAAAAGTCCTCAGACAACCGCGAGGATCAAAGCGAATAGGCTTGAAACTTCTGAAGAAATTGGTATAACCGCATTATTCCAATCAGACGTAGACTGTGTATTGGTGGGCTGCGGCCCGCTTTTTTGTGTTTGAAGCCGCTGAGTGTTGTTGAGGAAATGATATCTGTGACAATGGACGTTGCCATTGATACAACCCATTTGATCGCTGCTGATCCTGTCAGCAAGCGCATCTTGGGCATTATTGCGCCGACGATTGAGGCCATGGGCTTTACCATTGTCCGCCTGCAATACAGTGGCACACCAGCAACATTGCAGATCATGATTGAGCCGAATAACCTTGGTGAACTTGCTGTTGAAGCCTGCGCCCGCGTCAGCCGCGCTGTCTCGACCGTCTTAGATGTCGCCGACCCGATATCTGGGGAATACACCCTCGAGGTAAGCTCGCCTGGGGTTGATCGCCCCTTAACCCGGGTCACAGACTTTGATCGCTTTGCTGGATTAGATGCAAAAATTGAGTTGCGTGAAGCGGTTGACGGGCAAAAACGCTTTCGCGGCAAATTGGTCGGCTTTGAAAATGGCGAAGTGCTGCTGGCAATTGAAATCGGCACAATTGGCGTCACCCTTGAGGCGCTAAGCGCGGCCAAATTAATTTTGACTGATGCGCTTTTGGCGATGGCCAAAAGCCAACAAACACCGAATTTAAACGCTGGCGATGGCACCAGCGATGCAACTGGCAACCCGTCAACGTAATGGACGTTGGCCAAAATAAAAAAGGTTAGTTGAGATGGACTTAGCAACCCAACCCCGACTGGAACTGATCCAAGTCGCTGATGTTGTTGCCCGTGAAAAGGGCATCGAACGCGAAGAAGTTCTGGAAGCGATGGAGCAAGCAATCCAGCGTGCTGGGCGCTCGAAATATGGTCATGACCATGACATCCGGGCGACCATCGATCGTAAGACAGGCGAAATCGGTCTGATGCGCTGCACCGAAGTGGTTGAGGAAATCGAAGACGAGACCAACCAAATTAACCTTGTCATGGCGCACCGCCGAGATCCCTCATTGGCCATTGGCGATGTGATTTCCGATCCCCTGCCACCGATTGATTTTGGCCGTATTGCAGCCCAAACTGCAAAGCAAGTCATCGTCCAAAAAGTCCGCGAAGCAGAACGTGAGCGCCAGTTCAACGAATATAAAGACCGTGCTGGCGAAATCGTTAACGGCATCGTCAAGCGGATTGAATTTGGCAATGTCACGATTGATCTTGGTCGCGGCGAAGGTGTTTTGAGGCGTGATGAATTGCTGCCCCGTGAATCTTTCCGCCAAGGCGATCGTGTGCGCGCCCTAATCGCCGAAGTGCGGCGTGAAAACCGTGGCCCACAGATTTTTATGTCACGGACCCATCCAGACTTTATGCGTTTGTTGTTCACCCAAGAAGTGCCTGAGATCTATGATGGCATTATCGAGTTGCGAGCCGTTGCCCGCGATCCGGGCAGTCGGGCCAAGATTGCGGTTCTGTCAAATGATAGCAGCATTGATCCCGTTGGCGCTTGTGTCGGCATGCGCGGCAGCCGCGTGCAAGCTGTGGTCAGTGAACTACAGGGCGAAAAGATTGACATCATTCCCTGGTCCGATGACCCCGCTACTTTCGTGGTCAACGCCTTAGCGCCAGCCGAAGTTGCAAAGGTTGTTTTGGATCAGGACGCTGGCCGCATTGAAGTGGTCGTGCCAGACGAACAGCTTAGCCTGGCGATTGGCCGGCGTGGCCAAAATGTCCGGTTGGCAAGTGTCTTGTCGGGCTGGGATATTGATATTTTGACGGAGAAGGAGGAATCTGACCGCCGTCAAGAAGAGTTTAGATCGCGCTCAAACGTCTTTATGGAATCCCTTGATATCGACGATGTGATTGCCCATTTGCTGGTCGCTGAAGGCTTTTCACAAGTCGAAGATATTGCCTATACCGCGCTAAATGATTTGACTCGGATCGAAGGCTTTGACGACGATATCGCTGAAGAGTTGCAAACCCGCGCCCTGACTTTTGTGAATGCTGAGATCGAGCGCTTGCAAGCCCGCTTGGCCGAATTGGGATTGGCCGATGATATCGGTGAGATTGCTGATTTCAGTCTGGGAATGCTGGTGAAACTTGGTGAAGCTGGGGTAAAAACGGCAGACGATCTGGGCGATTTAGCCAGTGATGAATTGCTTGAAATCCTCGGCGACGAAGGGCTTGTCGAAGAAGACGCCAATGCCATCATCATGGCCGCCCGCGCAAGCTGGTTTGAAGCTGAAGACGCTGCTGCTGGCGAAGGTGGCGGTGACGCAACGGAGGGTGATCAGGCTGACTAAATCCACCCAAGCCCAGGACAACGATCGCCAGAGACGCTGTATCGTCGAAGCACGGTCCCTCGACAAAACGAATATGATCCGTTTTGTGCTGGCACCAGACGGCATGGTTGTGCCTGACATCGATCATGTTCTGCCCGGCCGCGGCATGTGGGTGCAAGCACGCCCAGAGCTGATTTCACGGGCCGTGCGTGAAGGCCGGTTTTCCCGGGCGGCGCGCACAAAGGTGGGGGCAGATCCGGAACTGAGCCTGCGGGTTGAAAGCTTGCTTGCGCGCAAGCTACAAGACATGATTGGGTTGGCCCGGCGAGCAGGCCGCATGGTGATGGGATTTGAGAAGACAACCGCAGCTTTGCGGGCAAAGAGTGCTGTTGTACTGCTGTCAGCATATGATGGCGCGGACGATGGACGGAATAAATTGCAACGACAAGCGCCGCACATTAAACGTGCTGGCAGCTTATCGGCAAGTGAGCTTGGTCATGCCTTTGGCCGTGAACATGTGGTGCATGCCGCCCTGCTGGCAACAAGCGAGCGTGGCAAGGATGGACTGCAAACACGTCTTTGTCTTGCAGATGCGCGCTTGGCGCTAATGCGCGGTAATCACGAAGGCGACTTGGAAAATTTCGGCGGTGGGTGTATTCAAGCATCTAGCCGCCCACAGGACGCGACATAAAAAAGTTGGAAAACGCTGGATATGCCGAATAGTAACGACCAGGATCGAAAAAAACTCAGCCTTTCAGGGCGAGGCAAGCTGTCCTTGTCGAAAAC
>JBELLC010000117.1:0-9422 GCA_042088965.1 Nisaea sp. | reverse complement strand
AGGCTCCAGGGGGCTTGCTCATCTACATACCGATTGGCCGCACCAACAACTTCCCAAGTCTCCTCTAGGGCGCGGTGAAAAGCCTGGGCATCGTAATGATAGCGCAAACGCGTGATCAAGCTCTCGGCCCGGGCCAGCAACTCATGGTCGGGGGCGCTCATTTCTGTCGGCGTTGGCACAACAGCCCCGCCATTTTTGGCCACAAACGACAACACCCGCTGCGCCAAATTACCAAGATCATTGGCAAGGTCGGCGTTAATGCGGTTAATCATCGCCCGGGTTGAAAAGTCACCATCATTGCCAAACGGCACTTCACGTAACAAGAAATAACGGGTGGCCTCCAAGCCATAGGTTGCGATCAGGTCGTGAGGATCAATCACATTCCCCAATGATTTTGAAATCTTCTCGCCCTCATTGGTCCACCAACCATGGGCAAAAACCCGCTTTGGGAGGGGCAAGTCAGCCGCCATCAGGAAGGCCGGCCAATAGACCGCATGAAACCGCAGAATATCTTTGCCCACCATATGCAAATCAGCGGGCCAGCGGCTTTGATAATCGGCCCCGGTCACGTCTGGAAAACCCGCTGCGGTGATATAATTGGTCAGCGCATCAAGCCAGACATACATGATGTGATCACTGTCATCTGGCACATCAATGCCCCAGTTGAAACTGGTCCGTGACACCGATAAGTCGCGAAGCCCGCCTTTAACAAAACTGATCACCTCATTACGGCGGCTCTCCGGCATAATGAAATCTGGTTGCGCGGCATAGAGGTCAAGCAACGGTTGCTGCCATTTTGAGAGATCGAAGAAATAACTGGCCTCTTCAACCCATTCCACCGGCGCACCGCTCGGCGCTTTGCCATCGACAATTTCACTTTCGGTGAAAAAGCCTTCATCGCGCACCGAGTACCAGCCCGCGTATTTGTCCAGATAGATATGTCCAGCGTCTAACAGACGGCGCCAAATTTCTTGTGTGGCAGCCACATGGCGGGGCTCTGTGGTCCGGATAAAATCATCGTTTGAAAAATTCATCACAACCGCCAAATCACGAAAGTTCTGTGAGACTTTATCGGTAAACGACTGTGGTGACACACCTGCATCGCCAGCTGCTTTTTCGACCTTTTGGCCATGTTCATCGGTGCCTGTCAAAAAATGCACCTTAAAGCCATCAAGTCGTTTGAAGCGTGCCAATGCATCACACGCCAGCGTGGTGTAAGCGTGACCAATATGCGGTACGTCATTCACATAATAAATCGGCGTCGTGATATAGTAGGTCTTTTCCATAATCCCCTCTGACGGAACAGCCTCGGAACCTGCCAATGTGAAAACCTTACGGGCCATCGCCTCTTTGAGGTAACGCTGCCACCGTCCGCTGGCAAGCAGCAATCCGCTAAATCGGCTTTTCCAATGGCGTTAAATACATCTTATTTCTCAGCCATTTTGAAAAAAGCACTCAGGATCATTTGCTTTTTATCCATGTTAACGGCTTTACCGCGTCGAAACAGCTGGCTCACATCGGCATGCCGGTCAAGCCATGTATCCACAGAGTGATGACCCAGCAGGCGGGCCGCAATCGCCGTTTCCTGCTCAATAATAGGCCGTAAAGGGGGCCCTCCTGCTGCTGCCCGGATGACCTGTGCCAACCAATCGAGTAACAGGGTTGAGGCCATATCAAAGACCGCCATTTTGCCATCGCGTGGCTTGCGGGCCCAATCATCGGCCAATTTATACAATCGGCTCACATCAAAATTTGGTGCATCCGCGAGCACATCAATCATTTGCTGATATACCGCAACCCCGCCAGCATCTGCCATTGTGATCGCCTGTCCAATGCTGCCATTCCCGAGGGTTACAAGCGCCGCCTGCTCGGCCGCATCCAAGTCTGGGCGCGCCGTTGCCAACAACGACCTAACCTGTAAATCCGAAAGCGGGTTTAATGCCATATGCCGACAGCGCGAGCGAATGGTCGGTAAAAGCCGCCCTGGAAAATGGCTCACCAAGATCATAACGGTGCGCGATGGCGGCTCCTCCAGCAATTTTAAAATCGCGTTTGCAGCATTGCGGTTCATCTCGTCAGCGGCATCAACAATGACGACTCGCCATCCCCCCATGGATGGTGTTAACGCCAGAAAGCTGCCCATTTCGCGGACATCGTCAACCACGATTTCTTCACGCCAGCGCTTGCGGCGCGGATCAAAGCGGCGCTCGATGACCAATAAATCTGGGTGACTACCAGCGGCGATCTGCCGGGAAACAGGCCCTGACATGTCCACCTCTAAACCTGTTTGATCTGGCGCATCAGCAAACAAGCCTGGAGCTGGCGACGGTTGATCATCACTCAGTAAATAGCGCGCAAACCGATAGGCTAAGGTTGCCTTGCCAATCCCGCGCGGTCCAGAAATGAGCCAGCCATGCGGCAACCGGCCGCTGGCATGCGCCGCCTGAAGTGTTTGCGCGGCGGACTCATGGCCAATAAGCGTGCGTGCCGCCCGGGGATGGGCCTTATCATCAGCATCGTCCATATCCACAAGGGTCATGCCGCGATCTCAAAATGGCTGTTCACAAGTGTCCAAATTGCGTCTGACACAGCCTGGCTGTTTTGATTGGCGTCAATAATTTTACAGCGCCGTGGGTCATTGGCAGCAATGTCGATAAACCCTTGGCGCATACGTTCATGAAAAGCCATGTCCATATTTTCATAACGATCTTCGGCGTTTTGCCCCTCCCTGGCGAGACGCGCCAAGGACCGCTCTAACCCAGTCATAACAGGCAGGTCTAAGATCAGGGTTAAGCTTGGCTCAAAGCCATCAAGGATCAAACGGTGCAAACGGCGGATAGTTTCTCGTTCCAATCCAAGGCCGTAGCCTTGATAAGCCATGGTGGAATCAGCGAAGCGATCGGATAATACCCATTTTCCAGCCGCCAGCGCGGGTTCAATCACCCGCAAACAATGATCACGGCGGGCCGCGTAAAGTAACAGGGTTTCGCTTAACGGGTCCCAGCGCCCCCCCTCGCCTGTGACCAGCAGTCGGCGAATTTCTTCTGCCCCAACAGAGCCACCAGGCTCACGGGTGACAATCACCTCCTTGCCAAGCGCCTGCAAGTGTTCGGCAAGCCATACGATCTGTGTTGACTTTCCAGCTCCCTCACCGCCCTCGAAGGTAACAAATACGCCCGAATTCACGTTATGAGCCCCATACCAAAAAACTCAGCGCGGCCACAATTCGATTCATAAACCCCAGTCGGTTAATCGCCGCAGCCGCCACCAGGGGCCGCCGAACAGCGTCAAAGCCTGGCGCAGAAATGGTCACATCACCAATCGTTTGACCCGCCATGATCGGCGCTGGGATGGGGCCATCATAGCGGGCCACAACCTTGACCTTTTTCCAATCTTGTTTGGACATGGTCAAAATGAGGTCTTCGTTTAGGGTCAAAGGGACTGTCTTGCTGGCCCCCAGCCATACCGGCGCATCGTCCACAACCGCGCCTTTTTCAAATACCGTATAATTATCGAACTGCCGAAACCCCCATTCCAACAAACGCTCAGATTCCCGGGCCCGTTGGCGCACTGATTTTAAGCCATTAACCACCAAAATTAGCCGGCGGTCACCCCGTTTCGCAGAAGCGGTTAGCCCATACCCAGCAGCTTGTGTGTGGCCCGTTTTTAACCCATCCGCATTCATGCCTTTGTATAGCAATGGGTTGCGATTTCCTTGGCGAATGGCGTTATAGGTGAAGCTGGTTTCTGCATAAATTTTGTAGAGTTCAGGAAAGCGGCGGATGGTCTCGGCGGCTAAGGTCGCCAAATCACGCACTGTGGTGCGGTGTTCGGGATCTGGCCAGCCTGTCGCATTACGAAAGGTTGATTGGCTCATCCCAATTTCAAGCGCTGTTTCGGTCATCCGGTCGCCAAATGCCGCTTCAGAACCCGCCATCGCCTCAGCCAAGGCAATGGCGGCATCATTTCCTGATTGCACAATAATACCGCGCAAAATATCAGAAATAGACACACGTTTATCGACCTCGACAAACATCTTCGAGCCACCTTTACGCCAGGCTTTTTCGCTAATTGGGATTTCTTCTTCTAATGATAAATCGCCTTCTTTGAGCGCCCGGAAGGCCAAGAAAGCCGTCATCATTTTGGTCATCGACGCGGGCGGTGTTCGCACATCTGCCTTTTTTTCGAACAGAACCGCACCGGTATCGTAATCCAACAAAATCGCTTCACGCGCCGGTGTTTCGATTGTTGCCGCCGAGAGCATTGGCGCTGCGAAAAGGAGCGCACCTAAAACCAGAAAACCCACACACCGCGCCATAACGCCTGCCCCTCTCATTTCCGCCATTTACCGATCCTGCTTGAGCCGCCAATAAAGCGCCATGTTGGCGATTAAAATTGACCAAATCATGGCAGCTGTTTCTGCTAACTTTTGCTTAATCGACAACTATTCTGGCCCCTGGATAACCTTTTTCAATAAGCGTCGCGAGAATACTATCGCCTTGATCAACCGAATTAACAGGCCCTAACCGCACCCGGAAAAAGGCCCGCCCATCGATCATCGCTGGACTGACAATCACGGGTGCAATCGGTGCCAATATTTTCACCAGCTGAAGCGCATTGCTTTCATTTCGAAACGCGCCTGCTTGCACATAGATCTGGGTTTTCTCAATGTCACCTTGAAAAACGGTTTGCCGGGCAGCATTGCGGGTCATTTCAACAATGCTTTTGCCCCCTGCGGGCTTTGAGACGACGGCTTTTGAGGTGACTGGTGCTGCTGGCGATGATGGTTTTCCGGCCAACGGCGCAAGACCGGTGGCGGAAACTGCGATGCTTGGCGATGATTGCGGCACAGGAGCGGCAGCGGCAACCTGCCCTGCTGCGGACAGCGGCGACGGCTTACCCGCCAAAGCCAATGCCTTCAAACGGGCACTTTCATTGGCCAAAAACGCCACCCGGACACGCGCTGTTCCGGCTTTTTCAAAGCCTAAAAGTTGTGCCCCACGGCGCGACATATCAATAATCCGCCCATGGGCAAAGGGCCCCCGATCATTGACCCGCACAATCAGCGAACGACCATTGGTCAAATTGGTTACCTGAACGACACTTGGAATAGGCAAGGTCCGGTGCGCTGCAGAAACGTCAAACTGATTAAAAATCTCGCCATTGGCGGTTTTTTTATTATGAAAATTTGGCCCATACCACGAGGCTATGCCTGTTTCCACATAGCTGTCATTTTCAGCCGGATAATACCAAACGTCTTTAATCTGATAGGCTTTGCCAATTTTATAATGACCAATAACAGGCGCGGTTTTGGAAACAACTGATTTGATCTTTTTCACATTGTGAACCAACAATGTTGTCTCAGCACAGCCACTGATCAATAGGCCCAACCCCATAAGTGCAATGACGTTCACGTGAACCAGGCGGCAAAACATCCTGCACACTCCAATCAACTTGTGCGATTAATAGCCTCATTTATATGGTAGAGAGGCGCGTAAACAAACCTAAATGTTGACATCTCTGCGTTTTTTAATGGCCTTCACCAGATCGGCGCGTGGCTGCCCAGCGGCATTGATGGCCGGATCCAATGCGGCGGCAAACCCGCGATCATGCCAGCATGTTTTATTGCCCGCAAACGCCCAAAGCCGCTGTCACTTTCCGCTGACACCCGAGCCACCATATCAGGGCTCGGCTGAGGCGCAGTCACCCCGTCTGCGGCAGCCGGCAGATCTTGTAACCAATGACCTGTTCGCGCCAGGGCAACCTGCACGTGCCAACTGCCGCCCTCTTCCGCCCGCCGCAGCACCGCCGCCAGGGCCCCAAGAGCCAAAAGATAACCTGATCCATGGTCAAGGGCCTGTGCGGGCAATGCCTGCGGGCCATCGGTGACGCCAAAACCCATAGCCTCGCCGTGATTAATCCCAATTGCCGCTTGCGCAATCGAATCAAAGCCGCGCCGCGCCGACCATGGCCCCTGATGGCCATATGCTGACAGCGAGACATAGATCATACCTGGGCGTTTTCGGGCGATGGTGTCAACATCAAAACCCCGTGCCGCAATCGCACCAGGGCGATAGCCTTGGATGAAAATATCCGCCTCCTGAAGTAATGCCGACAGGCGATCACCGTGGGCAGGCACACGCAAATCCAACTGTGCACTGCGCTTACCGCGGCCCGAGTCAATCACCAATGGCATGATCGCCGGTAAATGCGGCGCTGTGATCAGCATCACATCAGCACCATGGGCTGCCAGAGCGCGGCCACAGACAGGCCCAGCAATAATGCGCGTCATGTCAAGCACCCGCAAACCATCCACTGGTCGGTCTGTGGCGGTGATGGGCACTGGCGGGCCATCGGCGATTTTCTCAATCGATATCAGGGGCAATGCGGCAACAGCTTGGCCTTGCGGTGACCGCCGCCATTCCTCTTGGGTGCGCATCATTGCAGCAATGCCGCCTGTTGCCGCTGCCGCTGTTTCCAGATCAGCCGCCGCCCGATCCGCACATGCCGCTGTCACAGCATCTCGATTGTCAGCGCAGCCAAGGATATTAAGCAAAGCATCACGATGATGGGAAAAATTAGTATGCACCCGCAGCCATCTTTGATCTCTGCATAAATACGCCCCTGCGAGGGGATCCCAAATATTTTGCAGCGCGGCCCCATTGAGTTGGCAATACCGCTCACTCAGAAATTCTATCGCCGCGTGATCACGATTGACACTGACGGCGCGGCTTTCGCCTGTGGCCTGTCGCCAGATTTCACTGGCCGCAAGCGCAACCCCTGCGATGCTGCCCTGGGCTAGGCCACTGACATCATAGACAGATGGTACGACAGCATGCGCCCCTGGTAAGGACAGCCGGTTTAAGGCTGCCGGATCAAGACCGAGGCCCTGCCAGACGGGTGCGATGATATCAATAGCCGTCACTTTTGCCGCCGCAACTGATCCGACAATATGCCGACAGCGGTGGCGAAATAGTCTGATCGGTTCCATTTCAAAATAACATTATAGTTATTGTAAACCAGATACGCTGGCTTGATGGATTTACGGTCTGGTGCCACCACTGCGGCTTTCAACTGCCGGGTTGGCAAATCTGCGCCAGTGTCCCGGCGCACACCCTGGGCTTGCCATTCAGCGATAAATTGACGGCGTTTGCGGCCAATATCGCCGCGCCCAATCCCATCAGGCAATGTAATCTTGCGGCCCCATGTCTGATCGCCGCGCCAGCCCGATTTTGACAGGTAATTAGCAATTGAGGCAAAGACGTCTGGCAATGTTCCCCAAATATCTTTTCGCCCATTGCCATCATGATCAACAGCAAAATTATGAAAACTTGACGGCATAAATTGATTCTGTCCCATAGCGCCTGCCCATGAGCCTTTCATGTCAGCCGATTTAATGTGACCGGCATCAATGATTTTCAGGGCCAAGATCAGTTCTTTCCTGAAGAACGCAGATCGCCGACCGTCGAATGCCAAGGTCGCAAGCGCAGCAATCACAGGAAAACCGCCGGTAATTCGGCCAAAATCAGTTTCAATCCCCCATAGCGCCACGATGAAGCGCGGTTGGACATTATATTTTTGTGATACCTCCGCCAGCAACGCCTGATGCGTCACCAGCAGCGCACGTCCCTTATCGATTCGCCGCTGGTTGACCACACGCTTCATATATTGCGCGAATGTCAGGGTAAATTCTGGTTGTCGGCGGTCCAGTTCAATCACCCGCGGGATCGGTTGAATCCCAGCCAAAGCATCATCTAGCGTTGCCGCTGCAATGCCTTTGCTTAAAGCTTCTGCGCGGAGTTTGGTTAACCATGCATCAAAATCAGCCGCCACCGCTGGGCGATCTGCAAAAGCGAGAAGGCCAAGTAAGACCAAAGCATATTTCATCATCCGATAGAATTTCATGACCACCCCCAATACATGCCGCCGACAAACGGTCGTGTTATTTTATATCACAAGATGGTTGTCCTATTGGCCAACGCTGTCAATCACCACAGAGCACAACAACAGTGCAACGCCCGTGCCGCGCCAGCGTAACGACAGGACCACCGCAGCAATACGCCAGCCCACGGCGGCGTGCGCACCATAAGAGCGCCATCCACAGCATAAAAAACGGCGCGCTTTTCAGCGCGCCGCATCCGTTTCCTATAAACCTTGATCCGCGACTAGCGAAATAAACTTAACAAGGATAAAGGCGCCTGATTAACAATACCCAATGTTTGCACAGCGAGTTGTTGTTGCACCTGCAAGGCTGTTAAACGCGCTGCCTCGCGCGCCATATCAGCATCGACAATACCGGCCAGCCCCTCTTCGGTCGCATCACTAATTGCTGCCAAAAAACTGCTCTGAAACTCTAACGAATTCACATCAGCGCCAAGCCCCCCTAAGGCGGCATTAACTGAGGATTCAAGTGTTGCAAATTGTGACGTGATAACGGCCAAACTTGATGACGCAGAGCCAACCGAGACACCTGCTAAAGAAGTCGTATCTGATGCCAGATTGTAAGATGCCCCAACGGTAAGCGTGCCGCCGGTCAAGTTTGATAAAACAGTAATCGATGTCGTCGTACCGTCGATTAAGTTTATGCCGTTGAAAACAGCGCTTGTGATAAAATCACCTGCTTGAGTTAGCAGATCATTAAAATCTTCCGAAAGCAACGCACGCTGAGATGTCGTCACCCCCGCGTTGCTGAGTTCTGTAAGTTTACTTCGAATGTCACCCAATAAGTCTGAAACGCTTGTTGTGCCTGCCAGCGCAACTTTTCCGACCCCTTTAGCATTATCCAACCCCTGCGTTACAGCAGTGATGGCTTTTAGCTCTCCCCGAATACCTTGAGCAATGGCAAAACTGGCACCATTGTCCAATGCACTGGAGATCTTTAACCCCGTCGAAACGCGGTTTTGAGCGGTCGCAAGCGATTGTGTGATCTTATTGAGGTTTTGTAATGCAACCAATGCGGACGGATTACTCGCCACTGAATTGATTCCTGCCATTTTGGCATCCTCCTCAAAAACCACGAGCATTTTGCCCGGGAAGCCCATTTCATACGGACTACGATATCAGGATGGCAAAATCGTTTTAGAATGTCAAGAGGATTAAGTACTACAGTCTATAAAAACAAAACAAATCTGTCAATATTTATTTTAAAATTTTATTTAATTTTTTTTCAAACTGTTATGACCTTACCAATGACATTGATAAAATTGACAAACCCAAGACCGCAGAACAGTAATTTTCAACACCACGTCGGTTTGCCATTGCCAATCCCTACCAACACCGTGTAAGTCCCTTCTCGCGCGTCGGCGCCGAAGTGTCGACGCCACGGACAGGTGCCTGAGCGGTTGAAAGGACTGGTCTTGAAAACCAGCGAGGGTTCACGCCCTCCGTGGGTTCGAATCCCACCCTGTCCGCCATATCTTATT
>JBELLC010000006.1:0-46497 GCA_042088965.1 Nisaea sp. | reverse complement strand
CGAGGGTTCACGCCCTCCGTGGGTTCGAATCCCACCCTGTCCGCCATATCTTATTCCCCTGATGATCCATAAATGACGCTTCGCGGCCATTTTTACGTGGCGTTTGTCGGGTTAACGGAAAACACTCGTTATCTATAAAGCGGCAGGGTTGGCCAAAAAACTGGGTGATACATCGATTGTCATGGCCTGTATTTAGAAATTGGCCTAAGTGGCGGTGTCTCAGCGCGGCATCGACGGCAACCTAAAATGTTTGGTCGCCAGACAGCAACGTTCGGACAGACTTCCGACGATTTTCATGCCAAAACTTTACCACCGTAGCGCGAAGCTCGGCACGGACTCTCGGTTATTGCGACCCTCACCCCAAATACATGCCCCCAACTCGGCCCTATATTTGTCAGTGAGATGGCCGAAACGCGTATGCACGCGGTACTGATCAGCATTTAATGAGAGAACCCGAAACGGCAAAGCGTTTGCGCCACAGAGGTGCCGCTGGAATTGATTGCACGCGCGCCAATGGTTATCGCACTAAAACGCTTGATTTGCGCGCCCGATCGCTCGCCTTTCCGCGGCAGAATAATACCCTGTAAGAGGGTCACTCATAGGGCCTGTCGAGACTGCTTGCCAAATGCCCATGGACAATCTCAAACACCTCCGCCGCGTGCGTGAAGGGAACCATGTGGCCCGCTTCCGGCACTTTGAACATCGAGGTGTTTGGGCGCAGTTCGGCAGACCGCGAACAAACCAAAGCCGCAGCGGGAACCGTATCTGCGCCTTGCACCAATAATGTCGGTTTGTCATCAAGCTCCCGCAACCAAGCTTCGCGATCCACCGGATAAAAGCCATCGGTGAGGCCCGTCCACCATTCGTGCCGTAATCTTCCTGCACCTTTCATCATGAGTAACTTAATTTTTTCAGGAATCGCGGCCCAAGCACCTGCTCTGCCTGCCCAGCGATCAACAAAGAACGCTATGGCACTCTCGATCTGGCCTGCATCGGCCAATTCCAAATATCGCTCCCCTGTTTCCTTTGCAAACGCAAAGGCGCCGTCGCTCTCAATTAAGCCAAAAAATACCGGTTCAAACAACGTCAGGCTATGCACAAAATGGGGACGATCCGCCAAGGCCCGCCACGCGTAAGCGCATCCCGCCGAGTGACCTACAAAATGCACGGGGGCCCCAATGAGATCCAAAATAGCCGACACGGCCCGCGTATCATGCGCAAACGTCCATTGCCGTTCGATCGGCATCGCGTCGCTATCGCCCATTCCGGGCAGATCTAGTCGAATCACGCGATACTGCGCGCTCAGCTTTTCCGCTAAATGTCGCCACTGTCCCGAGTATCCACAGGACCCATGAACCATCAGAATTGGAGGAGCCTCTTTTGGACCCTCCTCAACATAAAATATGCGATCCGAACCATCATTCAAAAAAGGCATTCTATCAACCCTGTTACCGAGCCGACACTCTATTTACCGAATATCTGCCGATATATGTAAGTGCTGTAAATATACGTTTCATCATTATCTTCTCATCGAAAATAAGGCCCACTTATGCTGCGAGCAACTTTTTATATTTGTCCGAATAATCATGAATTGCCGCAGTAATAAGGGCGTTCACGGTTCAGCCTAGCTCTCAGCGCAGCATGTTTTGCCCCCCCTGCCAGCATCGTGGTCTTATGTCGCGTCTTTAAAAGTGATTAACGCACGGGCAGATTATTTAATGGCAACAATCTCATCAGAAATCAGGAAAATATGACGGGTAAACCATCATCGACTTTAGATAATATCACCGTTAATAAAGAGACACTGGCGACGCCTCACCAGCAACAAAAACAAAAACCCGAAGGACCTGGCTCTCAATTCGCGGGTACCGTGTGTGGGGGTTTTTTGTGAGGTCAGCATAAAACTAAAAGACGATATCATTTCAAAACAAATTTTTTCCTTGTTTTTTTGGCAGGCACCCTGTCTGGCATTCTCGATATCTCTAGACCATTAAACGCCTGCCACGGCGCGCATCAATCTGCTGCAGGCATGATCGTCCATTTGCCGCCGATACTTTCTGTCTTTCGCCCACCAAGGCAATTTTATTGCTATGCCTGGGCGATAAATACCCCATTGCGATATCATGCCTCAAATTGAAATTCTGCGGCCGTTTTGGTGGCGCTGATGGATCACCTCGCCATTGCAGTGGCAACATTGAATGGCGTCAACAAAGGCAGAATCATTTCCCGGCAGCCCCCGGCAGCCCCCCCGGCAGCCCCCGCCCCCCGGCAGCCCCCTTGGCAAAGAGTGATTTCATGCGGACTGACGGCGCCCCAATGGCCCCGGACAGTCACGCCAAAACAGCGCATTGATCGATGAAGCAACAGAGTTTTGTGCTGATAAGCGAACGCCCATAGGCTGGAAGATGACGCCCATCTCAGATATCATTTTGACTGCCACTCCCCAAAACAGTGCCCAGGTTTTTGATGCCCCAACAACACGCCAAGGATGGCGCCAGCGCTCCCCCGCCCCAAAGGGCAGGCTTTTTGATTTTTACCACATTGGTTTTATGTGCCGCCTTTGCAGAGGTTGCGACAGGCCTCATTGTCCCCGCCATGCCAGTCATGGGCCAGCTGTTTGATCAGCCACCAGTAACGATGCAGCTTGTGATTGTCGCCTTCGCAATTCCATTTGCTTTAGGCCAACTGTATTTTGGGCCCTTTTCGGATCAAAAAGGCCGTCGCACAGCACTTTTAATTGGCGCGGTTCTCACTGTTGCAGGCTCTGTCATCGCGACGCTGGCCGATACAGTTTGGATGGTCTTCATTGGCCGCGCTGTCCAAGGATTAGGCGCTGCTGGAGGCTATGTTGTTGCCCGTGCAATGATCCGAGATATCTATGGCGCTGCAGGCGCGGCCAAGGCAATGGCGCTGCTTTTTGCCTTAATGGCCCTCTCTTTCATGACAGCCCCTTTAATTGGCGGCAGTCTTTTAGACGGGCTCGGCTGGCGCGCTGGTTTTATGGGGACAACCGCCCTCGCCCTCGTGTGGTTATTATCAAGCCTGTTCATCATGCCTGAAACACGCAGTTCGGTTCATGAAACAGGGACCAATTCAGCCTTGCGCGTTTATCTGAGCTTGTTCCGCCATCGTGGCTTCTTGGCTTTCATGCTGACCCATGCGATCGGTTATGCGGGTTTATATTGCTTCGTTGCAGGTGCGCCCTATTACTTCATCGACAGCCTCCGCCTCACCCCAACCCATTTTGGCATCGTGGCCGCCATTGCCATGTCAGGGTTCTTGATCGGCTCAACAGCTGCCCGCGTTGCCATTCCGCGCTGGGGCATGCAGCCCGTCATTTATATCAGTTTGGCCATCATGTTTTTGGGCTCCGCAATCTTGCTGCTAATTGGATTGCTTGACAGCTTGCATCTCTGGCTGGTCATTGGCCTGCAATTCTTTGTCTGGTTTGGTGGCGGTTTTCTCGCCCCCAATACCGCTGCTGGGGTGATGATGTCGCATCCACAAGCCGCTGGTGCAGCCGCTGCTGTTTTAGGCTTTGTGCAAATGTGTGCCGCAGGCACCGTCGCCTTGATGCAAGGGATGATTTATGACGGATCGATATTCCCGATCGTTGGCATGCAGCTTATTTTGGCAGCAGCGGCCCTGGTCACGTGGCAGGGTTTGCGGCAAAAAGTATGATGAGCAGGCCGTGCTTCGCGTTTACCTAAAAGAACTGGCCTTGGCCGCAGTCAACTACTCAGGCGCAGGCCCCGGGAATCGCTCACGAAGTTCGAACTTTAGCGCCTTGCCAGAGGGATTGCGCGGAATGGCATCGATGAAAACAACGCCTTTGGGCTGCTTAAAGCGGGCCAGCTTGCCATCACAATGCGCAAGGATCGCCGGGTGATACCAGCGTTGTTGATGCCGATATCAAGCCCGCCGCGTTGGGCGGCGCCAGAACCGGTTACGAATGCAATCTATTGATCAAAATATTGCCCGAAATAAGTCTTACAAAAAAGAATTTTTTAAATACATCAGCGTCAATATAGGTGAAATTTAAGTACGAATTTTTTTATCTATGTCCTGAAAAAACCAAATAAGAGCCCCAAACATAACAAAATCTTCGCGCGATAGAGGTCATAATTTAACCACTCATCACATAGGCTAAACCGTTGCATCAGTTACGCATATTTTCAAAATTTTTCCGTTATGTGCGATTTTATCTGATAGAATATTTTTATTAAATTTACCAACTTGTATTTCTTTTTTTCAAAAAATGGTGGTTTTGGAACATGTTACCGAAATTTGATTTTATTGTCATTGGCGGCGGATCTGCTGGTGCGGTAATTGCGGCAAGGTTGTCTGAAGATCCATCCTGTCAGGTGGCATTAATCGAGGCAGGCGGCATGCCCCCTGCCCGCGAACTCATGCCGCTGGCTACAGGAAGTCTACAACTTGACCCAGAAACGGACTGGGTGTTTACCGCTGATTCAGGATTGTGCGGATTAGGGTTGATCGACCAAAGGATGCCCATGCCGCGCGGTAAAATGCTCGGCGGGTCGTCTGGCATCAATTATTTGGCCTATGTTCGAGGCCATCCAAGGGATTTTGACGCCTGGTCGGAAAATGGCGCCACGGGCTGGAGTTATGGCGAGGTCCTGCCCTCTTTTAAGAACAGCGAAAACTTGGTGGCAAATAATGACGTCGTTGTAGATGACGACGCACACGGGATTGGCGGCCCCCTGAGTGTTTCCGTCCGTGCGCCATCACTGCCTGCTGCGCAAGGATTTGTGGCCGCCTGTGAAGCTGCTGGCATTCCACGCGGTGATTACAACGGCAAGCACCGCCTGCAGCCTAACGGGGTCGTCTCACTCATGCAGTCAACTTCCCTCAACGGCAAACGCCAAAGCACCTATCGTTCATTTCTGGAGGACAGCGCAGAAAATCGCGATAATCTCACCGTCCTGACGGGTTGCCACGTCAGCCAACTTATTCTCGATACACACCGACAGCCAATTATGGTAACGGGTGTTCAGTTCACTGATAAAGACGGCACAGAGCACGTTGCCTCGGCGCGCAAAGAAATCATACTTTCAGCAGGTGCTGTTGGCTCGCCGACCATTCTCTTGCAATCAGGGATTGGCCCACGTTGCGAACTTGAGGCGGCAGATATGCCGTGCCATCTCGATCTGCCCGGCGTTGGGAAAAACCTCAAGGACCATCTGCATTGCTTGATGATGTTTGACGCGCCGGGTCTTGGCGAATCTGCTGCAAATATTGCGATTTCATTGGGGCCAGATGTATTGCGTGGCCCAGCAGGACCTCTGCCAGCTAAGCCAGCAGACGATGTTCATTTAACCGCTGAATTAGCTGCTTTGAGAGATGACTCTACCCACCGCCTTCAGCAATGGCATGTTTCAGGTCAGGGCCTTGCCGCATCTTCGCTGTATGATGCCGTGTGTTTTTACACCACTGGACTTGGCGAAACGCGCAGCCATGATGCACAAATCGGCTTGTTATGCGCCGGATTTAATGCACGAACGCCAGCCGCGCTTCGAATAGATTCATCAGCGTATTTCGATAATGTTGCAGAAAATATAGCGGCAAACGTGCAGCGCATTATGTTTTCGGCAAATCCAGTACTTCAGCGCAGTGTTGGCGAGATTGTTCTCTCTCAATCAAACCCCAAAACGGCGCCCGATATCCGTATGAATTACTTTGCCGATCCCGATGATCTAAAGACCATGGTCGCGGTGATGCGCCGTACCTTGGAGATCGCAGAAAGCTGGCCAACAGATCCAAAACCTGGTGCTCTGATAGTGCCAAAGGTTGTGGCCGAAAAACATGGCTATGCGCCTGGAAAGCATGTGAGCGATGCGTTACTTGCAGATTGGGCGCTATATTTCGCGACAACAGTTTATCACCTTTGTTGTACCTGCCGGATCGGCGATGTCGTCAACGCAGACCTTAGTGTTAAAAATATCGCCAACCTAAGGGTCGCAGATGCGAGTGTTTTCCCAGATATCATCAGCGGAAATATAAATGCCGCCTGCATTATGGTCGGTGAAAAAGCCGCTGAGATGATTGGCCGAAAGCATGGCGTGGCATTACAAGCTTATGTTGGGAGCGCCCCCGCCCCCTAAGACACGTGTAGGCCCGAAGTCGCCTTGATAAAACCTGGGGTTAATCGTCTCTAACCCTCCGTTGCTAACAGACCTTCGGGTGATGGCTTGAGCGTAAAACACGACAGGCTACTCTGGCGCAGGCCCCGGGAATCGCTCACGAAGTTCGAACTTCAGCGCCTTGCCAGAGGGATTGCGCGGAATGGCATCGATGAAAACAACGCCTTTGGGCTGCTTAAAGCGGGCCAGCTTGCCATCACAATGCGCAAGGATCGCCGCATCATCGACGCTGTCATTTGTCCGCACCGCAACCACCAGCGGGGATTCGCCCCAACGCTCTGAAGGCATAGCAATGACAGCACATTCCTTGATATCCGGATGGCCAAGAACGACATTTTCAATCTCGGCAGGGTAAACGTTTTCGCCGCCCGAAATGATCATGTCCTTGATCCGGTCTTGGATGGTGACGAAGCCGTCCGCATCCATCACCGCCACATCGCCGGTATGCAGCCAGCCATCGCGCAAAGTCTCCCGCGTCGCTTGCGGGTTATTCCAGTATTCTTTCATCATATTAGATCCGTAGAGCAGCACCTCACCTGGCGTATTAGGCGGAACATCTTGGCCGTTTCCATCGATCAAACGCAGTTGCATGTGGAGAAACGGTTTACCTGTTGAGCCCAACCGCTCCATCGCGTCTTGTGGACTGATCAGGCAGCCCAGCGCGCCACTTTCGGTAAGGCCGTAGCCTTGATGAATTTCGATGCCAATGTCGCGGTAATGTTCCATCAAAACCACTGGCACCGGTGAGGCGCCGCTGATGATCGAGCGAAGTTGGGCGTAGCCCTTCGGATCGGCTGCCGGCGTTTGCAGCATGGCGTTGAGCATCGCTGGCACCGCAAGCGTGATGGTGATTTTTTCCTCAGCAATCAGTTTCCAAATACCGGCGGGATCAAAGCTGCGCATCAGCACGTTGGTGACGCCGCTATGAACCACCGCCAAGAACGGTGCCAACCCGGCAATATGAAACAATGGCAGGGCGGTGAGATAACGATCAGTGACACGGAAACCCTGGGTCGACATCACATTCAGGTGTACCCAGAACGTTGAAAGATGCGTGTGAACCACGCCTTTCGGCCGACCAGTGGTGCCACTTGTATACATGATGAATAGATTGTCGTCGTCGAAACCTTGTAGCGGCGGTTCGTCCGCTGACGCGCCGTCGCGGCCAGCGCCGAAGTTCCGCGCGAAAGTTTCTTGAGCCCCATTAACCGCCACTTGCAGCCAATTGTCGACGGCGGTCTGGCCACCGGCATGCAAAATCGCCGCGTGTTCAGCAAAATCGCTATCGAAGATCAGCGTTTTCGCGCCCGAGTCGGCTAGGATATAAGCCAGTTCATCCGCCACAAGTCGCCAGTTTAGCGGCACCGCCACCGCGCCGATTTTGGCGCAAGCGAAGAAGCTCTCAAAGCACGCGGTGCCATTCATCAGCAACACCGCCACCCGGTCCCCCGGTCGCACACCGAGGCCACGCAGCATATGTGCCGTTTGGTTTGTGCGCGCATTGATTTCAGCGTAAGTGAAGCGCTCCCCAGAGCTGGTATCGACCAGCGCCTCCACCTTTGGATCGCGGCGGGCGCGATGGCTCAATAATTCCCCAATGTTCACCTGCATTTCATGTAATCCTTTGCTTAATCTGCGCGGGTCAGCCTTCGCCAAGCGAAGCCGCGTGCTCTTAAAAAATGATTATCTATCAAAATAAAAATCGGCGCACTTGATCCGAATAATGGTTAACGCTTTTTAATATAAGCCAGCTAAACGCAATCAGATTGCCGTTGCAAGGGCTTGGTGTGCAGCCAATAGATCGACGCCCCCCCCCCGCCGTCGCCGTCGCCGCGCCGTGACCTGTCTTTTCATCTGCTTTACGCTTATACTGGTCGTATTTAGACTTTGTATCGGAACAGCCTTTTGCACAGCGTCGGCATCATACCTTTTGATATACGCGACACAGATGTTGCGCTTCTGTTTGTCACCTCGCAAACCCGGGGACGCTGGATTCTGCCGAAGGGTAAACAGAAGAAAGATGAAAGCCACATCGCCACCTGCCGCCGTGAAGGCTTCGAAGAAGCAGGGGTGTACGGTGAGGTTCTTGCGGATTTTCCAATGACGGTGATCATCACCAAATCAACCGAAACAGGGACATGCCCGCTGCCTGTGACCTATTATCCGTTTTTAGTCACCGAGCAGGCCGATGATTGGCCAGAACGGCATAAACGCGAGCGTCACTGGGCGCTGATTGAGGATGCGCCGCGGGTTGCGTTTCCGGAAGATTATCGCCCCCTCATCTATCATGTCGAAAATCTGCGACCGTGGATTATAGAGACCGCAAAACAGTATAAATGATCGCTGAAAGGCAGGCGGCCGCAGGAACGGTAATGACCCAGGCCGCGACAATCGACAACACAAATTTCCGCCGAACCAAGCGGCGCACTGACTTATAGCCTCGACTGTTAAAGGCGTCGTCGGCTGTGGCATTCAGTTTATGTCCTTGGCGTAATTTGCGTTTGTTGGGATTGTCCATCACCTCCCGCAGGAAGCCAACGCCAAAAACCGCGCCAACCGCGATATGGGTAGAGCTCACCGGCAGGCCCAGGGTTGTCGCGATCAACACGGTAATGGCCGCTGACAAGGCCACGCAATAGGCCCTCATGGCATTCAGGCGCGTGATCTTTTGGCCAACAACCGTGATCAATTTCCGGCCAAACAAGACCAAACCAATGGCAATTCCAAAGGCCCCCACGGTCATCACCCAAAGCGGAATTTGCACCGATGCCGCGATACCCTCCGTTTGCCCAATCGTTGAGACAATCGCCGCCAGTGGCCCCACCGCATTGGCCACATCATTGGCACCATGGGCAAATGACAGCAGCGCCGCGCCAGCAATTAGCGGAATGTGAAACAGGGTATAGATATCGGCCCGGCTACTTTTCAACATCACCGTCTTGCGCGCGATATAAGGCTTGGCCCACAGAAACGCCGCAGCCGCCCAGACCAACGCAAAACCAATCACCTCCCAAACCCCGGGCCGCCAAACTTTCTTCAATCCCTTCATCGCCATATAACCGGCAAAGGCGGCCGCCATCAGGGCGATTAAAATCGGCACCCAGCGGCGGGCGCTTGCCAGCCGGTCACTTGCATAGATGATTTTCTTTTTGATAAAGAACAATAAGCTTGCGGCACAAAGGCCGCCAAACAATGGCGAGATGACCCAACTGGCCGCAATCGCCGCGATCATCGACCAATTGACCAGACCAAACCCGGCAGCTGCTATCCCTGCCCCCATCACCCCACCAACGATAGAATGCGTTGTCGAGACTGGGGCGTTGAGAGCCGTTGCAATGTTAATCCATAACGCAGCCGCAAATAGGGCGCTCAGCATCACCGCCTGAAAGGTCGCAATATCAATCGTCTGCCCCGGTGAAATAATGCCTTTCGACACTGTTTTCACCACCTCGCCGCCTGCGAGGATGGCCCCGGCGCTTTCACACACAGCCGCAATCAGCAAGGCCGCGCCAACAGAGAGAACCCGCCCCCCAACCGTTGGCCCCATATTATTGGCGACATCATTGGCCCCAATATTCAGCGCCATGTAGCCACCGATTACAGCAGCAATGGCAACCAATACCCAATCTTCGCCAAACCGCAGGTAATCACTGGCAATATACAGTGCAACCACCGCCAGAAAGACAAGAGACAAGCCAACGGGGACAAACACACCACGCAGACGCAAGACTTGCCGTTGGGCATAGCCATAACGGCGCAAATCGTTGACATAGCGATTTTCAGGTTTCTTTTGAGTCAAAGAACAGATGCAATCTCAGTATTATAAGGTCTATCACCCCTCATCCCACACACTACCGCCACAAACAAGCATTAGACGCAAATGAAGACGCGACGGACTTAATTGTTCAACTACGAGCTAACATAGCTTACTTATCGCTGACGCCCCAATCAGCACCTCTTATTTCGCCAGTTTGATAAAACTGACGTATTTGTTTTATGTAATCTAAGAAATCCTTATTTTCGTCACAAAGCCGATTTGCCGTATCCCAATCAATTTCACTTCGCCCTTTGGCCGGAATCATGATTTGGCTTTCTGAAGGGTTTTCAGCATCAAGGCGGATAAAGCCAATGCCATGTAAACTTGTCAGTATACGAAGCTCTTTTAAGGTATCAGCACCCTCAACGTCACTGGCAACCAAATACCCGAAATTTGCCCATGATGAATTACTGACCGTTTGAAAAAAGGCTTCACGCACGTTTGACCGGTTAATCAGAATTTTAACTTCAAACGACCATAACCTTGTTCTTTTATCGGCATATTGCTGAACACTATCTTTAATTTCACGAAGCCAGTCAGCGCTGAGATCCTCTAAGCCAACAAGGTCAGGATACAGCCATTTATTTCCGCCAGGACCACGCGCATTGCGGGAACGCTTTTCCTCAATACGCTTGCTATAGACCTTAAGTTCTGTCCCTAAAAATTCCGACACAAGCGGATAAAGATCAGCCTCTTTTAAAGGGGGGGCGTTTCCTTTGGAAACAGAAAAATGAGAATTTCTCTCCGCATGATCTATCGCGACACGATCAGAATCCTCTGTGAAGTAATACTTCCGGGGGCGCCCCTCCGTGGTTTTTATCTGAGGAACTTTTTTCTGTAGGTTTGGGCGTTGCGATCCAATTTCAGCCGCAATTTGCTGTATCAGCGCGGCATCATTATCTAATGGACTGACTTTCGCAGCAGAGCGCTTTTGCTTACGACGACACGCTTCTGGATAATTCTCAAATACCCAATACGCAATTTCTCTGGCTGTAAACTTTTTACCCCGTTGTTCCTGTAAGTGCTGGGAAATAACATGAGTCAAATTAAGCGTCACAACCAGCGCCCTGCAGTTTCGTTTTCAGCATGCTAACAGGTAAAAAAGAAAAAACAACTCATGCGTGTTTATCGCCCAGGTAAATGATCGGGGGAATGCTATCGTTTTCTCGATCTGATCTTCGGTCCCTTAACCGTCTTTGCGGCGGCCGCATTCCTGCCGTCTGAACAGAAAAGCAGTCGCGTCATAATTGCTCTGGGCGGGGCGGAGAAGCCGCGTTAAAATCTGTTTGGTAACGCACGACCATCAACAGCCAGGGCAACAATGGCGACATAACGGGGGACCACTTTATGACCTTTCAACAGAGCGATTTTGACTATGACGCGGCATGTCGCGAATTCAGCCTGGAGGTTCCGGATAATTTCAACTTTGCCTTCGATGTGGTTCGCAAACGCGCGCTGACCGCCGATAAGACAGCTGTTATCGCCATTGATAAAACTGGCCAGAAGGTCACCCATCACGCCTATAGCGATTTAGAGGCAGATTCAAATCGCTTTGCCAATGTCTTGATCGACCTGGGTGCAGCGAAAGGCGATTTTGCCTTTGTGATGATCCCCCGGCAGGTGGAATGGTATCACACCTTACTCGGGGCCATGAAAGTCGGGGTTGTCTCCATGCCCGCGACCAATCTTTTGACCGCCAAGGATATCGAATATCGAGTCAACCGGTCAGGCGCAAAGCTGGTGATTGTTACCGCTGATCATGTCGATAAAGTCGAAGAAATTAAAACAAATTGCCCCAGTTTGGCGCATTTGATTGTGGTCGGCGACAACGCTGGCCCGATACCAGCCGGATGGACGCGCATGCAGGAGGCTGCTGCCACTGCCAGCAGCACGCTTGAACGAACCGCGGTAACCGCCAATCACGCCGATGACCCGATGCTGATCTATTTTACCTCTGGCACCACCTCGATGCCGAAAATGGTTGAGCGGGACTACCGCTATGGCCTGGCACATGAAATTACCCGCCGTTATTGGATGACATTAACGCCCGAGGATGTGCATTGGACGCTGACCGATACAGGTTGGGCGAAAGCAGCTTGGGGCCTGGTTTTCCCACCACTTTTAGCGGGCGCGGCAATTATGCTGTTTGACGGCGAAGGCTTTGATGCGGACCAGCATTTGCAAATGATCGAAGATCATAAGGTAACCACCTTTTGCGCCCCACCGACAATCTACCGATTGTTCGCACAGATGGATGTCTCCGGCTATAACCTGACATCCTTACGCCATTGTCTGGGCGCAGGTGAACCACTGAACCCCGAGGCAATGCGGTCGTGGAAAGCGGCCACAGGCTGCGATGTCTATGATGGCTATGGGCAAACCGAGACGGTCAATATTGTCGCCAATTTCCCCGGTATGGAGATTCGCCCCGGCTCCATGGGCAAGCCGGTGCCAGGATTAACCATCGCCATCATTGATGAGGATGGTAATGTGGTTGGCGATGATGTGGTTGGCCATATCGCCGTTAAAATCACTGACCCGCACCCGCTCGGCCTTTTTCATGGTTATTTCCGTGATCCGGAGGGGACAGCGCGGTCTTTTCGTAACGGCTGGTATTACACCGGCGATACCGCTACCCGCGATGATGATGGCTATATCTGGTTTGTTGGCCGTTCCGATGACATCATTTCCTCGGCAGGCTATCGCATTAGCCCGTTCGAGGTCGAAAGCGCCTTGATTGAACATCCGGCAGTTTTAGAATCAGCGGTGGTCGGCAAAAAGGATGATTTGCGCGGCGAGATTGTTAAAGCCTTCGTTATCCTCGCCGACGGCCATACCGGCAGCGATGCGATGACCCAAGACATTCAAGATTTTGTGAAGAAAACCACGGCACCCTATAAATACCCACGCGAGATTGAATACCGCAACAGCCTGCCCAAAACCATTTCAGGCAAAATCCGTCGGGTCGAATTGCGCGCCGAAAGCGACAGCTAATCACCCGCCAGCTTATTATTTTATCACCGCTTTATAAGGTAGCTTTCAATGAGCGAAGAACATTTTTTACAATCTGATATTAAAACCGTTCATTGGGGGTATTTTGATGCCCACCAGGCCGCTGCTGCAGAAATCAACTCTGGCGATATAATCACTATAGATACGGTTTCTGGCGGCCCTGATGTTATCCCTGAGGGTGATTATCATGTCCCCCCTGAATTGCGTGAAATCCATTTACACGTGCCCCGCAAACTACCCGGTCATATTCTGACAGGCCCTGTCCATGTGCGCGGGGCGAAAGCAGGTCAGGTCTTGCAAGTGGATATCCTGGATGTCAGCTTGCGCCAAGACTGGGGCTACAATTTCATCCGTCCGTCTGCTGGCGGTCTGCCCGATGACTTTACCGAGCCAAGCAAGATGACCATCCGCTTGCATGCAGACAGCAATGAGGGCGAACTTCCGTGGGGCAAGCGTTTGCCGCTGCGGCCCTTCTTTGGGGTCATGGGCTGTGCACCGCCTGCCGATTGGGGGGCCATCAGCTCGATCCAGCCGCGCGCCCATGGCGGCAATATGGATAACAAAGAACTGATCCCAGGGGCGACACTGTATGTGCCGATCTTTGTAGATGGTGCCCTGTTTTCCGCCGGTGACGGCCATGCCTGTCAAGGCGATGGAGAGGTCTGTGTCACCGCCATTGAAACCGCCTTGCGCGGTAAATTCCGATTGACCGTGCGCGATGACATGCAGTTGTCACTCCCGCAAGCGGAGGATGCTAACAACCTGATCACCATGGCGTTTAATGAGGATTTGGATGAGGCGGCAAAAGATGCTTTGCGGCAGATGCTGGATGTGATTACAGCCCGCACAGACCTCACCCGCGCCCAGGCTTATGCGCTTTGCTCGCTGACCGCTGATCTGCGAATTACCCAAATCGTCAATGGCAATAAGGGCGTACATGTGGTGCTGCCAAAATCCGCGCTATAAGCCCGGCTAACAGAACAAAAGAGCGCGGCCAAAGCCGCGCTCTTATTCACCCTTATCAGGCCGTTAAGTGCTGTTTACTCTGCGTAATCAGGCTCTTTGCGGTCTAAAATCCGCTTCAACGCATCAAAATGCCAAGCCGCATTCGAGCGATCCCCATAACGCATGCTTGAGCCGCGATAAGATTCATAGGTTTTCTCAATCACCGGCTCTGGCAGATGGCGCAATGGCTGGCCTGTCCACATGGCATAAAGCTGCACTTGGGCGACTCGCTCTAGGTAGTACAGCCGGTCGTAGGCTTCCGCAATGGTATTGCCAACGGTCAAGGCACCATGATTGGCCATCAACAAGACGGTCTTATCACCGCAGGCTTTGGCCAACCGCTCGCCCTCTGAGGGGTCCAAACCTGGGCCGCCATAGGAATCATCATAGCCGGTTTTCATCATGGTTCCCAATTCGGTCTGGCCAATGGGTTTGATGTGCTGATCTTCCAGGCGTGTCAGGGCGCTGGCAAACGGCATATGGGTATGGAAAACAGACCCGGCATGATCCAAGGCACGATGCATTGGCGCATGAATGCAATAAGCAGACCGTTCCACAATGCCTTCACCGCGCTTGATTTCGCCATCATAGCCAACTTCCATAAAGCAGCTGGCGGTCACTTCTGACCAATGGGTACCAAATGGAATTTGATAATACCGATCTGGCTCTCCCGGCACCCGAGATGTCAGATGGTTAAAAATACCCTCGTGCAAATTATGCATCACAGCACAGCGATGGGCCGCCGCTAAATCAACACGGGTTTGCCATTGCGCATCGGTATACCCTGATGCCGCAGGTTTTGATTGAACGTAATTCATGAAATTCCCCTCAGACACGATGAATATCGCAAAGATAGACTATTTTTGACCGAACCATTGATTTGGTCAATGCCTACCGAACCACCACTGCGCGCAGCGGTGTTGTTACATAGACTTGCCAGCGGTCCAGCCGCCATCAATGACCAAATGGGTGCCGGTACAAAAACTGGCGTCCTCACTGGCCAGATACAGCACGCCTTTGGCAATTTCCGGCGGATATCCTGCCCGTCCCATGGCGTGCAACCCTTTAATCTTTTCATGCATGTCCGGATCTTGGAAATAACGCTCCGTCAGCGGTGTGCGGATAACCCCCGGACCGATGGCATTGACGCGGATATTATGAGGTGACAAATCCATCGCCAGCGCTTTTGTCATGCCCACCACGGCATGCTTTGAGCTGGCATAAGCGCAGCGCGCATTGGCAGCAACCACCCCCAATGTTGAGGCCGTATTGACAATCGCCCCGCCCTTCCCTTCGGCGATCAAATGATTAGCAACAGTTTGTGCGGTGATGAATACGCCTGTAACGTTGATATCAATGACCCGGCGAAATTCAGCAATCGACAATTCTTGCGCCGGGACAATTTCGCGAATGCCGGCGTTACAAAAGGCCACATCGACACGACCAAGGTCACGCGCCGCTGCGGCGACAACCTCTTGGGTGCGCGTCTCATCGGTGACATCAAGTTCATAGGCATGCGCCTTGCCGCCTTGATCACGGATTTCTGCGGCCAGTCTTTCAGCCAATTCAAGGTCAAGGTCTGTGACCGCCAGATGAGCCCCTTCGGCGGCAAATTGAAAGCAGGTCTCGCGTCCAATACCGCCGGTTGCGCCAGTGACAATGACGCCTTTATCTTCAAACCGCATAGCATACCCCTAGATCTTTTCATTAAGCGTTTCGTCAAAGTACGCCGAGCCACTAGGCAGATACAAGCGCTTGTGGTCGGCGCCCTTAAAATGCCAGACTAAAGGGTCACTTTAAGAGGACTCTTGCATGGTATATGATCGCCAGCCGGCTGTTCAAACCTTGATCGACGCGCACCGATCCGCCAGCCAAGCACTGCCCGATGGACAATCGGTGAAGGCTTTTTTCGCCAAATGCCATCAGGCGCTAGAAAAACCAGGGCAAGCGAACAAGCACCACAGGCCACAGCAGCTGGCTGTTTGCCAACAGCTTGCAAAGGCTGTGCAGCCAGATGTCAATGATGCGCCTGTAATAACAGCACTTTGCGCCGCATTTGATGAGGTTTCCAAGCAATTAAATTGGCGGCTTCGCACGGGCTTAGATGATCATAACCCCGCTTTCATAAATGGCCATGGCAATGCTGTGATCATTGGGCCTGGCGGCCTAGAAGCACATTCTGAGGTGCTGTTCGGAGTCAGTCTTGTTGGCCCCGGGGTGACATACGGCAACCACCAACACCCCCCAGAGGAAGGTTATTTGGTGATCAATGACGGGGCCTGGCGCCAACAAAACGGGGCATGGCAAAACCGCCGCCGCGGGCAAACTGTTCATAATCCTGGCAATATTGTGCATGCCATGCGGGCGCACGAAAGCACACCGCTATTGGCGCTCTGGATGTTATGGCGCGGTGATTAGGGCTGCGCACGCCATCCAGGGCCTCAGGCCCACGGCATGGGTTTGCCAGATAACCGCAAGGCGAGTAGAAAAATAAATCCCCAAATCCCCAGATTAATCACGATCAGTGTCAGCGTTTGCAGCAAAAAACCGCTAATATTGCCATGCCCTGCCCAATGCAACGCCTCAGGGTCTTTGTCATCTGCCATCTGACCGCTTTCCTCTAGGGCGAGATAGATCACCGCTCAGCCTTGAAACATTGGCGCGATCTCTGTTGCCAAAAGATGATCCTTTAGACCAATAAAAACAAGCTTATCCGTGATCTGCGGCGTGCTGCCGTGATAACCGGCGGCAGCGTTAGCGGCAAAGGTGCTAGCCTGGGCGTCGCTCAAAGGCAGGAATGCCGTCGGCAATATGGTGGAAAGGTTGCTGATCAACGGTAAAGATCGCAACTTTCGCCTCGAAAATTGATGGGTCGTCAAAAGTTCCTACCTTGATCAACATGGTACCCGGGCGGGCGGGTGAACGAGAGCCAATCGCAGTCCCACATTTACCACAGAACAGCCGTTTAACAGGCTTCTCCAAATCACTGCGCGCGAACACCTGCGGCTCCCCTTTGGTGACTCTAAAGCCGTCTTCTGGCACCCCCATGATCAGGTTGGTATTGCCACCGGTTATGTACTGGCATTCCCGGCAATGGCACTGCAAGGAAATTTGCGGTTCACCTTCAAACGTATACCGGATCTCACCACAATAGCAGCCACCGTCGATTTTCATGATCCCACTCCCTTTCACTGAAAAATTATTCAAGCATCAATAAACGATCTGCTATCCTGTTATTCAACCTTACCTGCTGGATATGCTTGGTGCTACGATAATTTACGATGCCACGCTTGCCATGCATAGGCTCGCCAGCAACACCGCCTCAAGAACGCTGACCAGATGACAGGCTATCGCCGTGGCCGCCACAGATGGAATTGATTGTGCTGCGAAACCTAATAGCCCTTTGGCATACGCAGGTCATGCTGCGGTTCAATCGTTTGCCGCGAAATCTGCGCGGCGGCCTATGGATTTTAGGCGGCGGGGTATTTTTCACCGTGATGGTCACGTTGATCAAAATCGTTGGTGAGGATGTGTCCATATTTCAGATCTTGCTGGTCCGCCAAGTGACCATGACAATTGTGGTGATGCCCGTGATCGCCCGCAGTTTCCCCGCCGCCCTGCGCACCAATATTATCGGCCTCCATGTGCTGCGTGTGACCTTCGCATTGGTGGCGATGATTGCGGGCTTTACTGCCGTCATTCACCTGCCCTTGGCCGAAGCCACCACACTGAGTTTCGCGAAGTCCATTTTTGTGACGTTATTTGCTGTCTGGCTGCTCCACGAACAGGCCGGCGCGCGCAAATGGATCGCCGTTCTGCTGGGATTTGGCGGTGTGATTGTAATTTTGAGACCTGATGTTACAGGTTTAAACATCTATGCCTTGCTGGGGATTTTGTCCGCCGCCGCCGCAGGCTATGTGATGATCCTCATTCGCCGTATTTCGCAAATAGACCGCCCTGTGACAATCCTTGCCTATCAAGCTTTCATGGTGGGCGGATTGATGCTGGTCCCCGCAATTTATTTTTGGGTGCCGCCGACACCACTGCAATGGGTTTTCATGATGGCCATTGGCTTGCTTGCCGTGACCTCGCAATCCGCCAATATTCAAGCTTATAAAGTCGGCGACGCCAGTGCCATTGCCCCCGTTGACTATGTGCGGTTGCTGTTCGCTGGCCTTATCGGCTGGCTGATATTCCACGAAAGCCCAGAGATGGAGACCCTTATTGGTGCCACTTTGATCATTGTAGCCTCCATCGTCACCCTCGGCGCGAAAACCCAAAAAGCAAAAGCCAATTAGCCAAAAAGAACCGCTAGCTTTTTTCCAGTGCCGCCCCCTCTTCAGGCGTAACAACGCCTTTGGTGGCGGTAATGAGGCGGTAATGTTCAGGCTCACGATGCCGGGCAAAGTTAAATACTGTCGACTTATAGGAGGCCGCCAAGTCAAGGTCACAGGCCGCCGTGATCAGCTCATCACCCTCGGTTGCAGCCATCGCCACCGTTTCACCTGAGGGGGCAATAATTTGCGTGCCAGCAATCATTGGCACGCCTTCTTCATTACCCGCCTTGGCAACACCGACAATCCAAGTGCCATTTTGATAGGCTGCCGATTGCATCACGATTTGATTATGAAATAATCCAAGAGCGTCATGCTCTGGTGCCGGTGGGTTATGAACTGGCGTGTTATAGCCGAGCATAATTAATTCTGCGCCCTGCAGCCCCATCACGCGATAGGTTTCTGGCCAGCGACGATCATTACAAATGCACATTCCCATCTTGCCGCCGAACCCCTCGAACACCCGGAAACCGAGATTCCCCGTTTCGAAATAGCGTTTTTCAAGGTGTTGAAAGGCGCGCCATGGCTCGTTCTCGGCATGCCCTGGCAGATGAATTTTGCGATATTTGCCAATAATCTGTGCTGATTTATCAACCAATATCGCCGTGTTGAAGCGCCGTACCTGTCCGGCCTCTTGCACCAATTCAGCATAGCCAAGGTGAAAGCCGATTTGCAATTCAGCAGCAGCATCGAACAAGGCTTGCGTCTCTGGTCCCGGCATTGCCGTCTCAAACCATTTATCAATCTCGGCTTGGTCCTCGGTATACCAGCGCGGGAAAAACGTCGTCAGGGTCAGCTCTGGGAAAACCACCAGATCACACCCCCGACGGCGGGCTTCCTGCAAATGGGCGATCAATCGCTGGACGACCTCAGCACGGCTTTCATCCGCCGCAATTGGCCCCATCTGTGCCGCACCAATCGTCACAATCCGTGCCATTTTTTATCCAATCACCGCATACGTTGCGCAATTTTGGGGTCAAGGGAGTCGCGCAGGCCATCACCCAAAAGGTTCACAGCCAGAACTGTAATCGCCAAAAACACGCCTGGGAAAAAGATAATCCAAGGAGAGATTTGGAAATAGGTCCGGCCTTCGGCGATGATATTGCCCCAACTGGGGATTTCAGGCGGCGTCCCTGCCCCCAAGAATGACAAAATTGCCTCTAAAATCATCGCAGAGGCACAAATGTAAGACGCCTGCACGATTAAAGGGGCTAAGGTGTTTGGCAAGACATGAACAAACAACACCCGTGACGTCGGCATGCCAATGGAAATCGCCGCCTGCACAAAAACCTGCTCGCGCAAGGATAAGACCACGCTGCGCACCAAACGCACAACCCGCGGTAATTCGGGAATGGTAATGGCAATAATCACATTGGTGATACTGGCGCCCGCAAGCGAGATCAGGGCAATCGCCAGCAACACCCCCGGGATCGCCATCAACCCATCCATGAACCGCATTAAAATTGCATCAAGCACCCGCACATAACCAGCAACAATGCCAATAACAAGCCCGACGCCCGTACTGACCAGAGCGACCATGACGCCCACCACCAGCGATATTTTACCGCCCGCAATCACGCGCGCGAAAATATCACGGCCAAACATATCTGTGCCAAACCAAATTTCGCCACTTGGCGGCCGCAATCGCGTAATAGGATTCATCCGCAAAGGGTCCGCTGTGAACAGCGAAACAATGAATGAAATAATGATCATTACCACCAGCAAACCTAAGCCAATGGCAACTGTTGGGTTTCGTCGACAATATTTTCGAAGTTGCACCCAACGACTGTCCGGCTGCGCTTCTAATTGATTTTCTACGATCGCTGTCATCATCCGCGCTCCGCTTAATATCTGATCTGAGGATCAAGGAATGTGTAAGACAGGTCGATCAAGAGATTGACCGCGACAAAAGCTGCTGAGAAAACCAAGATAACGCCCTGGATGATGGGATAATCACGGCTCAACACCGCATCCACAATCAGGCGACCAAGGCCCGGAATGTTAAAGACGCTTTCGGTCACCACCACACCGCCAATGAGCAGTGCAATGCCAATCCCAATAATGGTGACAATCGGAACAGAGGCATTTTTCAAAGCATGGCGCATCAATACGGAGCCCTCAGAGGTTCCTTTGGCGCGCGCGGTCCGAATGTAATCTTCGCTGAGGACCTCAAGCATGCTGGCCCGGCTGATCCGCGCAATCAGCGCAATATAGACCATCCCCAAAGCAACGGTAGGCAGGGCAATTGAGCGTAAAAACTCAAAAACATTTTCGCCGATCGGCGTATAGCCTTGAACCGGGAACCAGCCAAGCTGCAAGGAAAAGACATAAACCAGCGCATAGGCAATCACAAAGACCGGGGCCGAAAAGCCAATCACCGCGAAGACCATGACGGACCGGTCAATACCGGTGCCCACGCGCCAAGCGGCCCAAACACCCATCGGCACGGCGACAAGGACCGAGAAGATAATGGTCGACAGCGACAACATCATTGTCGGTTCAATCCGCTGTGAGATCAAATGGCTCACCGGTAAATTTGAAAAAATAGAGACCCCAAGATCACCTTGGAGGATCGCAAAAAGCCACGTAAAAAACTGAATATGAAGGGGCTTATCAAGGCCAAGTTGCGCGCGAATTCGGGCAATATCTTCTGGCCGCGCATAGTCACCCGCAATAATAGCTGCCGGATCACCTGGTGTTAAATGCATCAATAAAAATACGACGACAGCCACCACCAACATAACCGGTAGGACAGCGAACGCGCGTTTTATCAAATAAACATACATCAACTGGTTCCAATCGAATTAAAGCTTTAAAGTTATATTTGGCTGTAAATTTGAAAGCCTATCGCCGACACCCAAATGGGCTGTCAGCGATAGGCCCGTTATCGGTCACTAAACGGACTGATTACTTCTTGTCGATATTCCAGAAGAACGGCACTGGTGAAATCAGCACGCCTGACAGCGAGCTGCGCCAAACAACCGGCTGGAACCACTGGCCATAGTTGACATAAGGGACAACTTCAAAGGCACGCTTTTGCAAACCTTCAATGATGGCCTTTTTCTTTGCCGGATCTGATTCGCGGGCATAGGCATCGCGATATTCTTCGATCTTGGCGTCTGTTGGCCAACCAAACCATGCCTTCTCAACACCGCCGCCGGAAATACCGACGTTGGCGAGAGGTGAGGTCACGTCAGCGCCGGTTGAATAGGTGTGGAAAATGTTCCAACCACCATCCGCAGGCGACTTCTTCTCGGCCCGACGTGATGTCAGGGTCGACCAGTCCATGGCTTGCACTTCAACATCCATGCCAATGTCACGCAGCAATTGCGCGGTCACCAGGGAAGCCCCATTCAACACAGGAATGTCAGTCGGCTGCATGAGAATGATCTTCTCACCCTTATAACCAGACTCTTTCAAAAGCTGCTTGGCTTTTTCCAGGTCAACATTCTTCAGTGCCTCGGTGCCAACATCGGTCTCGTTCGGCGTGCCACAGATGAAATATGCGGCGCAGGCTTTATAGAGTTTTGGGTTACCGATAATCGCTTGCAGATAGGTTTCCTGATTAACAGCGTGCACCAAAGCCTGACGCGCTTTTGGGTTATCAAATGGGAAATGCAGGTGGTTTGGACGCAACCAACCTTGGGTACCCAAAGGATCGATCACGGCTGTTTCAATGTTTGGGTCGCTTTCCATCAACGGCAGCATGTCTGGCGCTGGGGTTTCCCAAAGATCAACTTCACCGTTTTTCAGGGCGTTCATGGCTGTTGCGGGATCAGGGATATAAATCCACTCAACCCGGTCAACTTTAACGACCTTACCACCAGCAGCAGCACTGGCTGGTTCGCTGCGCGGCACATAAGCTTCGTTTTTGACATAAACGATCTTTGAACCTGGAACCCACTCATCTTTCACGAACTTGAACGGACCAGAACCAATAATCTCAGGCACTTGCTCGAACGCGTCGGTGTCAGCCAAACGCTTTGGCATCATGAAGGGCACGTTTGAGCTGATCTTACCAAGCGAATCAACGACCAAGCCATAAGGCTCGTTCAAGATCATTTGGAACGTTTTAGCATCAACCGCTTTCATCTCTTTGGTGAAGTCCATGAGCTTTTGGCCCATGCCATCACGCTTGCCCCAGCGGGCAATTGAGGCGATGCAATCTTCTGCCGTAACAGCTGCGCCATCATGCCATGTCAGGCCATCGCGCAACGTGAATGTGTATGTCAGCCCATCATCGCTAACAGTATATTTATCAACCATTTGCGGGTGTACGACCAGATTTTCGTCAGAGGCGAAAAGCGTGTCATAGACCATGTAACCATGGTTCCGCGTAATATAAGCTGTGGTCCAAATTGGGTCCAAGTTCTTCAAATTAGCATGCGGCACAATCCGAAGAACTTTTTCAGCGTGCGCTGAGCCAACTGCGATCCCAGCTGCCAACGGCAGTGCGAGCGCAAACATGCTCAATTGACGCCATAATTTCCGTCTTCCAATTAACATTTCCAACCTCCAAAATTCGGTACGTGAAACTCTTAGACGTGGCCGCTATGTTGCGGCGCAAAATTAATAAAATCATAATATTTCATTCCTGCCATTAATTATTTTTAAAAATTTTCTTTTAATCCGGCATGATGCGGCCACTTACAGCGTTTTAATTTTCCCCATCTAAACAATTATTTTTTAATAGATTGCTCCAGAAAAAAAGTTTAACCGCCTGGTATCAAACAACATTATTTTTCTCGGGGTGGGTGGAACGCTGATGAATGATAGGCCGATCGATCCGCTTTGAAAAATTCAGCTGACCGACCTCTGGCAATCCCTTCACAATATGCGAGGCGCTGCCGCGCACGTATTCTGTTATTTTATTAGTCATTTTTAGCGCCTAAATTGAGCCGCGTTACGAAATTTGGATCTGTCATGGACACATCCTGGCCGATCAGGTCGTCAAAGGTAGAATCGCACAAGGTGACCAAACCATGGGCCGCATTTTCGACCGATGACAGATTTTCACGGGGAATTTGACTAATTTGGTTGATCCCCGAGGCGCGGATTTTAACCTGCATTTCGGTATCAATGGTGCCAGGGGAAAAACCAAACATACGCACCCCACGCGCGCCATATTCCAAGTCGACAGCACGTGTCAGCATGGCAAGGCCTGCCTTGCCCGCGCAATACGCGCTCCAGCCTTCCAACGGGCGATGCGCGGCACCAGAGGACACATTGATGATCGTGCCTGCTGTTTGCATTTGCGGCAAGGATGCGCGAATGACGTTATAAGCCCCTATTAAGTTAATTTCGATATTCCGGGCCCATTGCACGGGGTCGCTCTCAACGATTGCCCCAATGGGGTCAATCACCCCGGCATTATTCACCAAGATATCGAGCGCGCCGAATTGCTTTTGTGTGGCCGCAATCGCCGCCTCTACAGCGCTGTAATCCGACACATCACAAGCGATTGCAGCGGCTTTACCGCCGTTATCCTTAATCTGCTGCGCCGCCGTATCAACAGCTGTGCCAGTGCGCGCCACCAGCATCACAGCCGCGCCCGCTGTGGCCAAAATTTCCGCCGCGGCGGCGCCAAGGCCGCGCCCCGCGCCCGTGACCAGTGCTGTTTTCCCTGTGAGTTCAAGCATTTTTATTCCCTTTGTAATGATCGTCGCCATCATGCATTGTGAGTGTTACCTGTCTTCGCGCCTGGCACATCAGAAAAATTTAAAACAGCCGCTGACAGGCAAAACGACATAATGCGATACCCTAATGCGAAATCCTCTTAAGGGGCAGGCAACCCCAAGGCGGGCCAACAAATCGCCATGATTGAGACACTTAAACTGACCTTACTCGGCCTGTCTTTGGTGGAGGTTTTGGCGATTGTTTTCAGCGCTGGGATCGCTGGTTTTTTGCGTGGTTTCGTTGGCTTTGGCGGCGCGATTGCGGTTGTTTTGATTCTCAATCTGGCGCTTGGCCCGTTAACAGCTATTCCCATTGCCTCCCTCATCGGCATGCCCAGCACGGTTCAATTGTTGCCAACAATCATCCGCCATGCAGAGCGCCAGTTTGTCACCATATTCAGTATTTCCTGCATTATCGCCGCCCCAGCTGGCGCTTTCATCTTGGTTGCGATTGATCCTGACCTTATGAAAATCATCATTTCAATCTTTGTCTTGGTCATGGTCGCGCTACTACATTTCAATATCCGCCCAAAACCTGGTTACCAAGACAGTCACCTGACGTCTGTTGTTGCCGGTCTAATTTCCGGCGTTATTCAGGGGACAGCTGCCGTTGGCGGCCCGCCTGCTGTTCTTGCCGCACTCATGCGGCCTGGCGATGCTGTGCGCCAACGGGCCAATGTTTTAGGGACGGTGTCAGTGTTGAATTTTTGTGCTGTCGTGCCTTTTTGGTATCTTGGCCTATATACCTATGACGTCTTGATGATCTCGTTAGTGATTATCCCGCTGTATATGATCAGTACCGCCATCGGGGCGTATTTTTTCTCGACACAAGGGCACCATCATTATCGTCAAGCTGCGCTGATTACCTTGGCCATTCTGGGGACCACAACATTGATTGTCGCCGTTCATGGGCAACTGGTTACCTGATCCATAACACCCTATTTTGAAACGCTTTTATCTGCTAAAAGCTGCATTGCCAGCACCAAAATAACCTATTGGAACAACAACATGACGGCTGTTATCGACGCGACAAACTTGCTTAAAACCTTCGGCAATGTTGTTGCCGTTGATAACATCACCTTACAAGTTGCCGAGGGCGGCACCACAGCGTTATTGGGCGGCAACGGCGCTGGTAAGACAACCACTATTTCAATGCTTCTCGGCCTGCTTTTACCAACCTCCGGTCAGGTCCGTATCCTCGGTCATGATCTGCGCTCAGAGCGTTATAAAGTGCTGTCTCGGATGAATTTTTCATCGCCTTATGTGGAATTACCGCACCGCTTAACCGTGGCCCAAAACTTGCGGGTTTACGCCGATCTGTATGGCGTCCAAGCACCAGCACAACGCATTGATGAATTGGTCGAGAATCTTGATTTGACCGCCTATCTGGATCGTCCATCTGGAAAGTTATCAGCCGGTCAAAAAACCCGTTTGGCGCTGGCAAAGTCGCTGATTAATCGCCCCGCTGTGCTGTTGCTTGACGAGCCGACGGCCTCGCTGGACCCTGATACAGGTGACTGGGTGCGCGCCTATCTTGAGCGTTATCGCCAAGAGACCAATGCCACAATGCTGATCGCCTCTCACAATATGGCAGAGGTTGAACGCTTGTGTGATGATGTGTTGATGATGCGCCAGGGACGTATTGTTGATCAGGGCTCCCCCAAAGAGCTGCTGGCACGCTATGACAGGGAAACCCTGGATGACGTGTTTTTAGATATTGCGCGGGACCGCCGCGACACCCCTCAAACAGCGACCAATGACGCCCCAACGCCGGCACGAGAAGACCTATGACCACTCAAATTGACTTGCGCGAAACCCATGACAGCGGACTGATCGCCTCTTGCCGCCGCATTAGCGCCATGATCCGGCGCTATTGGTATTTAATTAAAGGCTCTTGGCCACGGATTCTTGAGCTTGCCTATTGGCCGACCATGCAAGTGGTGCTGTGGGGCTTTGTGACAAAGTTTTTCCTGACGCAATCTGACTGGCTGTCGATGGCTGTTGGTGTGCTGCTCGGCGGCGCGATGCTGTGGGATGTGATGTTTCGCGGACAGATCAGTTTGTCGATCTGTTTTTTCGAGGAAATGTGGTCGCGCAACCTGGGGCACTTGTTTGTGAGCCCGCTGCGGCCCTGGGAATTTGTTTTCGCCCTGATCACCATGAGCCTTTTGCGGACGCTTTTTGGGCTCGTGGTGGCGGCCATTATTGCGTTTTTCCTGCATCATTATGCGCTGACCGACATGGGCCCCAGTCTGGTGATCTTTTTCGGCCTGTTGATGGTGATGAGCTGGGGTTTAGGGTTGGTGATCATCTCGATGGTCTTGCGTTTCGGTTTGGGCGCAGAATCCCTTGCTTGGGCAGCTGTTTTTGCATTCCTGCCAATCAGTGCCGTCTATTACCCCGTTGAGGTTCTGCCTTGGTGGTTGCAGCCGGTGGCGCTGGCAACACCCGCCGCCCATGTTTTTGAGGGCATGCGGGAATTGCTGATCAATGGACAATTTAGCTGGGAGCATTTTTTCTGGGCCGCAGGCTTGGCGTCACTTTACCTGTTGATTGGTATTATTACCTTTCGCGCGGCCTTTCAGGCGGCCCGGGCAGACGGTAAGCTGCTCCAAATGGGCGAATAACGGCCGCGTCTATACGGCCACAGCCTTGGGGGAACTAAATTTTCCCATAAATTGACCGCCGTCCAAGGTTAACCGATCATTGCGCCAATCATAATTCAGGCTTTTCTTATACCGCCGCACGTCCCCATATAACGGCGCGTTTTCGTGATAACTGCCATCGGGGTTAAACCCAAATAAAGCAATCTCGCGCGGCCAGGTCTGCCAAACAAAATCAATCAAGCTGTCATCATAATGATCACGCCATTCATCAACAAATTTATTGGCGCGTTGAATCGGCGCCAACGGATAACCCTTTGCGGAACATAAGCTTACCAAATCCTCCGCGACCGTTTCTGTTCGCAGTAAATGGTCAACAACCATATCGCCTGTAAATCGATCAAAGTAGGCAGGAAATAAAAACTGCCGTGACACCCAGGGCGTTTCTGTTGTGGCAATATGATCGAGAAACGCCGCAAATCCGGCGCGCCGCGCCTGCGTTACCAGGGGCAACATGTGATCAGAGGCAAAGCCACGGCGGGCATGGGTGTAAAAACTCACCAGGAATGGCAGAATATGGCGGACTGTTGAAAACACAAACTTTTGCTCAAGAACCGATTTGGGGATGGTTAAGTTTGGCCAAACCCACGCCGCATAGTGACGATCAAGGGGTGTCGGCTGTGTTTCAATCCAACGGTGCCCAATTGTCGTGGCAAATCGAGATGTTGAGCGTAAAACAGAGGTTCCAGCTGTTTTCGGGACATGAATAAAGATTGCCGGGTACGGATTTTTAATCATTCTATAATTGGTTATGGGAACATCCGCCGCAGTTAATACGCGCAACCACCGCACAGCCTTCATACCGTCTGTAAGGTCCTGCTTTTCAGCCAATATTTCCGTTGAGGTGATCACTGCATTGTATTGGCGCGGGTTTAATAACATCGCTTTTAAGGCATATCGCAGGGCCAATTCAGGCTGCCTATTTGCAATTAATATCCGCGAATAATCTCCCATAAACCCATCATTTGTCGGATTTAAAATCTGTAAATAGCCTGCCCAACGGTGCGTTGGGTGTCGCCGTTGGGTCTGCAGAAGACTTTCAAAGATCAATTGGCAGGACCAAGCCGTTTGCGGTGATGCTAGCGACATTTTCTGCGCCGCATGCCGGGCTTTTAGAGGCATTTTTTGTTTCGAGAAACAGCGCACCTGTAACGCGATCAACGCGGGATCTATGGGGTTGATCATTTTGGCACGTTTCAACAAGATCGCGGCGCCTGCGAGTTGGGCGCGCTGCCGCAATAAATATGCTGCAAAACTCAGGTAATAATCCATGCGCGCAGGACCGTGTACAAGTCTTAATCGCTGTGCCTTTTCAAGGTCACGAATATAAATTTTAGCCATCGTTAACCCAGGCTCCTGCCAGTATCCCTGTCGGCCGCAAAAGCGGTGCTCAAAACTGTCCCTGGCAAACTGTCAAAAAGCATCTATGTCACCCGCTGATACAATTGTTTTTATGTTGATTATTAAGGGTCAAGCGCTGAGCCCACGGCGCTATTTCGCCACGGTAAATCGACCACAGGCGTGACCCCGCAACAAGCGAGCAAAAGAGGCATGGATATACTAATGGAACTTGGTTTTCAGTTGGCGGCGCTGCTGCTTGGCGCCATGCTGTTTTTTTCTGTGGTCATCGCGCCGCTCGTGTTTACGGGACTGGACGCAGAAACCGCTGGGCGTTTTATTCGCCGCTTATTCCCCTGGTATTATCTGGTGATCATTGTACTTGCAGGGCCTGCCGCTGGTCTCATCGCCCTGAACGCGCCGATTGCCGGTGCAATTATGGCGGCCGTCGCTATCGGCGCGGTCGTCTCACGGCAGATTTTAATGCCACACTTAAACCGGCTGCGTGATCAGGCCATCGCCGGTGACAGTCGCAGTGATCAGCTGTTTGACCGGCTTCACAAATTCTCTGTTGCCATCAATGGCGTGCAGTTGCTGGCTTTAATCGCTGTGCTGGCGCTGCGGCATGTCAGTGGCGGATCAGTTTAACAGTCATTAAAGCTGCACAATTTAGTCATCAAATCGTCACTATTTGTGATCAAGACAAATAAATATTGTGAAGGTAAAGGCAAATTTGTTAGCTCAATTAATCCCTGTTTAATGTAAAGGACGGTCGATGCGCGCGGCACCCGAAGTGTCTTACATCAATCCAAATGATTCCCTACCCCGGCGATCGCTGATGCGGGCGGTGGAACTCATGACCGGACAGCCGAAACTGCAACGGATTTATGATCGCTACAAACGGACCCGAGGTATTGACGATAATTTCTGGGAATCAGCTGTTAACCATCTGAAAATATACGTTGATTTTGACGCTGGCCGACTTGAAGACCTGCCCAAAACAGGGCCGTTGATTATCGTTGCCAATCACCCTTTCGGCGTTGTTGATGGGATCGCAATTGGTAATATCATCTCCCGGGTGCGACCGGATATCAAAGTGCTGGCACATGCGGTTCTTGGCCGGGCAGAGCCGCTGCGACCGTTCTTAATTCCGATTACGTTTGAGGGCGAATCAGGGGCGTTGCGCGCCAATATCGAGTCAAAACGGCAAGCGTTGGCGCATTTGAAGGCTGGGGGCACCATAATTATTTTTCCTGCCGGCCGCGTCTCCACCTCCGACAAGGTTTTTGGCGATGCCATTGATTCCCCTTGGAAGCCCTTCACCAGCAAGTTAATCATGCAGTCAAAAGCGACGGTGGTTCCGGTTTATTTTGAAGGCCAAAACAGTTGGCTGTTCCACTTTGTGAGCAAATTCAGCGGTGCCATGCGCGAGGCGGTCTTGATGCGAGAGATTTTGCGCCAGATCGGTACCGAAGTTGTCGCCCATATTGGGGCGCCGATGACACCGGATGACATCGCCACCATCAACGATAAGCAACTGTTGCTCGATCATTTGCGGGATGCTGTATATAATCTCGATCCAAGCTGCGTTCAGGACGCAAGAACACTAAACTGATGATTGGCATGTTCGGCATTGACCGCTGATTACATCGATAGCTATTACAGCCGCTCCTTAAGCGATACCAATGAGCGCGCGAAACTGCACGCAACCATGCAAACATCTGTGTGTGTCATTGGTGGTGGCCTGGCAGGTTTAGCAACAGCCCTTGGCCTGGCAGAGCGCGGTCAATCTGTGATCTTGCTCGAGGCGCACAGGGTTGGTTGGGGGGCCTCAGGACGCAATGGCGGCTTTGTGTCGGCAGGTTACTCACAATCCACGGATAAACTCCGACAACAGCTGGGCGATCAGCATGCTCGTGAGCTGATTCGCCTGTCCAGTGATGCGCTGCATCTGATCAAGTCGCGGATTGCCAAATATGACATTCAATGTGGGCCCCTCACCGCCGGTCTATTATCCGCATCATGGTTTGATCAGGGCGACAATCTGCGAGCTGCCGTAGACCATCAAAATAGATGGCTCGGCAGTCGCCACACCTATTGGCCGCGCGAGCGTGTGCGCGCCGCTCTGTCAACGGATCGTTATTATGGGGCCGTATACAACCCAGATGGTTTTACCTTTCATGCGCTTAATTTCAGCCGCGGTATGGCAACAGCAGCCGAAACCCTTGGCGCGCAGATTTTCGAAAACAGCCCCGTCAGCGCTGTTAAAACCGTTGGACAACGCCAGCACGTTATGACCGCGACTGGCAGCGTCATCGCAGATCACGTGGTCTATTGCTGCTCTGGCTATCTTGGCTGGCTAAACCCTCGGCTGGCCTGGTCAACCATTCCTGTTGGCACCTATGTGATGGTGACCGAGCCTTTGGGAGAACGTTTGACAACCGCCATCCGCATTCCCCATGGCATCAGCGATGATCGTATCGCCCAAGATTATTATCGCCCTCTTGAGGACGGCCGGATTCTTTGGGGCGGCTATGTCAGTGCGGTGACCCATCCGCGCAATCTTGAGGCCAAAATGCGTGCTGCCATGACCCGCGTCTACCCGCAGCTCGAAGATGTGCCCATTGCGGCCGCTTGGCCTGGCACCATGGGCTATGCCACCCATAAAATGCCGCAGATCGGGCAATTGGCCCCGGGCATTTGGTATAACCAAGGCTTTGGCGGCCATGGAATGAATACAACCACGGTTGGCGGCGAGCTAATCGCCGGGGCGATTGCAAGCGGGGATGAAGATTATCGCCTGTTTGAGCCGTTTGGCCTCAGCTTTGCTGGGGGGCCACTGGCGCCCATTGCCGCGCAAGCTATGTACTGGTTTTATCAGGCACAAGACAGATATCGCGAACGCCGCGATCAGCGCGCCAAACTGAAAAGCGCCACCTGACGAATGCCCAGATAATCAATCTCTTTTTCAAAGATGAACCCAGCTTTTTCCAGCACCCGCACAGAGGCCTGATTTTCAGGGATGACCATAGCTTTCGTCACGGCTGCCGCCTTGGGATCTTGCTGGCGGGCATCAAGCACGGCCTGACATAGCTCCGTCGCCAACCCCTGCCCCCAGACCGCTGGTGTCAGCCCATAGAGCAGCTCATCTGCCGCAATCTCCTCGACATAGCGCAGACCGCCGTGACCAATCAGCTGACCGCTGGCCTTGTCAATAACCGCATAGACCCCAATCGGCGCATCGTCATAATGGCGTAGACATTGTTTGATAACCTCACGGGCGCGCTTTTCAGCATTTTTCGCCCCAGCCGCACCGCCAAGCAGATACCGACAAAAAGCGGGTTGGCGGCGAATTTCAGTATAGGCGGGTAAATCCTCAAGGGTAAATCGCCGCAAAAGCAACCGGTCCGTGTCAATGCGATCCATGAGCGAAACCCCTTCACACGCAAAACTGCTTAAAGGATTGTTCACACTGTCATCTTGGGTTACTTGCCTGGGGGGTGCAATGGATTTTCAAAGGGAACCATGATGGCAGATATGGGGGTGATTGGGCTTGGCGTAATGGGGGCCGCACTCGCCCGCAATCTGATCGACCACGGCACAAAGATTATTGGCTTTGAACCTGTCGGGGATACCACTGCGTTAAAGCGCGCCGGCGATATTCCAATGGCGGACAGTCTTGGTGAGATGCTCCATGACTTAAGCCGTCCGCGCGTGATCTTGATGATGGTCACAGCCGGTGCGCCTGTCGATGCAATGATCAATCAAATACAGCCACAGCTTGCACCAGGTGACATTATCATTGATGGCGGTAACTCACATTTTTTGGACAGTCAGCGGCGCGCTGAAAACCTCTCGATAGGCGGGCTCTTGTTCATGGGCCTTGGTGTATCGGGTGGTGAAGCAGGTGCGCGCTTTGGCCCCGCCATGATGGCCGGCGGCGCGGCAGAGGCGGTCCAATTGATACAGTCTTTATTGCTGCCAATCGCGGCCAAAAGTGCCGATGGCAGCCCTTGCTTTGATCATTTTGGACCTGCCCCTGCCGGACATTTTGTCAAAATGCTTCACAACGCCATCGAATATGGCGAAATGCAGCTTTTGGCTGAAATTTATGGCTTGGCAAAATATGCAGGCGGCCAGGGGAATGGCGACATCGCTGATTTATTTGCTGGCTGGTCAACGGCAACCTATGGCGGCTATTTGGTGGACGTAAGCGCCGGTGTTTTACGCCAAGCAGATGATCAGACAGACCGCGATTTAATTGATCAAATTGCCCCCATCGCAGGCCAAAAAGGCACAGGCCGCTGGGCCATTACAGCCGCCCTTGATTTGGGCCAAGCTGTGCCCAGCTTAGCCGCTGCCGTTTTCGCCCGCAGTCTGACCGCACGCGCCGGATCACAGACGTTGCCAGGGCCAGTAGGCCTTGCTGATCCACTCACGCCAGAACAGCTTTATGGCGCCTTTGCACTGGCCAAACTTGCCACCTATGAACAGGGTTTCCAGGTGCTAAACGCGGCGGCTGAAAGCTATGATTGGCCGCTTGATCTACCCGCTGTGGCGCGTGTCTGGCGGGCCGGCTGTATCCTGCGCGGACCGCTGCTTGAGACCTTGGCAAGGCGCGTTAAAAACGGTGTCACGCAGATCTTTGATGCCAGCGATTTCAAAGATCTTTCTCACCTGCGCCGCTTGCTCGCTTCAGCATCGGCCAGCGGTATTTCAGTGCCTGTCCTGGCCGCCTCATTGAGTTATGTGGAGGGATTGAGTTCCGATCGTCCAACCGCCCAATTGATCCAGGGACAACGCGATGCATTTGGGGCCCATGGCTTTGAGCGCCGCGACCAAGCAGGTGTTTTCCATGGCCAATGGTCGCCTATTGAGGGAGCATAAATGGCCATGGTTATCGTCATCATGGGGGTCAGCGGCGCGGGTAAAACAACCCTTGCAGAAAAACTCGCGCGCGAACTATCAGCGGGTTATGCCGAAGGCGATAGCTATCACACCGCTGCCAATATCGCCAAAATGGCCACAGGCACGCCGCTGGACGACGCGGATCGCTGGCCATGGTTAGACCTTATGGCGGCAGAAATTGACACCTGGCTGACGGCGGGCCGCGATATGGTGCTATCCTGTTCTGCTTTAAAGCGGGTATACCGGCAGCGCCTTGGGTTAGGCCGCCCCGGCGTCCAGCTGGTTTACTTAGACGGCAGCCAAGATTTCATCGCGCAGAGATTGGCCAGCCGGGACGGCCATTATATGCCGCCCAGCCTCCTGGAAAGCCAATTTGCCGCCCTTGAAGTGCCGACGGACAGCGAAGCGCCAATTTGCGTTGACATCACCCTGTCCAGCGCTGAGGCGATCGCCGCCATCAAAGCTGGCCTAACGGCCAAAGCAGTCTCCCTAACACCCGTAACAGGTGGCTAATAGCTTTGCTCGCGCGTCTTTTGGAAGGTCAACTTCGTCCAGTTTTCTTCGGTGTGCTGAAGATGCCAATTATTGCGCGCCAAAAACACTGGAACGCCGTCGTGATCATCGGCCATGTCGCCGCTATTCGCATCGCTAAAGCGTTTAATCTCGGCACTATCCGCCGCGATAAGCCAGCGCGCAGTATGCAGGCCTGCGGGCTCAAAATGGCACGGCACCTCATATTCCGTGCGGATTCGATCGGCCAACACTTCAAACTGAAGCGCGCCAACCACGCCGACAATCCATTGTGAGCCAAGACGGGTTTTAAAGGCTTTCGCCGCCCCCTCCTCCGCCAGCTGTTGGACCGCGCGTTCCAAATGTTTGGCCCGCATCGGATCATCGGGGCGCACCCGTTGTAGCAATTCCGGTGCAAAGCTGGGAATGCCCGCAAACCGAATTACCTCGCCTTCCGTTAAGGCGTCACCGATCCGCAGATTGCCGTGATTAGGAATACCGATGATATCGCCGGGAAAGGCTTCTTCAGCCAACTCGCGGTCACGGGCCAGAAACATTACGGGGTTATGCATGGTCAGGGTTTTGTTTGAGCGCACATGTTTCATTTTCATGCCACGTTTAAAATGACCTGAGCAAATCCGCGCAAAAGCGACTCGGTCGCGGTGTTTGGGGTCCATATTCGCCTGAATTTTAAAAACAAAGGCGCTGACCTTGCTTTCTTCGGGCAGAATATCGCGATCAATGGCGGGCTGTGGGCGCGGTGTCGGCGCAAAACGTGCCAAACCTTGCAACAACTCACGAACCCCAAAGTTATTAATCGCACTGCCAAAAAATACCGGCGATAAATGCCCCGCACGATAGGATTCAAGGTCAAACTGGGCACAGAGGCCACGGGCCATTTCCACCTCTTCGCGCAATGTCGCCACCGCATGGTGCGGCAAAAGCGCGTCAAGCTTTGGGTCCTCCAAGCCCGTGCAAATCTGCCCATCATCCGGTACATCATTGCTGCCGCGCGCCACCAACAGCAGCTTATCATCCAGCAAGTTGTAGCAGCCTTTAAAGGCCGGTCCCATGCCGATGGGCCAGCTGGCAGGCGCGATATCCAGTGCCAAGCTTTGCTCAATCTCATCAATCAGCTCAAAATTATCGCGCGCTTCACGGTCCATTTTATTGATAAAGGTGATGATTGGCACATCGCGCAGACGGCAAACCTCAAACAGTTTGCGGGTTTGCGCCTCAATCCCTTTGGCCGCATCAATCACCATCACCGCGCTATCAACAGCGGTGAGGGTTCGGTAGGTGTCTTCGGAGAAGTCTTCGTGCCCAGGGGTATCAAGCAGGTTAAACGTGCAACCCTGATAATCATAGGTCATCACCGATGAGGCCACCGAGATGCCGCGCTCACGCTCAACTTTCATCCAGTCCGAATGGGCCCGCCGTTGCTCACCTCGGGCCTTCACCGCCCCGGCCATTTGGATGGCCCCTCCAAAGAGCAGTAATTTCTCGGTCAAGGTGGTCTTGCCAGCATCAGGGTGGGAGATGATGGCAAAAGTACGTCGCCGATTAACGGCCTCAGTTAAAGCGCTCATGACGATCCAATATTGGCGTGAGATGACAGGTTTATACGCGCTCAGCACAGTTGCGCCAAGGGGCGTTATCGGCGCAATGGTTTATCCGCGCTCGCGCATGATGCGGGCTTTATCGCGCTGCCAATCGCGTTTTTTCTCTGTCTCACGTTTATCAGACTTCCGCTTCCCTTTGGCCAGTCCCAACTGTAGTTTGGCGATTCCACGCGCGTTGAAATAAAGGCTTAACGGGATCAGGGTCATGCCTTCGCGCTGGATCAACCCCAACAAACGATCGCGTTCGCGGCGGTGCACCAACAAACGGCGCGGGCGTTTGGGTTCATGATTGAACCGTCCAGCTTGGAAAAACTCTGGAATATTGGCGTTAAATAACGTCAATGTGCCTTGGTCTGAACCTGCATAAGCTTCATTAATGCTGGCCTGTGAATGCCGCAAAGCTTTCACTTCGCTGCCTGTCAATACCAGGCCAGCTTCAAGCGTGTCTTCAATCGCATAATCATAACGGGCACGCCGGTTTTGCGCGACAGGGCGCCCTGTTGGCGTATCTTTTTTAACCATAATAATCCGCTATGATCACCTAAGCTTGCGTTTTGTTAATTGATCAGCCCAGCATGGCGCAAGGCAGATTCGACTTGTTGCTTGCTGCTGTCAGCAATTTCCACCAATGGCAGACGGGTATCGGCCGCGCACAGCCCCAACAAATTTGCCGCATGTTTGACAGGCCCTGGGCTTGCCTCACAAAAAAGCGCGTCATGCAGCGGCTGCAAACGCTCATTAATGGCCATGGCGGTATCAACATCGCCTGCCTGCCAAGCGTTATGCATATCGGCCAAGGGGCCGGGTGCCACATTGGCGGTCACCGAAATACAGCCATGCCCCCCATGCACCAAATACGGCAAAATGGTGCCGTCTTCGCCTGACAATTGGGTGAAATCAGCACCAATGGCCGCACGGGTTCTTACCGGCCGCACAGCATCTTGGGTTGCATCCTTCACGCCGACCACATTGCTTAATTCAGCACAGCGCGCCATGGTTTCAACCGACATATCGATCACACTCCTTGGCGGAATGTTATAGATAATCATTGGGATCTCGGCCGCATCATTGATGGCTTTGAAATGCTGAAATAGACCTTCTTGGGTAGGCTTATTGTAATATGGGGTAACCACCAAAATTGCGTCTGCACCAGCAGCTTTTGCATGCGTGGCAAATTCGATCGCCTCGGCGGTGGAATTAGACCCCGCGCCTGCGATCACAGGCACCCGGCCGGCGGTCACGTCGATGCATAACTCAACAACCCGCTTATGCTCAGCATGGCTGAGGGTTGGCGATTCGCCTGTCGTCCCCATCGGCACCAACCCATTGGTTCCCTGATCAATTTGCCAGTCCACAAGTTTGCGATAGGCCGCCTCATCAAAAGCGCCATCTTTAAAAGGCGTGATCAAAGCCACGAAAGATCCTTTGAACATCGGATTACCGCGATTAAATCCCATTCTTATCTCCTTGCGCCTCAGCGCCTATGTGTCTTCACGCGCACCATACGCGGCATCATCACTGGCGGCAAGTCTGGCCACTTGTCTGCATGCTGCGGTCGGCGTACCTTGGTCTAATGAAGCCGTATCGCGCCATACTTGTCTTGCTGATTTTATGGAGCAGCCTATCGCTGGGCAGCGCCCAGGGGGGCGCTCAAATGCCCCTGCCCCTCGCCCGTCCAGTGCTACAAAGCGCCGCCCTCACGCCAGAGATTTTGACTTTGCGGCAGGCGCTTAAATTCGCGAATAAGGGGAAATGGGACGATATCCAAAAGCTGTTTGGCAAACAGACACCGGCGATACACCAAAAAATTCTGACCTGGCTGCGCTTAACCGACCCGCGCGGCAAAAGCCACTATTCAGAAATAACAGCCTTTTTAACGCAAAACCCAGATTGGCCCTGGCGTCTCAGCCTACGGCGGCGCGCCGAAGCAATCATGCCAGCAAGCTTACCCCCCTCGCAGGTCATCGCGTGGCTGACCGAATACCAGCCATTATCTGCTGCCGGCAAACGTCGTTTGATCGCCGCCTATCAACAGCATGGCCTGCCAAAAAAAGTGCGCGCTTTGGTGCGTCAGACCTGGCATCAGACAGCCTTCATAAGACGCCAAGAAAAACAATTTTATCAGCGTTACCGGCAATATCTGACAGCAGATGATCACTGGCGTCGGTTTGACCATTTAATGTGGCGCGGCCAGCATAACAGCGCACAACGTGCAAGTTGGTATCTGCCCGCGGATAGACGAAAGCTTGCCGATGCCCGCCTCAAGCTGCGCCGCCAAGCGGCAGGCGTTGATCAGGCCATTCGCCGGGTGCCACCCCAGTTACAACAGGATGCAGGCTTGATTTATGAGCGGGTGCGTTGGCGGCGCAAACGGCAATTGACCGATGGGGCCTTTGAGTTACTGCGGACAGCGCCTGCTCCGCACGGGTTTGCGCGTAAATGGTGGATTGAGCGACGTATCATCATCCGCCGGTTACTCCGCCAATCTCGTCCACGCGATGCCTATATCATCGCCGCCAATCATCATCAAAAAAGCGGCGCGTCCTTTGCCGAGGCTGAATGGCTTGCGGGCTGGATCGCCCTTAACCATTTGAACGAACTAGAACGCGGATTGCGGCATTTCGAAAAACTCAGTAAAAACGTCACAACACCGATTAGTTTGGCCCGCGCATATTTTTGGGCTGGCCGTACCTTGGGTGAAATGGGTCGCCATGATGACGCCCAGCAGCAATTTGAAAAGGCAGCTATCCACACCACAACCTACTACGGTCAGCTTGCCGCACAGCGGTTAAATCACCCACAGATTATGCTGCCAATACAGCTCCAAACGCCGCTTGATCAGGCTTTTAAAAGCCATGAATTGGTCAAAGCGACACGGGCCTTGGCCGCCACCGGCGACCGCGAACTTACAGAGATTTTCTTTCGCGCTTTGATGCGCGCGCACCATCCAAAGATTAACAACACTCAATTGGCCCAATTCGGCCACGCGATTAAGCGTCCAGATCTGGCGGTTTACAGCGCCCGCCAATCGGCCCGCAAAGGCCAGCACCTTATCGAAAACGGCTATCCACAGTTATCCAGCGGCCTACGCCCTGCCCCCAGAGCGCTCGAACCGGCGCTACTTCATGGTCTTATTCGCCAGGAAAGCGCCTTTGACAGCCGCGCCATCAGCCGCGTCGGAGCGCGTGGATTGATGCAGTTAATGCCCGCGACCGCACAGCAGATTGCCCGCAAAACCAAGCTGGTTTACCGCAAAGACCGTTTGCTGAATGATCCCGGGTTCAATCTGAGCCTCGGGCAGCGCTACTTGGAGGATATGATTAAGCGGTTTGACGGCGCTTACCCGTTAGCGATTGCGGCCTACAATGCAGGACCGCATCGGGTCAAACGCTGGCTGAAAAGTTATGGCGACCCGCGCACAGAAGCCATTACGATGATTGATTGGGTTGAAAGCATTCCGTTTAGTGAGACCCGCAATTATGTGCAACGGGTATTGGAAGCAACCGTTGTTTACCGCCATAAACAGGACATGCCAGGCAATTCATCCCAGCCTTATTTGACAGCCCAACAGTGGTGTCTCCTAGCCTGTCAGCTGGCAGCTGTTGGCGCTACACCCCCGCCGGATCGCCCAGAAACTGATCAGTAAATAGTGATGGTATCGCAGCACCGTCTTGGTAAACTTAGCGTTTATAAATGTCATTGATAGACGAGAAGACAATGCGTAATCCGGCACTCCCCGACATGCCCCAATTCGATGATATTATGGCTGCCGCTCAGCGCCTTGAGGGTAAAGCATTGACAACGCCGTTGCTGGAATCGCAGTTGTTAAATGACCGTGTTGGCGGCCGTGTTTTGATCAAAGCAGAGTGTTTGCAGCGCACCGGATCGTTTAAGTTTCGCGGGGCCTTTAATCGGCTTTCCTTAATCCCAGACGATCAAATCGCCGCTGGTGTGGTCGCCTATTCATCCGGTAATCATGCCCAAGGCGTGGCCGCTGCCGCCCGCGCCTTTGGGGTGCCCGCAACGATTGTCATGCCAAGTGATGCCCCCGCCATCAAAGTCGCCAACACCCGCGCTGATGGTGCTGAGGTGATCTTTTATGATCGTTATACCGACGTCCGTGAAGAAATTGGCGCGCGTCTGGCCGCCGAACGCGGGGCCACCATTGTAAAACCCTATGACGACCCAGGTGTCATTGCTGGACAAGGCACGATCGGCCTTGAAATTGCCCAACAACTTGCCGATCAGGACATTCATGCCGATGCCGTTATTGCGCCCTGCGGCGGCGGCGGGATGGTTTCGGGAATTGCCTTGGCACTGGCAACGAAATGTCCTGACTTAGCTGTTTATTCAGCAGAGCCAGAGGATTTTGATGACACCAGCCGGTCGCTTGTCGCGGGTGAGCGGCTTACCAATGGGCCTGACGCTCGGTCGATCTGTGATGCGCTTTTGGCGCCCACACCTGGCGAAATTACCTTTTCAATCAATCACCGATTATTGAGCGGTGGCTTGACCGCCAGCGATGCGGAGGCCCGCCGCGCCATGGCGTTGGCCTTTGAGACCCTAAAAATCGTCGTTGAGCCCGGCGGCGCTGTTGCCCTAGCGGCGATTTTAAATGGCCAATGTGAGATCAAAGATCGCACCGTCGTGGTGGTCTGCTCAGGTGGCAACGTTGATCCGCAGGTATTTGCAAGCAGCTTGACCCGTTAACCGCTACGAAATTACCTCGGACTCCACCGTTTTGGCGTCAGCTTTCGTCACCAGACGCTTTGGCGGCAAAGAAACCTGCTTTGGGGTCGCATCCAAGGCATATTTGCCTTCGTTGATTTGACGGCAATGGCCCTCAAAATGAGCGCCAGCTTCAATCGCGAGACTTTCGTGACAAATGTCCGCCGTGATATGCGCCGATTTCGAGAGTTTGACATTCTTTGCCTGAATTGACCCGATTACCTCACCCGCAATGACCACATCCGTCGCCTGAAGCGTGCCACGGACAACTGCTTGTACGCTAATGGTGAGGGTATTACTTGTGACATCACCATTAACCCGGCCATCAATCTGAATGTCACCAGTACTTTTCAGGTTACCATCAATTTCTAAATCACTGCTTATGATGGACGGAACACAAATTTTTGCGGCCGATTTTGTTTTTTTTGTATCTTTTTCACCGAACATTGCGTGTTGCCCTCAAGAACTTCCATGGATCCAACGGTTTACCTTTGTAGCGTACTTCATAATGCACATGCGGCCCTGTACTCCGCCCGGTATTTCCAAGCAAGGCGATGCTGTCACCAATCGTCACCTGATCACCTTTTTTAACGGTTATCTTATGGAGATGGCCGAATCTTGTCACAATGTCATTCCCATGATCAATCTCAACCAACTTACCATATTTCGCAAGCCAGCCTGCATGCGTCACCCGGCCATTCGCCGTGGCGAAAACAGGTTGCTTAATCGGTCCAGCCAGGTCTAATCCCTCATGGCGTGCCCACCGGCCGTTGAAAGGATCACGGCGGCGACCGAAACGGCTGGCAACATAATAATGCTTCACTGGCACCGCCAAGGGCATTGATAAAAACACATCTTCGATTTGTTGCCAGCGTCCAGCAGCGGTTCGGATTTTTTCCAGAATAGGTTGGTCGTCCTCTAACTCATCACCTTCAAAGTCTGGATGAAGCGGAATAAACGGCCCCCCTTGGCCACGCAGCATGCCTTCTGGAATTGGCAACAGATCGACCATATCAATGCCAGTCCGCCGAATCACCTTTTCCAGCAAACTGCTCCGTTCTTGGGCCCGCGCGTAAATTGCCTCAAGGCGGTTTGAATGCTCACTCTCCAGTCCCTTCAAGGTCTCATTCAATTCTGCAACGTGATCGCTCAAAGTCTTATTCTCTGCTCTGATTGATTGGCGTTCCCGCAGCACCTGCCGCAGGTCTGCTTTGACTTGATCGAGATCACCTTTGAGATTTTTGACATGACCTTTGAGATAAATATTTCGGGTTTTTGAGCCCTTTAAGTCATTATGCAATTGCCAGATCCGACGGTCGAGCGCCGTATAAGCCGCTCCCATCTGATCATTTTCAGATTTGCTAACCGCCAACGCACTCCGCAAGGAATTTATATGCCCTTCGAGGCCCTCATTCTTTGCTGAGATCTGTTTCAGATCGCGCCCAAGCGAATTCAATTGTTGGCCCAATTCCAGAGACGAAAGCTCCGCATGAGCGCGCTGTTTTTGGGAAACCTCAAGCGCCGATTCCTTTGACATCAAGGTCTGCCTCAAGGTTTCATTTTGCCCAAATATACGCCGCAATTGACTTTCTGTTTCGCGTATTTCGTTGGTCGCGGTGGCAACCGATGCTTTGTAACGGTCAAGGTGATCAAGCAACTGATTGTAGTCTGCCTGCACTTTTTGAGTAAGATTCTGTTCCGCTTCGAGGCGGTCTGCGTGATGGACAAAACTAAATGATAAAATTGCCATCACCGCCAGCATGCACGCAGCCATAACAATAAGGCCCCATTGCACGTTGACAGAAAGGGTCAGCAAACGGGTTTCACCGCTGGTGCGCATGATCAGTTGGCGCTCTTGGAGCAAAGAGCTCAACTTCGCTCGGGTCTGCGCCATTAAATTTCTGCGATCAAGAGACATTTGCCAGCATTGTCCAAAACAAGTGTGCTGATAAGCCGCCACCTCAAGGCGGCGGAAGGCGCGCAGGGTGATCATTCACCTATACCGTCACCAACGACACTGCCTACCGTCTTTTTACCGCGCCATTCTACATAAATTCAGCACCAGAAACAAGCGCCACAACCAAAATCATGGTCATCCGCCAATTTCATGACCAAAGCGTGCCTATCCGTCAAAGCCAATCGCTTTACCGCGCGCCCGGCGACGATCCGAAAACCCATAGAAACCCTGCCCAGTGCGCATAACGGAATGCACGCTGCCAATGCGGCCCGTTGGTTTCAGCTTATGTCCACGCTGCCGCAAACCTGCTTGCACCTCTTGGCTGAGCCCCTCTTCGATACGGATATGATCTGGCCACCATTGATGATGAAAACGGCTCGCCTGGGTTGCCGCTGCAATATCCATGCGGTGATCGATGACATTCATAACCATCTGCAAAACACTGGTAATGATCCGACTTCCCCCTGGGCTCCCCGTGGCTAAGACAACCTGTCCATCACGGCTCACAAGGGTTGGGGTCATCGAGCTTAGTGGTCGCTTTTGAGCCGCAATTGCGTTCGCCGCACCACCAATCAGCCCATAGGCGTTGGGACTGCCCGGCTTGGCCGAGAAATCGTCCATCTCATTGTTTAAAAAAATCCCCGTGCCTGCCGCAACGATCCCCGTGCCATAACCAAAGTTCAGGGTATAGGTATTTGAAACAGCATTCCCATCGCCATCGATAATGGAATAGTGAGTGGTTTCAGGGCTTTCATAGGCGGCTGGTTTTCCGGGCTTAATTTTGACAGACGGTGTTGCCAATTGAGGATCGATATCGGCAATTAAATCAGCGGCATAGCGCGGATTGGTCAATCCTGACAACGGCACAGACCAGAAATCTGGATCGCCCAAATGCTCACTTCGGTCAGCGTATGCCCGCCGCATAACTTCAACCATTGTATGGATCGTTGGCAGCTTATTGTGGCCCCATTCGGCAATCGGAAACGCCGACAACATATTCAACATTTGAACAAGATGCACCCCGCCGGAACTTGGCGGCGGCATCGATTCAATCTGATAGCCGCGATAACTGCCGCTCACCACAGGCCGGACCACAGCTTGATAGACGGCAAAATCAGCCATTGTGATCAGACCACCATGGCGGCGCATATCAGCCGCAATCAGGCGTGCGGTTTTCCCACTATAAAAGCCCGCGTGACCCTGTTTGGAAATTCGCTTTAAAACCGCTGCGAGATCGCCTTGCCGAAATAACGCTCCGGGCGGATAGGCACTGCCATCCGGTTTAAACGTCACTGCCATGGTTGCCGGCCATTGGCTGAAACGCTCACGGCGGCGCTCGAAGCTTTCTGTCAAAGCTGCTGGCATTCGAAAGCCGTTTTCTGCCAAAGCAATTGCAGGCGCCAAGACCGCCGCGCGCGGCAGCCTGCCATAGCGCTTCTGGGCCAGGAGTAGCCCCGCGACGGTACCGGGAACACCAACCGATAAATGGCTAAAGCGGGCGCGTTTTTTATCTACCGTACCCGCCCGATCGAGAAACATCTTAGATGTCGCCGCCAGCGGCGCTTTCTCACGGTAATCAATGGCAATAGAAGACTCTGCCGCCGCCATCCGCAGCAGCATAAAACCGCCACCGCCAAGATTACCCGCCTGTGGAAACGTCACCGCCAGTGCAAAGCCAACAGCAACCGCGCTATCGACGGCGTTCCCGCCCGCTTTCAAGATATCAACACCGACCTGACTGGCCAGCGCCTCGGCACTGGCGACCATACCTTGGGAAGCAAAGACCGCTTTTGGGGCGCCGCTTTGGGCTGCACCAGTCGTGCAGGCCAAAACGATCACCAATAGCAGCTGGTAACAGCGCTGCCAGCAATGTTGACAAAAACCCAAATCAGGCTGCTGAAATAATTTCATGATACAGCGCCGGGTCTGTGGCCCCTTCTGATCCGAAAATAAGAATCTCGCTATTGCCATCAAGCTTAAACGCAACGGCTGCCTCTGGGTCAGTCAACAAACGTGTTGCCGCCGCCAGACCGCAAACAGCTGATTCCCCCGCAATAACTGGCGGGTCGCCTGCCACACCCTGTGCCAGTTTTCGCATCAGAGGTGGCACATCGCTGTCAGGCAAATAAACGAAACCATCGCCAACCTCTCGCAGAACCCGCCACGCCAATGGCGAGACTTCTCCAGCCGCAAGCCCGGCCATTAACGTATCCAGTTCCCCCGGCACAACGACAGGTTTGCCCGCATCAGCGGTCGCGTACAGACAGGCCGCTTGGTTTGGTTCTGCAATGATAATCATCGGCCGATCAGCGCCCCAATGGAAATCACAGGCAGCTGCAACGGCAGCGGCCATGCCACCCACACCACCTTGCAAAAACACATGGGTCGGACGCTTACCCGCCATTTGTACAATCGCTTCATCCGCCATCAGCATATAGCCATGCATCACATCCGTGGGGATGGCCTCATAGCCTGGCCATGAGGTATCAGAGACGACGATCCAGCCAGCATCTGTAGCGTCTGCTGCCGCCAAGCGAACCGAGTCATCATAATTGCCGTCAATCCGCCGGACCTCAGCTCCAAAGCCTTCCATCGCCTCTTTGCGCCCTTCGCTGACGGTGGCATGGATATAAATGATTGCCCGGCAGCCGACCATCCGCGCACCCCAGGCAACTGACCGGCCATGATTACCGTCAGTCGCGGTGCAGACGGTCCAATCTTGCAGGTACGCACGGTATAGACCAGCGCGAATATCTGCCGTTGTCACTGTCTTGCCAAGCTGGCTTTCAAGATATTGCTGGGCCTGACGAATAACCGCGTAAGCACCGCCCAAAGCTTTAAAGCTCTGTAATTCAAAGCGGGCACTTTCGTCCTTGTAGGCAAGTCCTGCGAACCCAAGGTCTGCCGCCAGTCCCGCAAGGTTATGCAAGGGCGTGGGCGCATAATCATCCCAGGTTGTGATTTCTTCTTTCACTTGGTTTAGACCATTGGCCGTCAGAACCCCTGCCCCTGGGATTGCGTCGCCTGGCACCGCAGCTTTTGGGTTTTGCAACCAACCCCACGCACCATCACCGCCCTGTGTCATCACTTACCCTACCCGCAGTAAAATTTTGCCAATGTGTTGACTTGATTCCATCAGTCGATGGGCGCCCACCGCATCCTCAAGGTCGAAAACCTGATCAATAATTGGTTTGATACTGCCCTTTTCAAGCAAGGGCCAAACCTGTTGCCTCAACGCACTTGCCAACGCGGCTTTATCAGAGATGCTGCGCGGTCGCAAGGTTGAACCTGTGATCGTTAACCGCTTTAGCATGACCTTTTGAAAGTTAAATTTCTCAACCACAGGGCCACCGAGAAAGGCGATAAAAACCAGCCGGCCATCAAGCTTGAGAATATTGATGTTCTTGTTGATATAGGTCCCGCCAACCATGTCTAGAATGACATCTGCACCACCCGCCTGTTTGACGATCTCGGCAAAATCCTCTTCACGGTAATTGATCGCCCTGTCGGCCCCTAACGCAAGGCAAGCTTGGCATTTTTCAGCTGATCCAGCGGTCGTAAATACTGTGGCACCAAACGCCTTGGCCAATTGAATGGCGGTGGTGCCAATGCCGCTTGAGCCACCATGAATGAGAATCGTCTCGCCTGCTTGCAAGCCGCCACGATCAAAAACATTGCTCCACACGGTGTTAAAGGTTTCTGGCAAAGCCGCCGCTTGTTGCAAATCAAAGCCCGCTGGAACGGGCAGGCACTGGACCGCAGGCGCTGTGCAAAATTGCGCATAGCCACCACCCGGGACTAAAGCGCAGCACGCGTCTCCAACCTGCCAGTCGGTAACATCCCCCGCCACCGCTGCAATGGTGCCAGAAACTTCCAGGCCCGGAATATCTGATGCCCCTGCTGGTGGTGGATAATTGCCAAGGCGCTGAATCACATCAGGGCGGTTCACCCCGGCATAGGCAATATCGATCAGAACCTCTCCTGCCTCTGGCACAGGGGTCTCCCGGCGACAGGGCACCAAGCCTTCAGGTGGTCCAAACGGTTTGATCTCAATCGCCTGCATTTCCACCGGAATATCGGTCATGAACGCTACTCTCTTTTAAACATGGTTTGTCATTTACAGGGGGCGGCTGGGGTTTTTTCAGCCATGATTTGATCTTCTACATCGACCAAGCGATCCTTGCCGAAAAACATTTCATCCTTCACGAAAAATGTTGGCGCGCCAAAATTTCCGCGGGCGACAGAGTCGGCAGTATTGTCGACCAGGGCCTGTTTGATGACTGGATCTTGAATTTCGGCAATCAGCCCTGCGGCGTCAAAGCCTGCATCCTGCAACACAGCGGCGAACTCATTGCTGTCATCCATTTTTTTGGACTGCTCCCACATCGCCTGAAAAATGCTGTCCACAAAACCGGCGAACTGCGCAGACGGTTTCATGGCCACAGCTGCCCGCATTAATTGGATTGTGTTCACCGGAAAAAACCGATTACGCTGGAATCGATCCAAGGCGTGTTTGCGAATAAATCGCGCTGTTTCAAGGCGTTGATATTCGTTTTTATTCTTCACACCATCGAACTGTGCCATCGGTGATTGATTGTTGGTAAGCTTAAAAACCCCGCCCAATAGAATCGGCACATAGTCAAATGTGACCCCTGTCCGCGCTTCAATTGCGGGGATTAAGCGATGGCAGAAATAGGCATTGGGACTGCCAAAATCAAAATGGAATTCAACTTTTACGACCATACTGACAGCCTCCCGTCACGC